>JAFTEJ010000095.1 GCA_017453725.1 Clostridia bacterium | reverse complement strand
TTCGCTGAGTGTTTCTTTGTCATTGTTTTTTCTCTCCTTTAAGGGTTTACTTTGCAAAGTATTCAAAAAGAGCGCGACCTCTTTTTGACCGGGTAAGATACAACATAATTGGCATTATGTTGTGGCTCCGCGCGAATTCGTTTGCGGAAAGCGCCGGGAAGGGGTGCTCGCCCGCCGTGTCCCCCATCGCAGCGTTTTTCAGCGCAGTCGCCTCCGGAGAACCATAGAATAAATTTCGTGTTTTTTGCAGAAAACTCTTGATTTTCCGAAAGATTTGATATATAATCAACGATATATTTGTATCCTGTTAGTATATTCAGCTTCAGGATCGACGCAAATAAACAACATAATGCCAATTATGTTGTATCTTACCCGGTCAAAAAGAGGTCGCGCTCTTTTTGAATACTTTGCAAAGTAAACCCTTAAAGGAGAGAAAAAACAATGACAAAGAAACACTCAGCGAAACGGGCGTTCATAAGCTCATTTATGTCGTTCGTGATGTGCTTCGTAATGCTTGCGGGGACCACCTTCGCGTGGTACACCGACAGCGTCACGAGCTCCGGCAACCGCATCATGTCCGGTACGCTGGACGTCGATCTGCTTATGTATAAGTATGACGAGCAGAGCGACCAGACGAAATACGTATCCATCGCCGGCGGCGAAGGCGATATCTTCAGAGAAGCCGCCGTCGCTCAGGACAGCAGCGCAACGCTCTGGGAGCCCGGCAAGACCCAGGTCGTATATCTTGCCGTGAAGAACAACGGCAACCTTGCGCTCAGATATAATATCCTGCTCGACGTCAGAGACGTCAACGTCAACGACACGGTGAATCTCGCCGACGTGCTGGATTTCTCCGTTGTTGACGGAGCCACGAACGCGACCCAGTTCTCCAACTGGAACGCGGTCCTCAGCGCGTCGACGACTCCCGCCGGCACGATAGGCGAAGCGATGAGAGCCGCCTCCGGCGAAGCTGTCACCCCGTCCTTCGCGCGTATCACGGCCGCGCCTTACGGTAAGATCAACCCGGTCGGCTATACCGACGGCGAAGACGGCACCGACTATTTCGCGCTCGCCGTTCATATGCAGGAAGAAGCCGGCAACGAATATATGGGCACCTCGATCATCATCGACGTGACCATCATCGCGACGCAGGCGACCGTCGAATACGACAGCTTCGATAATATGTACGACGCGCAGGCGGGCTTCCCCCCGGTCGCGTACGCTATGAACACCAACGCCGGTGAAAACTTTAACGTTGACGCCGCGGGCGAAACCGTCATCCGCGACGCGCTCGCCGTTTCCACCGTCCCCGCGGACACGTCCGTGAAGCTGGCGGATGATACGGAATACACCTCCGACTCCTCCGGCGTATTGAATCGCGAAATAAAATCCGAAAGCCACATCAACTCGGTATCGTACGATATAAGCTACAGCTATACCACCACCACGACCGACGGGCAGACGGGCGAGACCACCTCCGAGACCAAGGACGTTACCGAATTCAGCAATATAGTTGTTAACGAGCTGAACATCGGCAAGGATCTCAAGATAATCAGCGTCACCCACTCTCACGAAGGCTCCGACCCCGTCGAAATGAGCATGCTTTCGAGCGCGGATGAAAACGCTGTCGGCTACTACTACGATCACGAGAACGGCATCCTGACCATCAAGTCGGATAAATACAGTATTTTCGATATTCAGTTTGACAGCAAGATCGCGGTCGAGTCCCTGGCCGTCGAGGTCGCGGATTCCACCATCGACGTCGGCGCGAGCACCAACGTGACCGGAACGGTCCTGCCGGACGAGGCGACCTATAAGACCATCACCTGGTCCTCCTCCGATCCCTCCGTCATTTCGGTCGATCAGAACGGCGCAGTCACCGCGCACAAAGCGGGCGTTGTCACCATCACCGCGACGGCTGACGGCGTTATCGGCACCTGCACCGTCACCGCGGTCGCGGACGCCGTCATCTACGCTACCGATACCTATTACCTCCACCTTCAGGACGCTCTTGACGCTGCGGACGGCAAAACCGTCACGCTCCTGCGCAACGTCAGCGATCCCGCGACCGTCACCGGCGTGAACAACGTCACGCTCGATATGGACGGCTTCACGCTTACGCAGACAAGCACCGGTACCGGCGCTTACGCCCTGCGTCTCTATGACTGCGATACCGTCACCGTCAAGGACGGCACGATCAACGGCCAGATTCGCGTCGGCGAGCATAAGTCGACAAACGTTAAGTGGAAGCATCTGAATTACGGAGACGATAATTACGAAGCCGTTTCCGGGTACCATCCGTTGGTTCCCGCCAAGAACGTAGTTCTCGAGAACCTGACCGTCGCGTCTGGAAACATTCCCGCGCTCTACTTCACGAATATCGAAGACGATCTGACGCGCGGCGCTCCGTCAAATTACTGTGATAACAATTTGTACGGACGCTACATATACAAGACGGGATATGTGGATAAGGACCAGTATATTAACTCCCGATATGACGAAGTGTTCACTGTTTGCACCGATAAGGACAGTGTTACCATCCTTGGCGGAACTTATTCTTCAAACAACACCATAACCGGGCATATGAATAAATACGACGAGAATGGTAAGGACCGTATGAGTGACGAAATTCATTCCGATGTTCTGACCGTCAAGGGCGGCACTTTCTCCAACGATACAATAGGCAGATTCGTTGAAGAAGGCAAGTATCTCGTTGGTTCTTCCGGGAACAGCTTTGAGATCAGCGCTGCCGAACCCGAAACCTTCACTGCGAAGACCGGTAAGGTCATTTACACATACGCCGGCGGCGCTGACGACGCAATCAGATTCGCGAATATCGGCGAGACGGTTTATATCGTGGAAAACGCCTCCGCGGCAAAAGAGATCGCGCAGGATGAATCGTTCACGGTCGTATCTCTCACAGACGGCGTTTCCTGGACCGGCGCCACCGTAACGAGGAGCGTTGAGAACCCCGAGAACTTTGAGATTCTCGTGACCCCGGATCCGGATAATCCGCTGAAAAAGGTTTACACGGTTCAGTCCGCGGTTACCGCTCGTCTTTATCACTTAGGAGATACCAGACAAACTCCCACAGCGTCAACTCCCTATGATGAGTATTATTCTTTTGTGGCGGCTGTTAATGCTGCCGGCACAGGCGATTACGTAATGCTTATGAAGGATACGACGATAAGCGACGAGGGATCGATAAGCAGTAGCTATGATAAGTATGGCATTAATCTGTCAGCAAGAATGGTTTTGGATTTAAACGGTCATACTTACACATACACCGGCTCGGGCACAGCGATTATTTGCACTGCCAATACCGGTACCGACGGCGGTCAGCGTGCAATCAGAGACTCGAGCGCTGACAAGACCGGAACGGTCTACGCGACAAACGGTTATGCGTTTGAGAAATATAACAAAAATACTGAAAAAACCGTAATATACGGCGGCAACTTCGTGTCGGCCACAACAAATGCGGTTTATGTAAGAAATGCAAACGTTTTCGAGATTCAGGGCGGCAGATTCATTACTCTGAAAAACTCCGCGCCCGTCTCCGGAACGGTTACAACGAGAACTGGCGGTACGGATATTCAAACGACTGTTTCTTCGGAGCAGTATCTGGTTATCAATTCCGACAATACGTTCGAAGTGAGAGATCTTGAGAACTCCGGCAATGATTATATCCTGACTGCTCCGGCCGGAAAAACCGTCCTTCTCCCTGCCAAGACTAAAGTCGGTTATATCTTTGGCGGATGGTCGACGACCGACAGCTCCTTCACGGGCAAAAACGGTATGTTGATCAATTCGTCCGATGAAGACGTTCAGTTCCATACTGAATGGACAGAGATAACAGAATTCAAGATCAATCTGTCCGAGACCGAAGCTACTGTCACAGTGACCGTAAATGGCGAAGAATGGGATAGAATCAGCAAAGTTAAGCCGGGAGATAAAATCAAAGTTTCGGTTGTGTATAAACAGTCGAACTCGAAATCTTGCACTATAAAAGATCAGAACGGAACGGCCTACAGCCTTGATACCGAGTTTGATATGCCCAGAGCGAACCTCACGATTACCGCTTCCTCTTCCTCCAGCTGCTTCGCTGCCGGAACGCTGATCACGTTGGCTGACGGTTCTCAGAAGGCTATTGAAGACGTAGCGTTCAGCGACAGGCTCCTTGCGTGGGATTTCTTCAACGGTACCTATTCCAATCAGGGCGTCGCGATCCTCGTCAATCACGGCTCCGAGCTCTATACCGTTGCGAATCTTGAGTTCTCCGACGGAACGGTACTCAGAATCATCGGCGATCACGGCGTATTCGATTACGATGCGAACGCGTTCGTTTACATCACCGCTGATAACTACGCCGATTATATCGGACGCAAGTTCGTGCAGTACGATCCCGACGGCTTGGTCAAGCTCGTTACGCTGGTAAGCGCGACCGTGACCGAAGAATACACCGCGGCTTACTCGATCACTTCCGCCGGCGCCTTCAACGTCTTCGCCTCCGGACTGCTGACCGTCGCTCCGCCCGCTGATTTCTATAACTGGATTGCGATGGGCGGCAGGCTCAGATATGACGCGGCGCAGTTTGAAGCTGACGTTGAGACTTACGGCCTGTATGACTACGGCGTATTTGCCGATTATGTGACCTATGATCAGTTCGTCGCTTTCAACGGAGCGTATCTGAAGATTCCGGTGGAAAAGGGAGTGTTCAGCTTCAGCGACGTGATTGATCTGATTGAGCTCTACGGCGAGTTTATGCCGAAATAACGTGACGGCGGCGTTTGAACGGTAAGCGTTCGCGGAAAGAGAACGCTTGCCGGGCGATTTCATCGGGGAGATAATAGTTTATCTCGGCGTGAGATAAAGCGAGTTCCGGTGATTATCTCCACGCGCCTGCTGCGGCGTTGATTCTCAGTGGCAAAGCGGGTCGGTTATCGCTGACTCCGATCCGATTTTGTTCTTCCTTTATGACAAAAAGGCCTCCCTCGCGGGAGGCCTTTTGCTGTCAGTTTATGCGATTTGCAGCGTACCGTAGGGGCGATTTTAATCGCCCGCGAACAAACGCAGAACCTCGCGTTTTTCTGTCATCCTGAGGGCGCGGCGCGGCCTCTTGGCTCCCTCTGGGAGGGAGCTGTCGAGAAGGGCGAAGCCCTTCGAGATTGAGGGAGAGATAACGCCTAACTGTCTCAAGCAGGGACTTCGTTCCGAAGACGGCAAATTATCTCTCGCACATTTACCTCGTCTCCGGCACAACGCTTATGCGTTAGGAAAATCGTCGTTATCTCTCCCTGAGTCTTGCCTTCGCTTTGCTCCGGCAATCCAGCTCCCTCCTCAGAGGGAGCCGAGTCCGCAGGCGCCCTGCGTTTCTTTCGTCCCCACCGCGCTTCTTTTCGCCGCGACAAAAAAAGCAGGGCAAGCACACGCTTGTCCCGCTTTACGCTCGAATCAAAGCAAATTACGCCTCGTAGACGCTGACCTGCTTCTTATCCTTTCCGACGCGCTCGAACTTGACCTTGCCGTTGACGGTGGCGAAGAGCGTATCGTCGGAGCCTTTGCCGACGTTCACGCCGGGATGGATCTTGGTGCCTCTCTGGCGGACGAGGATGTTGCCCGCGAGGACGTACTGGCCGTCGCCGCGCTTCGCGCCGAGGCGCTTGGAGTGGGAATCTCTGCCGTTCTTGGTGGAGCCCATTCCCTTTTTATGAGCGAAAAACTGTATTCCTAATCTGATCATAACACACACTCCTGTTCAGTGATTCTGATGTTATCCGGATACTCCTCCGAATAGCTCTCGAGCTGACCGCGCAATGCGCTTATCACGCGCTCGCTGTTTTCGTCGGGGCGGGGGATACGGACCGCGACCTTCGCGGCCGCTTCGTCGACGCGCGCCTCGCCTCCGGCGAGGTTGGCCGCCAGCTCGGTCGCCGCCGAAACAGCCGCGCAAAGCACGTCGCTGCCGGCTTCGGCAAGCCCCGAATGTCCTCCGACCTCAAATCCGACGTATTTCCCGCCGGATCTTTTGAAAACCGCGGATATCATTACTCGGCGGCTTCTTCCGTCTTTTCCGCTTTCTTGGCGGAGGCGGAAACTGCGGTTATCTCAACCTTCGTATAAGGCTGTCTGTGACCCTGCTTTTTGCGGGAATCCTTCTTGGGCTTATACTTCAGGATGGTGACCTTCTTGCCCTTGCCGTTCTTCAGAACGGAAGCGGTTACGGTCGCGCCCTTGACGGTCGGGGTGCCGATCTTGTTCTTCTTGCCGTCTCCGATAAAAAGAACCTGATCGAATACGACCTCGTCGCCTTCGGCTGCATCGAGCTTCTCGATGTAGATCTGATCTCCCTTTTCAACCTTGTACTGTTTTCCGCCGGTTACGAATATAGCGTACATTACAAAGCCTCTCTTTCATTAGGACTCGCTGTTCGAGGGCAGGCGAAGCGCCTTTTACGCGTGCAAAAAACACGCCCTCAACACGCGGCAAAGGCTATTTTACACTGTCGCCGCGCTTTTGTCAAGAGTTTTTTTCGCGAATTTGCGAAAATTATCAATATATATTATGCGAAGTCTCCTCCGCGCGTATTGACGGAACGCCCGCGGCGTGATAGAATATATCTGCAGGCATATAAAAAAGGCTTTTGGAGGGTACGGCTATGAAAAACGCCCTTATCATAAAACGCGTATGCGCCTTCGCGCTCGCGTTGGCGCTGCTGCTCGGAGCGATCCCGGCGGCTTCCTTCGCGCAGGCGGGGGAGGCGAAACCGGACTTTTCCGCGAACAACGCCGCGGCGGTCGTCGCGCGCGGCGAGGACGCCTTCGCGAAAAGCGAATACGGTTTCTCCGCGAAGTGGATATGGTCGCCCTCCGACGATGGAGCGCAGAACCGCTGGATGGCGTTCCGCAAGGAAGTCACGCTCGACGCTTCCGACCTCGCGGGCGAGATAACCGCGAAGATCGCCGCCGATACGAAATACTGGCTCTGGATAAACGGCGAGCTCGCGGTATACGAGGGCCAGCTCAAGCGCGGCGCGGCGCTTCTGAAGAAGGATATTTACCCCGCCGGCGGCGACGAACAGCCCGACCTCGACGAAATGATCACCGAGGTCGCGACCTACTACGACGAGGTTGTCATCACGCCTTACCTGCGCGAGGGCGGGAACGTCGTCGTCGCGCTCGTGTGGTATTACGGCAACGAGGGGCACTCCCACGTCGGCAGCGGGCAGGGCGCGTTCCTCTTTGAGTCGCGGATGGGCGGCCGGCTCGTCGTTTCCGATTCGAGCTGGCGCGTCAGCCGTCACTTCGGCTATCAGCCTTCGGGGCGCGTGAACGTCCACGCGCAGGAGTTCCATATCGTATACGACGCGCGCCGGGGCTTCGACGGTTTTTACAAACCGGAGTTCGACGCTTCCGGATGGGAAAGCGCCGCGGAGCTCGGCGCGGCGGGCGATAAGCCGTGGAACGAGCTCTGGCGGCGGCCGATCCCCGAATGGAAGGTGTGGGACCGCGTGACCTACACGCCCGACGATACCGATTTCGTGCAGCCGATATCCGGCGGCTACCGCGTGCTGTTCCCGACGAACATCCACTTCGGCGCGTACCTGAAGGTCGTCGCGCCGGCGGGCAAGACGATAAAGATACAGGTGCCTAACGCCGGCAGATACTCTGTGACCTACACGACGAAGGGCGGCGCGGACGGCGAAGCCGTCGAGCAGGAATACGAGTCGCCCGCATGGATAAACTGGTGGTACGCGGACTTCACTGTACCCGAGGGCGTCGAGGTCGTCGAGCTCGGCTACCGCCGCTCCGGCTACAACGCCGAGGAGGTCGGCTACTTCGACTGCGACGACGATTTCTACGATACGCTCTGGCGCAAGGCCGCCGACACCGTCTACGTCAACATCCGCGATACGTTTATGGACTGCCCGGACTCCGAACGCGCGCCGTGGCTCGGCGATATGGTAAACGAGGCGCAGATCGCGTACTACACGCTCGACGAAAGCGTCTTCGACGCGCTGCGCAAGGATATTTCCGTCCGCGTAAACTGGCAGAACGAGGACGGCGTCATATCTTCGACCGCGCCCGCCACCTTCCGCTATAACGAGTGGGCGGAGCTGCCGGGGCAGTCGCTCGCGGGAGTCATGTCGTGGTTTCAGTACTATCTCTATTCGGGCGACCGCCTGACGCTTGAGAAGGCTTACCCCGCGCTGCTTAAGTATATAGAGCTTTTCAGGCTCGACAGGACCTCCTTCACCGTTCCGTTCGAGCGTCGGAACGGCACGAATACGCAGCATCTGAGCTGGGTGGACTGGGGAGACAACATCGACAAGGACCTGTGCCTTAACATATGGGCGTATATCGGGGTGAAGACCGTCATCGACTTCGCCTCCGCGCTCGGCGACGCGGAGACGGCGGAGTACTACTCCTCCGTGCGCGACGCGATGGCTTCGAAATTCGACCGCCTCTTCTGGAACGGCGGCGAGTACCGTGCCTCGACCTACACGGGCCCCGCCGACGACAGAGCGCAGGCGCTCGCGGTCTTCGCGGGCCTCGCTTCGCCGGATAAGTTCCCGGCGCTGCGCGATATACTCGTGAATAACAGGTTCGCGAGTCCGTATATGGTCAAATACTGCATCGAGGCGCTTTACATAATGGGCTACCCCGAGGCCGCCGAGCAGCGGATGAAGGAGAGCTACTACAACGACGTTATGAACGACTACCCGACGCTTTCGGAACGCTGGAACAAGGACGGCAGCGCGAACCACGGCTGGGCGGGCGGCGGACTCGTTTCGCTTTCCGGCTACGCCGCGGGCGTCCGTCCGCTGGAGGCGGGCTACGAGCGCTTCCTCGTCAAGCCTCAGCTCGGAGAGCAGATAACGAAGGTCAGCGCCGGCATCCCCTCCGTCAAGGGGCTTATCGAGGTCGAAGCGGAGAAGAAGGACGGGCGCTTTACGGCGCGCTTCAACGTGCCGGATGGCAGCGAGGCGCTTGTCGGCGTGCCGCGGGCGGAGGGAGATACCGCAATTCTCTGCGGCGACGCGCCCGTCTGGAACGGCGGCGCGGTGAACGCAGACGTGTCCGGCGTCGGGTACGCTTACAGCGACTTCGGCTATATCTATTTCAACGTCGGGGCGGGCGATTGGCGCTTCGAGTCCTTCGCGGCGGAGAAGCCGTCCGGCGAAAGCTTCACGCTGCGCGTCGGCGAAACGGAAAACGGCAGGGTGGAGGTAAACGGCGTCCCCGTCGATCTGCCCTATGAGGAGACCTTCGCCGCCGGCGCGCCGGTAATAGTGAAGGCGATACCCGCGCGCGGATACTGCTTCGCGGGCTTCGACGGCTCCGTCGGCTCGCGCGAAAGCGTTATAACGCTGACCGCGGACGCGGACAGGGAGCTCTTCGCGCGCTTCGCGCCGACCTCGCTGCCTGTCAGCGAAAACTACGCGCTCGGCTGCCGCACGGCCGTTTCGACCGCCTACGGCACCGATCCCGCGCTACGCCAGCGCTTCGTCAACGACGGCGTGCGCGAAACGCGCGTCGGCGAAAACGAGGGCTGGTCGTCGAAGAACCTCAGCGGCGGCAGGAGCGAATGGGTCTATATCAACCTCGGCGAGCGCAAAGCGATAAACCAGCTCGTTGTATATCCTCGCATAAACGGCGACGACGCCGGCTTCGGCGTGCCGGAGGACTTCACCGTCAGCGTCAGCGACGACGGCGAGAACTGGGACGCCGTGCTGACGGCGGTCGGCTTCGAGCGCCCGACCGACTTCGCCGTTATCGGTTTCGACGGCGTCGAGACTCAGTACGTGAAGCTCGAGGGGACGAAAATCAGGGGCAACCCCTATAACCAGAACAGAAAGCGTATGCAGATAGCCGAGCTGGAGGTCTACTGGTACGGCGAAGCTCCTGTGAAGCTCGGCGAGCTTGACGGCGACGGCGAAGTGACGGTCAGCGACGCTCTGCTCGCGCTCCGGGCCTCGGCGGGACTGCTTGCGCCTTCGGAAGCGCAGGCGTTCGCGGGCGACTTTGACGGCGACGGCAGGATAACCGTCGCGGACGCGCTTTCGGCGCTCCGCTGCGCCGTCGGGCTGGTCAGGGAGCGGCTTGTTTAGCGCTTCTCCCGGCGCTTTCAAAAAAATCAGCGGATTTTTGAAAAAAAGTCTTGCATTTATGAATGTCATATAGTATAATGACTCTTGCTGATTAAAAAAGAGAGGTTTTGTGCAATGAAGGAAGGAATCCATCCTAACTATCAGCCGACGACCATCAAGTGCGCCTGCGGAGAAGTCATCGAGACTTCCTCCACAAAGAAGGACCTGCGCGTTGACATCTGTTCAAAGTGCCACCCCTTCTATTCGGGCAAGCAGAAGCTGGTCGATACCGGCGGACGTGTTGATAAGTTCAACAAGAAGTTCGGCCTTAACAAATAAGACTGTTCAGCATTGCTCCAACGTAGTTTTTACGGGAGGATATGCCGATAGTTTGTATGCAAGCCGACCTATTGAAGAATACAACGAGTTCTCGAAGCACAAGCTCAATACGGCTTGTGCTTTTCGGGCATAGTAAAAATAATCGCGTTTCAGCGTTGGGGAGCAGGTATGGAGTATAAAACCGTTTTTGAAGAAGCGGAAGCCCGCCATACCGAGAAACGCTCCGAATTCATAGGCAGGATAGCGCACGCCGCGGACGAAAAGGAAGCCGCAGCGTTCATTTCGCGTATCCGCGCGCTCGAACGCGACGCGCGCCATAACGTCTACGCGTATATCGCCTCCGGCGGAAGCGCCGTGCGTTATTCCGACGACGGCGAGCCGCAGGGGACTGGCGGGATGCCATGCCTCGAGGTGCTGAAAAACGCCGGTCTGACCGACGTCGTCGTAACCGTCACGCGCTACTTCGGCGGCATACTGCTCGGCGCGCCCGGGCTCGTCCGCGCATACACGAAGGCGGCGGCGGAGGCCGTCGCGGCGGCGAAGAAGATCACGATGACCGAGTGCCGCAGAGTCAGCTCGCGTTATGAGTATTCCTACCACGGCAGAGTATCGCTGCTCGCGGAGGCGGCCGGCAGACTCGACGGCATAGATTACAGCGACAGGGTCGCCCTCGTCTGCCTCGTCAGGAGCGAGGACGTTGAAAAATACGTCGCTTCCGTCACGGAGGCGACAAACGGCACGGCGGAAACGACCGTTTCCGAAGAAGCCGAATTCGTCGCGCTTTAAGCGAGGGGAGAGAAGATGGATCCGAGAGAAGCATACGAAAACTTTGAATACGAATTCCTTTCGCCCCGCGCCGTCAAGAGCCGCGACACGAAGGGGAGGCGCAAGCCCGTCGAGCCCTGCCCGCTGCGCACGGATTTCCAGCGCGACCGCGACAGGATAATCCACTGCAAGTCATTCCGCAGACTGAAGCATAAGACGCAGGTCTTTCTCGCGCCGGAGGGCGATCATTTCCGCACCCGCCTGACGCATACGCTGGAGGTCGCGCAGATCGCGCGCACCATCGCCCGCGCCCTGTGCCTCAACGAGGACCTCACGGAAGCCATGTCCCTCGGGCACGACCTCGGGCACACCCCGTTCGGGCACTCCGGCGAAGCGGCGCTCAACGAGGTCTCGCCGACCGGCTTCAAGCATTACGAGCATTCGCTGCGCGTCGTGGACGTACTGGAACGCGACCGTCGGGGGCTGAACCTCACCTTCGAGGTGCGCGACGGCATCGTCCGCCACACCTGCGACCCGCTCGCGGCGACGCTTGAGGGGCAGATCGTGCGCTACGCCGACCACATCGCGTATATGAACCACGACATCGACGACGCGGAGACCGCCGGCATACTGAAGCCCGGCGACATCCCCGCGCATATCCTCGAAGGCCTGGGCAAATCCCACTCCGACCGCATAACGACGATGATCTGCTCCCTTGTCCGCGCCAGCGAAGAGAGCGAAATAATAACGATGGAGCCGGAGATAAAGCGGCTTTACGACGAGCTGCACACGCTCCTTTACGAAAAGGTCTACTACAATCCGCTTGCGAAGGGCGAGGAGAAGAAGGCGAAGGCAGCGATAATCCGTCTTTACGAGCACTTCTGCAAGAACCCGGACAAGCTCCCCGACGGCTATAAGAACTGGATAGAGACCGACGGCGTCGAGCGCGTCGTCTGCGACTACATCGCGGGAATGACGGATACCTACCTTATCAGCGTTTTCGAGGACATCTACATCCCGAAGAGCTATAAGTGACCGAAGGATAATAATATGAGAATCTCGGACGACGTCCTGCGGAGCATCAAGGAAAGATGCCCGATAGAGGAGACAATTTCACGCTACGTCACCCTGAAGCCGAACGGCAGCAGGTACGTCGGACTCTGCCCGTTTCACAGCGAGAAGACGCCGTCCTTCACGGTTTTCAGCGATACGCAGTCGTTCTATTGCTTCGGCTGCGGCGCGGGAGGCGACGTGATAACCTTCGTTATGCGCGAGGAGAGCCTCGAATACCCCGAGGCGGTCAAGCTGCTCGCCGACCGCGCGGGCGTTCGCGTTGAGCAGAACGAGGAAGAGGAAAAGGCGATGCGCCTGCGCTCCCGCGTGCTCGCGATGAACAGGGACGCGGCGCGGTTTTTCCACGAAACGCTCGTTTCCGAAGCCGGCGCGCGCGGGATGGAATATCTCCGTAAGCGCGGTCTGAAAAAGAAGACGATAACGCATTTCGGCATCGGCTACGCGCCGGACAGCTGGGACGCGCTCACGAATCACCTTAAGTCGAAGGGCTACAAGGAAGAGGAAATGATCTCCGCCTTCCTCGCCTCGAAGGGCAAGAAGGGCGGCTGCTACGATATTTTCCGCGACCGCGTGATATTCCCGATAATCGACATAACCGGCAGGGTGGTCGCCTTCGGAGGCAGACGCGTCGGCGACGAGGACCCGCGCAAATACATAAACTCCTCGAACACCCCCGTCTACCGCAAGGGGCAGACGGTGTTCGCGCTGAACTTCGCCAAGGGCGCGGACAAGCTGGTGCTTACCGAAGGCTACCTCGACACGGTTTCGCTTCACGAAGCGGGCTTCACCGGCGCGGTCGCGACCTGCGGCACGGCGATAACCGCGGAACAGGCGCGGCTGCTCGCGCGCTACTTCGACGAAGTCACCATCGCCTACGACTCCGACTCCGCCGGCAGAACGGCGACCTCGAAGGCGATAGAGCTTTTCAAGCCGACCGGCATCTCGATAAACGTCCTCGACTACAAGGGCGCGAAGGACCCGGACGAATTCATACGCCGCTACGGCTCCGAAGCCTTCGGCGAGCTGCTTTACGGCTCCGGGAGCTACGTCGACTACCGGCTGGAGCTGCTGAAAAGGGATAACGACATAACGAAGCCGGACGGCAAGGTGCGTTACATCAACGCCGCCGTCGAGGTGATCGCGGCTGAGGACAGCCCGCTGAAGCGCGAGGTCTACGCCTCCCGCGTCGCGGAGCAGACCTCCGTCGATAAGCGGACGGTCCTGACCGAAATTGAGGACCGCCGCAAACGCGAGGGAAGGCGGGAGCTCGTCAGGGAGCAGAAGCGGCAGATGCGCGTTTCATTCGGCTCCGACGACAAGGCAAACCCCGAAAAACGCGCTAATCTGAGGGCGGCACGAGCGGAAGAAGAAATACTGCGCTGTCTGTTTGCCAACACCTCGGCTTACGATATTGTGAAAACCGAATTGACGGATTCCGATTTCGTCACGGAGTTCGACCGCAGGATATTTGATTGTATTGTCAGCGTCGTTTCAGACGGAAGAACGCCTGCTCTGTCGGACTTCAACGCGGATTTCGACCCCGTCGCGGAAATCAGCGCGATAACGCGCATAATGCTGGACGCCGATAAGGAGCCGTATGACGCGGCCGCGCTTAAAAAAGCGATTTCGGTGCTGAAAGAAGAAAAGGGCAGGCTGACCGGAGACGCCATCAAAGAAATGTCACCCGAAGAGCTTAAAGACTACATAGCGGGGCTCAAAAAGGGCGGTCGGCGCAAGCCGGAAGCAGAATGAAAGGGATGGAAGAACTATGAGCGAAAAGAGAAACATCGTCAAGGAACTCATCGAATACGGTAAGGCGAAGGGCTCGCTGACGAGCAAGGAGATTATGGACGTCCTCGACGACTCCGACCTCGACGTCGATCAGGTCGAGCGTATGTACGAAGCCTTCGAGGAAGCCGGAATAGAGATCATCGAGGATATCCAGCTCGACGATTCGATAGACGACCTCGATCCCGACAAGGACCTCGACAAAGAGATACTCGACGATTACGACGACGAGAAAAAGGAAGAGGCGCTTGCCGAGGCGGCCACCAACGACGACCCCGTCAAGATGTATCTGAAAGAGATCGGACGCGTTCCGCTCCTCAGCGCGGAGGAGGAGGTCGAGCTCGCGGTCCGTATGCAGAACGGCGACGTGGAAGCGCGCAAAAAGCTTTCCGAGGCGAACCTCCGCCTCGTCGTCAGCATCGCGAAACGCTACGTCGGCAGGGGAATGCTCTTCCTCGACCTCATCCAGGAGGGCAACCTCGGACTCATCCGCGCCGTCGAGAAGTTCGACTACACAAAGGGCTATAAGTTCTCTACCTACGCGACGTGGTGGATCAGACAGGCGATAACGAGAGCCATCGCGGACCAGGCGAGGATAATCCGCATCCCCGTCCATATGGTCGAAACGATAAACAAGATAGTCCGCATCGAGAGACAGCTCGTGCAGGAGAAGGGCAGAACGCCCACCGCCGCCGAGATAGCCGAGGAAGCGGGAATGTCCGTCGAGAAGATCCATGAGATAATGAAAATCGCGCAGGAGCCCGTCTCGCTCGAAACGCCTATCGGCAAGGAGGAGGACAGTCACCTCGGCGACTTCATCCCCGATGAGGACGCCCCCGCGCCCGCCGACGCCGCCTCCCGCGAGCTGCTCAAGGAGACCATCTCCGAGGTGCTCTTCACGCTGACTCCCAGAGAGGAGAAGGTGCTGCGCCTGCGCTTCGGGCTTGTCGACGGCAGACCGCGCACCCTCGAAGAGGTCGGCGACGAGTTCGGCGTCACCCGCGAACGCATCAGGCAGATAGAAGCCAAGGCGATCCGCAAGCTCCGCCACCCTATGCGCTCGAAGAAACTCAAGGACTTCCTCGATAACTGAATACACATAAAAAAGCGAGAAAACGCCGGTTTAGGCGCGCAAATTAGGGATATGCCGGTCTTAAAAAGGATCTTTTCGCGCCGGTCTGCGTTGAAAGCGCTCGGAATACATACAGTATTCCTTCACGCTTTCGCCTTGACCGACACAAAAATCTCTCTTTTTAAGATGCGTAGCAGTTTTGAACGAGATATTTGTCGTTCAGGCAAAACAACAAAACAGCGGTCATACTTGGTGTATGGCCGCTGTTTTTTGTGAAGCTTGGGCGGGAAATAGCCGTTCAAAACCCGACTTATCCCTGATTTGCACGCCCTTTGATCGGCATTTTTGTTTTTTTAATATAGGAAATTATGCTGCATTTGCCAAATTCGTGATTTATCATATTGACTTTGATATGTGTTTGTTATATAATATTAATGGGCTAGTATAAATTATCGAAAATGAAAGCTTGTGTTTGATTTATCTAATCCATACTACGATGCAGAATATTCTTCGGCTAAAACGCTTTACAACCTCAATGATGTATCGCATATCTTGGGGACATAGGTGCCGTCAATGAAGCGATAAATGAATTGAATGAAAAATGCGAGATTGGGTAAAAGAAGACTATGTGCATAAGGAGGTATGTGTTATGAAAAAGTTTGCCGGAATGCTCTCTTTGCTAACAGCGGCAGTGATGCTGCTCGGCATCGCCGCGATGCCCGCCGCCGCGGAAAGCGGCTCCTGCGGCGAAAACCTGATATGGAGCTTTGAAAACGGAGTCCTCACCGTAAGCGGCGAGGGAGGAATGACGGATTATTATTCGACATCACCGGGAAATATGCCGCCGTGGATCGAGCTTCCCGTGACGAGTATCATCGTCGAGGAGGGCGTGACTTCTTTAGGCGTAAACGCATTTGCCTATTTCAAAGAGGGCGACTCCGTCGTTTCGATTTCACTACCGGCGAGCCTGACCGAGATCGGGCGCGGCGCTCTCGGCGGACGCCTCGGCGTCATTTCCGTCGATGAGGGAAACGAGGTATTCAAGATAGTCGGCGATTGCCTGATAAAAAACGGCTCGCAGATTGTCCTCGGATGCGATACGAGCGTTATCCCTACTGACGGCAGTATCCTTTCAATCGGTTACGACGCGTTTTCAAATTGCGGAGGATTGACGGAAATCGTGCTTCCGGATGGAATCGTGACTATCGCGGACAGAGCGTTTGCCGACTGCAAAAACCTCGTCAGCGTAACTCTGCCGGAAGGCTTGAAGTGTATCGGTCAGGAAGCGTTCGCGGGCTGCTATAACCTCAATAGCATTAACCTGCCTGACGGGTTGGAAACCATTATGTATTACGCTTTCTCCGGCTGTGATTCCCTTGAGAGCGTCACGGTGCCCGCGAGCGTAAAAGCGGATTCCGCTTATCCGTTCGGCTATTCCGCCCGCACAACGCTGAAGGTTTACGCTTTTTCCTTTGCGCACAGGAGCGCCGAATACTTCAATTATAGCTTTGAGATCATCGGAACGATCGGCGATTTCGACGACGATGGAGAAATAACGGTTTCCGATGCGCTTACCGCGCTGCGTATCGCCGCAAAGCTCGTTGAGCCGGATGAGGACGCGCTCGTGACGGGCGATCTCGATTTTGACGGCAGGATAACCGTTGACGACGCCCTCACGCTTTTGCGCATTGCCGTCGGTCTTGTTCGATGAGGTTATCCGGGGCTGACGCGTCGGGAGGATAAGGGCGAAGGCGCTCAAAGAAGCTCAAGGACTTCCTCGATAACTGATTAAACACAAATTCGCATTATAAAATACGGGAACGGACGATAGATCCGTTCCCGTTTTTGCGTATAACACTGATAACCGCCCGCGGAGCAGAACTTCGGCGCCGCCGCTCGCGATTTTTACGTGACTTAACAGATAACATGTCGGTTTTTGCGCGAACGCCGCAACAATGCGGCTTCGCGGCTTTTTTCGCGATAAGCCCGGCAGGTGGAAAATCGGGGGATACCGACGGAAAAAGAGATTTTGTCGCTGAAAAGAGCGAAAGTTTTTTCTTCATATTTTTCCCGAAAAGGCTTGATTTTTCGGAATCCTTGATATATAATCGATAATGTGTTAGTACCCTGTTAGTAGGGCGCTTGCGCGATAACGACATAATATCTGTTATGTCGTTCCGGTTTTGTCAAAAAGCGGTCATGCGCTTTTTGAATATTTTGCAAAAAATTCTCAAGGAGGAAAACAACTATGACAAAGAAAATGTCAGCGAAGCGCGCTCTGATAAGCTCTCTGCTTGTTATGGCTATGTGCTTCACGATGCTGGTCGGCTCCACCTTCGCGTGGTTCACCGACAGCGTGACCAGCTCCGGCAACCGCATCCTTTCCGGTACGCTCGACATCGATCTGCTTATGTATAAGGGCGACGCTGGATACGTTTCCATCGCCGGCGGCAGCGGCGACATCTTCAATGAAGCTGAAGTCGCGCAGAACAGCACCGCTACCCTTTGGGAGCCCGGCAAGACGCAGGTCGCATTCCTTGGTGTTAAGAATGAAGGCTCACTCGCAGTGAAGTACAATATTCTTCTTAACATCTCGGACATCGCCGGCTATGCCTCTATGGTACAGAACGACTTTGCCGCTCTGGAGTATGCCATCATTGATGGACAGCAGTATACCGACGTTTCCGGTATGTCTTGGGATGCTGTAAAGGCTCTTGCCGGAAACAATGTCGGCGACGTTATGCTTGGACAGTTTGTCACTGCCCAGAACGGTCAGCTCGATGAGATCGTGAACGGCACTGCGGACGAAACCCAGTATTTTGCTCTTGCCGTCCATATGAAGGAAACTGCCGGAAACGAGTTCCAGAACGCCGGTGTGCAGATTGATATGACAGTCATCGCCACCCAGCTTTCGAAGGAATCCGACAGCTTCGGCATTGACTACGACGCCAATGCGAAATTTGCATCCGCTGCTTCGACTACTGCCGTCGTTCCCGCGAGCAGGAATATGACCATTTCCGCCGCCGCGACGCCCGCTACGTCCGAAACTTCCACGGTCGTTGAGTTTACCGGCGTAGACGCTGACGAGAATGCTCAGGTTGTTCTCAACGTTGAAACAGAGAACGTTATTAACAACGCGGGCTTTACCGCCGGTGATATTGCTCAGGTCAGCCTGAGCCTTGAAACGGTCGGCGCAGGAGCTGCCGACGTTACCTTTACATCGGCGAAGGTTACCACCTACATATCCAAGGGCCTGACGAATCCGACCGTCACCTACGGTGAGGGCGCTTCTCTTGAAACCTGGACGACTTCTGCCGCTAACGAGGCTGCTGTCGCCGGATATGTTGCGTATTATGACGCCGATACCGGTAAACTGGTATTCGTAACGACCCACTTCAGCGATTACACCGTCAAGAGCGACGACGTTGCTTATGTTGAGTCAGAGGATAAGGTTTACACTTCCATAAATGACGCGATTGCTGCGTTTGGCGGCAGTGACGACACCATTTATCTGCTGAAGGATGTTAATCTGAACAATGTTCTTTTGATTGACAAGTCTGTTACAATTAACGGCAAAGGACATGAAATAACCAACACCGCTAACAGGGTTATCCGTATAACTACCTCGAATCTTGATGTGCGTTTTTATAATACAAAGATTATTTCAAAGTGCACGGCTACTTCGGATGTTCGCGGTATAAGCTTTGATGGCGCTTCTGCCGGTTCGAAGCTTCTGCTTGACGGTTGTACTGTTTCCGCGTCGTTCTACGCCATAAATGCCGTTACCGGTGCCGACGGAATTGAGATTACCGTGAAGAACGGTACGGTTGCTGCCGGATGGGCTGCGGTCAATCTCTACAGCAATAACTCGACGTTTATCGTTGAAGATTCTACTTTGAGCGGATTGAACGATAAGGGCGAGAATAGCTGGAACAACTTCAATACGATAACTTTCGACAGTAATTCGCTTTCTAATGCTGCTAATATCGGAAAGTATGGATCCGGCAATACCCTGAGTATTAAGAACTCTGTCGTGAATGCTTCTTCAGAGAGTGGAAATACTCAGTACTGGCTTGGTATTCAGTATGGGGCGCTCAATAACAGCGTAACTGTAGACTCTGCTACCAGAATCGTAAACAATAATGGCGAAGATATGAGCGGAGTTTTCAAAGTTGGCTATTATTGCAACTATAAAAATGGCAGTTGGACGTATTATGAGAATGGCTCCAACTCTATTACCATTGGCGGAGTTGAGATGGATTTCTATAAGTATAGCGCTGAGTAATTCATTTTAACGCTGTAAAATAATAACACAAGCGGGCGGAGCATTTGCTCCGCCCGCTTCGTATATGCGTTTTTATTCTGCGCCGTGTACCTTAGGGGTTTATAGCGATTGAATGTGTCGGCGCTTTGCGTTTGCTGTGTTCGTTCGCGCCTTGCTAATGCCAGCGGTTTTGCTCCTGCCGTCGGTAGGCATTCGTTACGCGTTACCGTCGGCGCTGTCCGCGGCGTTCGGGAAGCCGCCGAAGCCGCCGAAGCCGTCGGGAGGCGAGGGCATATTGCCGTTTCCGTCCGGAGGGGTGGGAGGCGTCTCGCCGTTACCGGGGAACTCCGGTCTTTCTCCGCCGAAGCCCTCCGGAGGTTCGGGCATTTCACCGTTGAATCCATCCGGTAGCTCCGGTCTTTCGCCGTTGAAGCCTTCGGGAGGAGTCGGCATTTCGCCGCTGAAGCCCTCGGGCAGCTCCGGCATTTCACCGTCCCGCTGACCGCCGTCCCGGAAACCGCCGTCCGAGCTGTTTTTGCCGGAGGAATAACCCGCCGTCGCGGTCGCGTTGCCGTTCAGCGTATAGGTCTCGCCGGAGACGAGCTTCGGGCTCGCGAAGAGCAGGTAGCTCGCGTCGCGCACCGCTGTCGCGGTATAGAGGACGCCGCCGTCCGCGGCGGTCAGCTTTATCCCGCCGCCCGCGGAGACGAGTCCGTTTCCGCTGAACGCGGCGTAAGGCGTCGCCGCGCTGTATCTCTGCGGCATTCCGGCGTGTCCGACGGCGAGGACCGTCGCGCCGCCGAAGTAGGGTCCCTTATCGGAATCGAGCGGGTCGCCGTCGCCCTGCGCGGGGGCGTATATCTCCAGCGTGCCGTCCATGAGGTAGATCGTGCCGTTGGAGTCGATGCCGTCGCCCTCCGTCACGTCGACGTAAACGTTTCCGCCGAACTGGTTGTAGCTGAAGGCGTAGTCCTCGAGGTCGGAGTTCGCGGCGTTGATTCCGTCGTCGGAAGCGCTGACCTTGACGCTGCCGGACCAGACGTTGAGCGTCGCCGCCTCGACGCCTTCAACGGCGTCTGTCACGTCTATATCCGGGCCGTCGATCCCTTCCGTGCCGACGTTCAGCGTGTAGTCGGATTTGATCCCGTCGTCCGCGGCGGAAACGGTGACGCTGCCGGAGAGGATGTTGAGCAGCTTATCGGATTTGATCCCGTCGTTGACCTTCGCGGTGACGTTGAGCGTCAGCTCCTTTATCGTCAGCGAGCCTTCGGAAAGCAGCGTTTCGGTCGCGTTGCCGTCTTCGTCCTCCTCATAGAGGTCGCCGCCGCCCTTGAGGCCGTTTTTGCCGTTCGATGTGACGTTGATCGTGCCGGTGCCGCATATAGTGACGTCGGAGCCGTCCTTGCATTTGATGACGGCGTTCTCGATGTCGGGATAGAGCTCCTCGTCGGTGTAGACGTCGTCGTTGTTGAATTCGTCGTCCGCGAGGTTGTTGACGCTGCCCTCGGCCGCGATGATACGTACCTCGCTGCCCTTGTTGCAGGTCAGCGGCGCGGTCGCGGATGCGGAAAGGTCGAGCCCGTCGAGCACGAGCGTGACGTCAGAGATGTTCTTTTTGACGACGACGCTGCCGTTCGCGCAGCTTCCGGAGAGGACGTAGACGCCGCCTTCGGTTATCGAAAGCGCCGTGCCTTCGATCTTATAGCCGGTGTAGGCGCCGTCCGCCGCCGTTATCTCCGCGTCGGAGAAGACGAAGGCGGTCGCGTCGGAAACGTCGTACACCGTCGCCGCCGCGAGCTCCGCCGCGGGCGCTTCGACCGAAGGCGGGGTGAATTCCGCCGCCCTTCCGTCCGCCGGCGAGTCGGACGCGTTCGTCGCGCCGCATCCCGCCGCGAGCGCGGCGAATATAAGCGATAACAGAGAGAGTATGAGTATCAGGGCAGTGAGTTTCTTGACGGATTTGCCGTTGTGATTTGTGTTTTTCATGTCAGTTGCCTCCTTTTGTTTTTTAGGTTTGGTTTGGCTTTGTTTGGGTTTGGTTTCGATAACGGTTTTATCAGCCTGCGCAAGCTGTGAGTCGTGTGAGCCTTGGTCGTTCATAATAACCACCGGACCTTTCGTTTTGACGCGGGATCGGTTCGTTTGTTCTCCCTGTCTGTGATTATTATTCTAACCCCGAAGATTGAAGCGATATTGAAAGCCGAAAAATTCCGGAAAAAGTTTTTGATAAAAACAGGGCGTGCAATCGCACACCCTTTTGCTTTGCAGTTATTGATTTTATGCGCGTTTCGCCGCCGCTATTCCGCGTGGAGCGCGTCTATGGGCTGCAGCTTGGAGGCCTTCGCCGCCGGATAGCTGCCGAAGAGCACGCCTATCACCGCGCAGAACGCTATCGCCGCCGCCGCGATCGACCAGTTCATCTCGATGGAAGCCCCCGCCGCCGCGTTGTATATATTTATTCCCAGCAGCGACAGCAGGAAGCCGATCAGCCCGCCGAAAACCGAAAGCACGCAGGATTCGCAGAGGAACTGCATCATGATATGCTTTCTCTTCGCGCCGACGGCCTTGCGGACGCCGATCTCCTTCGTGCGCTCGGTGACGGAAACCAGCATTATGTTCATAATGCCGATGCCGCCGACGATGAGCGAGATCGCCGCGATCCCCGCGAGCAGGAGCGAGAGCGTGTTTTTGACGTCGTCCATCGTGTCGAGGATGTCGGACTGGTTGTTGACGGAGTAGGCGTCCTCGTCCCTCGTCACCGAGAGCAGGTAAGCCTCGATGACGTTCATCGCGACCGGGACGTCGTCCGTGCTGCTCGCGTTGACATAGAAGCTCGTCACGTTCGCGGAGCCGTTGACCCGCGCCGCGGTCGTGAAGGGGATGAGCACCTTGCTGTCGTCCGAGCCGACGAGGCTGGAGCCCTGCTCCTCCAGAACGCCGACGACCTTGTAGACCTTCTCGCCGATGTTTATCGTTCCGCCGACGGCGTCCCAGGTCTCGAAAAGCTCCGTGGCGACCTCCGTGCCTATAACGCAGACGTCGGTGTGCCATTCGTTGTCGGAATCGAGTATCAGCCTTCCGCGCTGTACGTCCTCGTTCATCACGTCGAAGTAGGAGGTCGTAACTCCGAGAACGGAGAAGTTGCCGCTGTTTGATTTCTTTCTGACGCTCTTGCTTACCGAGACGGTCGGCGAGACGCTGTCGATGGAGGAGTAGGCGGAGAGCGCCTCCACCTCCTCGGCGGAGAGGGTGACGTCCTCGTCGGAGACCGTCGCAGTGATGCGGTCGGAGCCCATATCGGATATGCTGCTCGTGATGCCGCGCGACGCCCCTTGCGTTATCGATACGAGTATAACGACCGCCATAACGCCGATTATTATTCCGAGCATCGTCAGGAACGAGCGCATTTTGTTGTTGAATATCGCCTTCATCGAGAGGCGTATTATCTTGCGGGTCATCTTGCGCCCTCCTTTTCGCTGAGCGCCCCGTCGCAAACGTAAAGCGTGCGCTGCGCTTCTTTCGCGACGTTCAGATCGTGAGTGATAACGACGACGGTGTTGCCCTGCCGCCACAGCGTTTTTATTATTTCCATTATCTCTTTGCCGGAAACGGAGTCGAGGTTGCCGGTCGGCTCGTCCGCGAGGATGATTGAAGGCTGCGCCGCGAGGACGCGCGCGATAGCGACGCGCTGCTGCTGGCCCCCCGAAAGCTGCGAGGGCTTGTGATGCATCCTGTCCGTCAGCCCGACCTGTTCAAGCGTCGCCATGACCCTTTCGTGCCGCTCCGAGGAGGACATTTTGCGGTAGAGAAGCGGCATTTCGACGTTTTCATAGGCGTTCAGATCCGGCAGCAGGTTGAACTGCTGGAAGATGAAGCCGATTTTCTTGCTGCGGATTTCGCTCAGCCCGTCCTCGGTGCAGTTATCGACGTTTTCGCCGTCGAGGATGTATTCGCCGGAGTCCGGCACGTCGAGACAGCCTATGATGTTCATCAGCGTTGATTTTCCGCTTCCGGAGGGGCCGAGTATCGAGACGAACTCGTTTTTTCCTATGTGGAGGTTTATATCGTGGAGCACCTGGAGCTCCTCGTCTCCGATTGGATATGACTTGTATATGTGCTTGAGGTTGATCATACCGTTCTCCTTAATTGCCGCCAAAGCCTCCGCTCGGTCTGTTCGAGGGGTCGAAGCCGCTTCCGCCGCCGGGGAAGTCTCCGCCGCCGAAGTCGAAGCCGCTTCCGCCCGGGAACTCTCTGCCGCTTCTCGAATCGCTGTCGGAGCCGGTCGCGGTGGAGGTGACCTTCTTGACTATTATGCCGTCGCCCTGCGCGAGCGAATCGCTCTCTATCATGATATAGGAGCCGTCGGACATACCCGTCGTGACCGTCGCCTTCGTCAGCTTCGTCAGGTCGAGCGCCTCCTCGGCGTATTCCGTTCCGATCTCGTCGCCGGAGGGCGCGAGGTAGACGTAGCTTTCGTCGCCGGAGGTGTAGACCGCGTCAACGGGTACGAGCAGTCCGTCGCCGCTGTCTTCGATAACGATGACGGCGGAGGCGCTCATCCCGGGGTAGACGCCTTCGATGTAGTCGAGGGTGGTTTCGATTTTGTAGGTGGTCGCGCTTCCGCTGGTCGAGCCGTTATAGGAGATGGCCGTGACCTTGCCGGTGTAGGAGCCGCTGAGCGCGTCGACTGTGTATTTCACGTCCTGTCCGAGCGCGATGTTGGAGATGTTTAGCTCGTCGACGGAGACGCTCATCACGAAGCCGTCCTTGCCCATAATCATACAGATTGTGTCGCCCTGCGCGAGCTCGCCGCCCTCCGAGACGGGGAGCTCTATGAGGATGCCGTCGAATGGGGCCGTTATCTCCGCGTCCTCGGTGCTTTCGCTGCCGAAGCGGTCGACGATTGTGTAGGTGAGGGAGACGATAACGTCGTCCTCCGCGACCTCGTCGCCGACGGTGAAGCCGACGGCGGTTATCTCCGCGTCGTATTCGGCGCTGAAGGTCTGCTTTGAAACGGGGGAGAGATTGCCGCTGCCGCTTATGGTGGTGCTGACGCTGCCGTAGGTTATCTCTTCGACGTTATAGGTGACGGTACGCGCTGAAGCGTCGCCCGACGAAAGCAGCTTCGGCAGGAGCAGCGCCGCGCAGAGGACGACCGCGACGGCGATCACCGCTATCGTTATCCATTTGGCGGTCTTTTTCTTTTTGACCGGTTTCTTGGGCTGGTTTTTGATCTGGGCTTCTTTTTTCATTGTCGGTTTTTCCTTTCAGGTTGTTGTTTTTTGATAGGATAAGCGCCTGTCAGCGCCTGCCGTAAGGTCCGTATCCGAAGCCGCCGCCGTTCTGATCGCTTTCGCGGTCGGAGGCGCTGCCGAGGGTCACGCTGACCGTTTTTTCGACGTATTCGCTGCCGTAGGGTATCTGCAGCGTCACCTCGACGGTCTCGCCCGCGGCGTAGTATTGCAGACGGTTCTCGAGGTTGGAGTAGCTCGTCACGCGTATGCCGTCAAAATGCGTGATAACGCTTTTGACAGTTATTCCGGCGCTCTCGGCGGGGCTGCCGCCGTAGACGTAGGTGACGTAGATGCCCTGCGGTATGCCGTAGGCGGAGGAGATGGAGGAGGTTATCTCTTCGCCCGTAACGCCGAGGTAGGAGGCGTTTTCGCCGTCGACCTTTTCTCTGGTCGTGCGGTTCATGAGGTCCTGGATGATGGGCATCGCGGTCGTGATGGAAATCGCGTAGCCCATACCCTCGACGTCGGTGGAGCTGAACTTGGCGGAGTTGATCCCGACGACCTCGCCGCTCATATTCAGCAGCGCTCCGCCGGAGTTTCCGGGATTGATCGCCGCGTCGGTTTGGATCATAATGGCGTCGGTGGTGTCGATCTGCCGCCCGAGCGCGCTGACGATGCCGGTAGTGACCGACTGCCCGTAGCCGAGCGCGTTACCGATGGCGACGACCTGCTGTCCGACCTTCAGCGCGTCGGAATCGCCGATCTTCGCCGCCTTTATCGCGGCGGAGGTGTCTTCGCTTATGTCGGAAAGCCTGACCGCGATGACCGCGAGGTCGTTGTCGGGGTCGGTGCCCTTTATCGTCGCTTCGCAGACCTCGTTATCGACGAAGCAGACGGAGAGCGTGGTCGCGTCCTCAACGACGTGGTTGTTAGTCACGATCAGAAGCTCGCTTTCGTTCGCGCCGATGATGATGCCGGTGCCGCTGCTCTGCTGCTTCTGCGTTTGGGTCTGACCCATGCCGAAGTAGCCGAAATAGCTCTGCACCTCCTGCACGCTGATGTTGGTGATGGATACCATCGCGGGCATCATACCCTCGGCGATGTCGCTGACGTCGAGCGTCTGCTGCGTGTCGGAGTCGGAGGAATAGGATACAGTCGAAAAGTCGAGCGCGGTTTCGGAGCCGACGGGGGAAACCGCGCCTGCGGACTCCGTCTCGCCGCCGCCGAGCAGCGCGTTGACGCCGGTGAAGGCGCCTGCGGCGGAGGCTCCGAAGAGCAATCCGCAGATGATGAGCGAGCATATGCGCTTGAAGAGCTTTCCGCCCTTGCGCGTCTTATTTTCCGCCGGGGCGGATTCGGCGTATGAGTTGATCCCGCCGTTGTTATCGTATTCGTACATGATTGTTGCCTCCTTGATGTAAAAGCGTTTCAAATGTGGAGCGGTGATTCCGCTCTCCTGTTTACGATTAAGATTTTACCCCCGAAGATTGAAGAGATATTGAAGCCGTTAAATCTTTTGAAAAGCGGCTCAAAAAACATTCTGATTTTTTTGCAAAAAACACTTGACAAAAGCGGAGGGGCAATGTATTATTGTATTAGTTAAGTAATACAGTGATTCGCGCGACGCCGCAAGCGCCGCGCGGAGGAAGGGGAGTGAGCGCCGTGGAATTTGAGTTTGACAACGAGCGGGCGATATATATGCAGCTTGTCCGTCGGCTTCGCGTCGGGATCGTTTCGGGCGAGCTTCAGCCGGGGAGCCGTCTTCCGTCGGTGCGCGAGCTCGCCGTGCGGGCGAGGATCAACCCGAACACCGCCCAGCGCGCGCTTTCCGAGCTGGAGGACGAGGGGCTTCTTTACACCGAGCGCACGAACGGGAAGTTCGTCACCCGCGACGAGGCGCTGATACGGCGGGAGAAGGAGAAGCTCGCGAGGGAAAGCCTCGAACGCTTCAGGCGCGAGCTCAAAGGCGTCGGAATGACCGAGGAAGAAATAGAAAAGCTCTGGAAGGAGAGATAATATGGATCTGATGACTTGCGAGGGCATGAAAAAACGCTACGGAACGCACGAGGTGCTCAAGGGCGTGGATATAACGGTCCGACCCGACCGCATCGTCGGGCTTCTGGGAAAGAACGGCGCGGGCAAATCAACGCTTTTCAAGCTGATGAACGATCTGCTCGTACCTGATGAAGGCAGGATACTTTTCCGCGGAGAGCCGATAGGGGAGAAGAGCAAGGCGCGTATTTCCTATCTGCCGGAGCGCACCTATCTCGACCGCGATATGAAGATTTCCGGCGCGCTGAGATTTTTCGCCGAGTTTTACGGCGACTTCAGCGCGGACCGCGCCCGCGAGCTCCTGCGCGAGCTTGAGCTGGACGGGGATATGCGCATCCGCAAAATGAGTAAGGGAATGCAGGAAAAGCTGCAGCTCATCCTTGTAATGAGCAGGGAGGCGGACCTCTATCTGCTTGACGAGCCGCTCGGCGGAGTCGACCCCTCCACCCGCGAGACGATTCTCGATACGATTCTCTCGAACTTCCGGGAGGGCGCGAGCCTCGTCATCTCCACGCATATGATCGCGGAGGTCGAGCGCATCCTTGACGAGGTAGTGATACTCAAGGACGGCGTCGTCGCCGTCTCCGGCGCGGCCGACGAGCTGCGCGAGCGAGAAATGGCCTCGATAGACGAGATTTTCAGGAGGACGGTAAAATAATGAAGAATCTGATAAAGCGCCATCTTATCTGGGATCTGAAGCTTCCCGCGTACTACGCGGCGTTCGCGGTTGTATTCACGATTGCCTGCCGTCTGACTGACCCGTTGAAGGATTCCGCCGTCGGTATGTTTATCAACAGGCTATTCTTCGGAATCGCGGTATCAATGGCGGTCTCCACCGTGATAAATATGCTGATACGCTGCTGGATACGCTTCAACCGCACTTCGTATAAGGATGAATCATATCTGTTTCACACACTGCCGCTTCCGCGTTCGACGGTTTACCGCTCGCACCTCGTATCAGCGGTGATCGCGGTCGCCGTCAGCGTGGTCTTCGCCGCGCTGTGTATTCTTATGCTTTTTATAAATACCGAAGTTATCGAAGGAATCAAAGCGGTGTTCTCGACCGCCGCGGGGACGGCGGCGTTTGCGCTTATCGCCGCGACGCTGGTCACGGAAATGATATTCCTTCTGTTTTGCGGCATCGTCGGCACAGTGCTCGGCTATTCCTTCGACGGATCGCGGACGCTTAAATCCGTGCTGTTCGCGGCGGCGATCTATACCGTCGCGGGTCTGGCGGCGCTTCCGCTCGTCTACCTGCTGGGTATGACCGATCCGGCGATAAAAGCGATATTCACCGGCGGCGGGGAGGTTTTCACGCCTTCTTTCCGGAAGATAGGTCTGCTGCTGACCTGCTATTACGTTGTCCTCTGCGCGGCGCTCGCGTGGATAGGGAAAAAACTATATCTGAAAAAGCTGAACGTCGATTGAGCGGAAGGCGGGGCTTATATGAGTTTATCTTTTGTAAAAACCGACGCCGATTCGCCGGATGCGCGTATGCTGCTGCGGGAGCTCAACGACGCGCTGATGAGCATCCTCGGGCATAACGGAACGTCGCATATCCGCCTCGAGGATTTCAGACGCGAAAAGGCGTTTTTCCTCGTCGGCTACGATGGCGAAACGCCCGTTTGCTGCGCAGGCGTCCGCATGTTCGACGGCGAAACCGGCGAGATCCAGCGCGTTTACGCGCGGAGCAACCGCGCCGGAGCCGGAGCGGCGCTTATGAAAGCGCTCGAGGAGCAGGCGAGAGAGCTCGGCTACCGCCGCATCCTGCTGGAGTGCCGCGAGGGCAACGCCCACGCGATCGGCTTCTATCTGAAAAACGGCTATGTTATCTGTGAAAACTATCCGCCTTACGATTCGGAGGCCGACGCGGTATGCTTTGAGAAGAAGCTGTAACGGCGGCGCGACTCGCGGCCGAATGCTTCCTATAACAGTGCGTAATATCAAGAGCGTATGATCGCGAAATCATACGCTCTTTTTGCGCGAAAAAACGCGGAGCGCCCGTACAGAGCGCTCCGAGAATCGCCGATTATTATCCTTGCCGCGGGTTTACTTCGTGCCAGTCAGCGCGACGCCGTTAACGTAGAGCGTAAAGCCGTTGGAGACGACGTTCGCCGCGTCGCCGCTGAACGATGCGACGTAGCTGTCCGCGGTCAGCGTCCAGACGCTTGAGCCGTCGAGCGTTACGGAAACGGTGCCGACTTCGGTCGAGACGGTGCTTCCGCTCGCGTTTGTGATGCCGCCGCCGACATAGCCGGTGAAGGCCGAGCCGTCGGAGAGCGTCAGCGTGAGGGAGGAGTTGTCGCCGACGAGCACCGCGCCTTCGAGGACCTGCGCCGAGGCGTTAAGCACGGCGACGTTGCTTCCGCCGCTCCAGCCGTCGTCGCAGACGGAGATAAGAACGTTTTCGCCGTCCTCGTTGATTATCGCGACGCCGGAGAGAGTTATGACGCAGCTTGTGTTCGTGACGTGGAATACGTGGCCGTTCTTGCTGGTCAGGCTTCCGCCGGTCATCGTGAAGGACGAGGTGCCGCTTGCCGCGTCGCCGCTCATCGACTGGTATATCATTACGGTATCGAGGAAGGTCGCGTTGCCGTTGCACTTGGTGTTGTTCGCGGTCAAATCGCAGTCGTTGAGCGTAATGGAGTTCAGTCCCTCTATGCAGACGCCTTCGGAAAGGTTTGAAACAAGCGTCGCGCCGGAAACGGTAATATCCGCGGTGGAGTATATCGCCGGGGAGCCGAGCCCGTTGGAGGTATATGTTCCGCCGTCGACGGTGACCGTTCCGCCGCCCCTGTCGGTGCGGATGGCGGCGGAGGAGCGACCGCTTGTGGTTACGGTGAGGTTTGAGGCCTCGGTCACTCCGCCTCCGGTGGTCATTATACCGCCTGAGCCGTCGCCGGTAGTCGTTATGACCGTATCCTTGATTATGACTGTCGTTCCGTCGCCGGTAGCGCCGTTCTGACCGCCGTTGCCGCCGTAGCAGAAGACGCCGTTCGCGCCGTCCGCGTCGGAGGTAACCGTGCCGCCGGTGATGGTTGTCGTCGAGCCGCCATTGACGAGGACGGCGGCGTTCTGCCCGTAGAAGTTGCAGTTGTCGCCTCCGTCGGAGTCGCCGGTCTTGGTGACCGTCGCGGAGGTTACGGTCACGGCGTCGGAGGTGCTGATCATCAACGCGCTCTCGTCGGAGGACGAGGAGGCGTAGGTCTTGCCGTTTTCGTTCGCGGCGGAGGTTATCTCGGTCGCGCCGGCGTAAACGACGGAGGAACTGCTTCCGCCGGGAGCGCCGTTACCGCCGGGAGCGTCCGGAGGCGAGCCGCCGGGTCCGCGCCCGGAGGCGGAGGTCGGGCCGCCGTTTGACGCCGTGTTCGTCGTGCCGCTGCAGGCGGCAAGCGCCGCGACGAGAATTACAGAGAGGATTATCGCAAGTATCTTTTTCATATTAACCGTTCCTTTCTCCTAATTTGTAGGTTTATCGGGTTAGTCGGCTGGACGCGTGTTTTTATCTGAAGCTGTTCATAAGTCCGGCGGCGAAGCGGAGTATGCGCAGGGCGTCGGAAACGGTTATGCTGCCGTCGCCGTCGACGTCGCCGACCGCAATGGCTTTGTCCGTTTCCTCAACGAGCCGCGCGGCGATGCGGAGCGCCGCAAGCGCGTCGCCGACCGTGATCTCGTTATCGCCGTCCATATCGCCGGGCATGATCTCGGGAGCGGACGCCTTGACGGTGATTGTGACCGTCAGGTCGCCGGTGATCTTTGTTATGCGGTAGGTGTTCGCAACGCCCGCGTCGGCGGAAACGTCCTTCAGGTTCTTGTATCCGCCCGTGACGGTAACGGATTCGAGCTCGTAGCCGTCTTCAACGACGACCGTCAGGTTGATCTGTCCGTCGCCGCTGACGACCGGGCGTCCGCTGTCGCTGTCGCGCGCGACAGCGGTCGCGGCGTCTTCCTCGTCCGTCGCGGAGTAGTCCTGCGTGTAGTAGACGTTCACGCTCGCGTGTTCGCCGACGAAGGTCGCCGTGAAGGGCGCGGCGGTCTGCGTATCCGTATAGACGGTTTCTCCCACGGATGCGGTCGCCGTGAAGGTGATTTCGGCCGTGCCCGTCAGTTCGCTTGTTACCGCGCCGTCGATGTTTACCGTTCCGCCGCATTCGGCGCAGACGTAGGAGAACGTCGCGGAGTTGTACTTGCTGCTCCAGCTCCAGAGCGGAGCCGTACCGTCGGCGACGGCGCCGTGCTCGCACTGAACGGTGGTAATCGTGACGGTGGTATCCGCCGTTATCTTGGTTATGCGGTAGGTGTTCGCGAGACCGGTATCCGCGGGGCCCTTGATGTTCTTATACGTTCCCGCCGTAACGGTCACGCCGCTGAGCGCGTATCCGTCGCTGAGCACGATGGTGAAGTTGACCTGCCCGTCGCCGCTCGAATCGGGCTCGCCGGTGGCGCTGCTGCGCGAAACGGTCGCGCCGTCGGCGGCGACGGATACGCTCGCGCCGGAGTAGTCCTGCGTTTCATAAACCGTGATCGAGCTGACTCCCTCGTCGCCGGCGAAGGTGACGGTGAAGCCCTCGTCGGTCGCTTCGCCGCCTTCAAACGCGTGGTCGCATTCGGGAACGGTGACGAGCGCGGGGATCGTCTGCGTTTCGGTCGCGCCGCAGACGGAGCAGGTGTAGGTCGTCAGCCCGGAGCTTTCCGCCGTCGCGGCGGTAACGGCTCCGTCGTCCCAGCTGTGGCTCCACGAGCCGCCCTTGCACGCCGCCGCGCTGTTTGCGGTCGTGATCGTCGGGGCGGAGGAAGAAACGGAGGAAGGCCAGGAGGCGAGGACGTAGCTCACGTTTTTCGTCAGCGTATAGCTCATCAGTACGCTGCCGTTTGCCGAAGCGTTCACGGCCTTGCCTGCGGAAACGCTCGTTCTGCTCGCGGTGTATTTTTGATCCGCGCCGAACCAGCTGCTTTGCGCCGTGCCGTCAGCGCCGGTGGAGCCGGCGGTGATGAGCGTCGCGCCCTGCACGAGGATCGTGCCGTCGGCGTCGAGCGCGGAGTTATCGCCGCCGGAGCGCATACTGAACACCGCCTGCGTGCCGCCGTAGAGATAGAGTCCGCCGTTGGAATCGAGCCCGTCGCCGTCGCAGTTGACGTAAAGCTCGCCGCCGTAGATATAGATGTTATAATCGCTTGACGACGAGGAGCCGCCGGGCGTGTTTCCGCCGGGGCCGTGTCCGCCGCCCGGATTCCAGCCGCCGCCTCCGCCGAAGCCTGGGTCAGTGCCGTTTCCGCTGCCGCCGGCGGCGTTCACGCCGTCATCGGAGGCGACGACGTAATAGCGTCCGGAGTAGATATAGACCGTGCCGCCCTCGAGGCCTTCATAGGAGCTTTCGATGCGGACGTCGGGATCGCGCGCAAGTCCGTTTTCGCTGCCGAGGATAAGGGATGTATCGGCGTGCATCCCGTCGTCGCCGGTGTTTATCGTGAAGGCGCCGCCGGTGACGGTGGCGTAGGCGTCGGAATGGAGCGCGTCGTCGCCGGTGTTGAGCGTGAAACTGCCGCCGGTGATCGTGAGCGTCGGTTCGATGCCGGCCTCTTCGGCGCGGTCGCCCGCCGCCTTCAGCCCTTTGCAGCTGTTGGCGTCCGCGAGGGTGTCGTTCCATACGCCGCTGCCCTTCCACGTCTGAACGTCAAACGTGCCGCCGTTGATCGTGAGCGAAGCGTCGGCCTGGAAGCCGTCGCCGTCGCAGTCGATATCGAACTCGCCG
>JAFTEJ010000094.1 GCA_017453725.1 Clostridia bacterium | reverse complement strand
CAAAAATACGGATGGACCATTCGGTCCGTCCGTATTTTTAACTGCGACGCAGAGCGGGATTCGAAACGAGCTCCGGAGGCGCGGAGCGAAGCAACAGCGGCTTCGGGAGCAACGCGCCGGGGGTCGCGTTGCGTAAGCGAGATAAAAATCCCGCCGGGCGTGCCAAAAATACGGATGGACCATTCGGTCCATCCGTATTTTTAACTGCGAAGCAAATCAGAATCTAAATTTCAAAAATACATATTTTTCACGCGCCTCCTTTCGGATAACGCTCTTATTCCCGCGCAAAATAAGAACGAAACCGAAAAGGAGGTCGTTTTATGAAGGGTACGATCAAAGGAGCCGCCGCGGGCTTCGCCGCGGGAGCCGCGATGGGTATGGTCGGCGGGCTGATGCTCAAGAAGAAGCCGAAGATGAACAGCATCAAGAAATCTGCTGGCAAGGCGCTCCACGCGGCTGGCAGCTTCGTCGAAAATATGCCGAAGTGGTAAATACTTCCGCGCATAAGCGGCGCCGCGGCGGCGGATAATATGACCGACGGCGAAAAAGAATAAAGTTATGCGTTTGCGTCTTTCGCCGCCCGCCCCCGTCCGTTGACAGACGGGGGCGTTGTTGTAATGATGAATGAAGGAATGAGCGGCGGCAGGCTGACCGGCCTTCCCCTTGAGGGGAAGGTGGTTTTTGCCAATAGGCAAAAACCGGATGAGGTGTAGCCGCGCAGCGGCATACCGTAGGGGCGATCTTGATCGCCCGCGCATTCACGCAGAAGCCGTGCGTTTCTGTCATCCTGAGCGAGCGCGAAGCGCGAGTCGAAGGATCTCACGCAGCGAAGCGGTCGATTTGTCATCCTTCGACTCCGGCTTCGCCTTCGCTCAGTATGACAGACTCTCAGCTTCGCTTGTGGGATACTTCGCTCCGCTCAGGATGACAGACGCCCCTGCGTCAACCGTGGACTCCTCGTCTGAGGTGGCTGCCCGAGTACCCAATACACACAACAAAAGCGCCCTTTGCGGACGCTTTTTATATATCTATTTCGGCGGGGAATAGCTCCTGAATGCTAACTCCGAGCACTTTTGCGAGTCCGTAAAGCTCGATGTCCGTTACGGTTCGCTGCTTATCCTCAATGCGCGATATCGAGCCGCGGCAGATGTATATTGCGAGCGTTTCGAGCTTATTTGCTAACGCCTGTTGACTCATTTTGCGCTGCCTGCGCAATCTTCGCAGGTTATCGCCGATGAGGTTCATTTCCTCTCCGTCAATTATTCTTGCCATTTTTTATCTCCACTATCATAATTTTGTCTTGACACAGGACAAAATTATGATATACTAAAATACATAATATTTTGTCCTGTGATAGGACAAAAGCAAAAAACAAAAGGAGATACAATAATGAAAAAGGCAATCTCAGTACTTATCGCGGCGGCGCTGTTGCTCGCGCTCCTGCCGACGGGAGTAATAACAACTTCTGCGGCGACTGCTTCGAGCGGCACATGCGGCGCGGATCTTACATGGACGCTCGAGGACGGTGCGCTGCATATTAGCGGCACCGGCGCCATGACGAGTTACTCGTCGACCGGTCCGTGGGGAACGAGTGTAAAAAGCGTCGTTATCGACAGCGGCGTTACGAGTATAGGAAGCTATGCCTTCAGCGGGTGCACTGTGCTTACCGATGCGACTGTTTCGGGCACGGTGACAAGCATAGGCAATTATGCATTCCGTAATTGCTCTGTATTGAGTAACGTCACGCTTAACAGCGGCTTGACAAGTATAGGCGGTTATGCGTTTTCCGGATGCACAGGTCTGCTCAATATCACGATACCGGACAGTGTAACAACTGTCTATGAACACGCGTTCAGCGGCTGCAATAAGCTCGATACGGTGAATAACGGCATAGGACTGAAGACGATAGGAAATTATGCATATTCTGACTGCACGAGTTTGCGAGAGATTAACCTGCCGGACGGATTGACATCAATGGGCTCGTATGCGTTTTCCGGCGATACCGCTCTCACAAGTATATGGATACCGGGAACGTTGGCAAAGATTGGCGATTATGCGTTCTCCTATTGTACGAATCTTTCAGAAGTTACGCTGAATGAAGGACTGAAGACGATAGGGTTTTATGCGTTCCAGAACTGCGAATGCATAAAATACATACAGTTGCCCGAGAGTTTCAGGACGTTTTCGCTTAGGACTAATTACAATAATGAATCAGGTGCTTTTTATGGTTGCGAAAGCCTTACAAGCATCTGCATACCTCTCGGTGTGACCGAAATTCCCAGGGAAGCATTCTACGGATGCCGCAGTCTGAAGACAGTGACGCTGCCTTATTCTATCACGAGTATCGGGAACAATGCGTTCTATGATTGCGAAATAACCGACGTCTATTTCACCGGAGATGAGGTCGAGTGGAGTGGTATCTCAATAAGCTCTGGTAACCAGAGCCTGACTTCCTCCGCAATCCATTACGAGTATGAGCCCGGCTTGATGAAAGGCGATATGGACGGCGATGGTGAAATCACGGTCGGCGACGCGCTTGCTGCGCTGCGTATCGCGGCGAAGCTGGTTGCAGCCTCCGAGCATGATATGCAGATCGGAGACGTCGACGGGGATGGCGAGATAACCGTCGGCGACGCGCTTGCGATACTCCGCGTAGCCGCGAAGCTGGTCGTTTCGCTGTGATAAACGCCTAATAACAAAATCCCGCGGGGGCGTTGCTCTCGCGGGGTTTCTTTATGTGTTTGTGATTGTCTCTCTTTTTTACCTGTTGTCTCTCCACGCCCTCAAAAACGCGTCGTAGTTTTCCTTCGGCGTGGCGTAGACGACGGCGTTGGAGTTGCCGAGCACGAAGGGGCTGCCTTTGCCCTGCGCGATAATATCCGCGGCGGAGGCGTAGACCTCGTCCGGCGTGCCGGAAAGCATCAGCCCGCAGTCGACGTTGCCGCAGAGGCAGAGCCTGCCGCCGAGCGTTTCGCGCAACCCGCCGACGGTTATGCCCGCTATCGGGTCGAGCGCCTGCAGGGCGTTGACTCCGGTCTCGACCGCCTTGTCGATTATCGGCATTATGTTGCCGTCGGTGTGGAAGACGGGGATCAGTCCGAGCTCCTTTACGCGCGCGCTCCAGCGCTTCGCGAAAGGCATAAAGAACGTTTCGAGCTGCTCGGGGTTGAAATACGGCGCACGCGCGTCCGAAAGATCGCTCGGCAGGTATACGAACTCCGCGCCGGCGTCAGCCATACGCTCAAGCTCCGCGAGCCCTTTGTTAAGCATGTTCTCCGCGCGTTCGACTATCTTCTCCGACTCGTCGTACATCATATACGAAAACTCGACGTATTCGTTGTTGTCCGGCATCGCCAGGCAGCAGCTGTTGCCGCCGCCGACGAGGAAATCGGGCTCCAGCTCGCGCAGGAAGCGTATCAGCTTGAGCCGTGCGTCCTCCGGCAGCGTGTAGGGGCAGTCCCACGGCATATCCGGCACCGAAACCGCGCCGAAGCCGAGCTCCTGCCCGACCCGCGCCATTATCTCGGCGTCGCGGCGGAGCGCGTCGTCCTTTTCGCCGTCCGGCAGCGCGAGGAACTCGCCGCCGAAAACCGCCTTTTCGCCGGAATACTTATTCCAGAGGTGGAAGTGCAGCTCCCAGAGCGGCACACGCTCGGGAACGCCTTTATTGAACGCGATACGCGCGTATTCTTTTTCGCTCATCGTCTTTCAAGAGAACTCTGCTCTTCGAGTCTTGCCGCGACGCGCAATATAAGCAGCGCGTCTCCGACGGTTATCTCCCCGTCGTAGTCGACGTCGCCGACGCGCATATGATCTTCATTCGCTTCGGCCAGCCTCGCGGCGATACGCAGCGCGATGAGCGCGTCTCCGACGGTGATTTCTCCGTCTCCGTCGATGTCGCCCATAAGTCCGGGCTCGGCGGCTTCAGCATATAAAGCGACGAGGTTGATCGCAAGATAATCCTTTGACGCGGTGAATTCCAGGTATTCGGGCGCGGAACCGTCGGTATACTCTTCAAAAGCGAGCAGCTCATTGAACGCGCCAAGGATTCCGGTCGCGGAAAAGAGCGTGAGCTCCCAGCCCTCGGCGGGGGAGAAGGTGACGCGGAGCGTGATTTCGGTGTCGGTCTCGGCGGTGATCTCATAATCGAGTTCTCCGCTGCCGTCGACCTGTTTGACGATCTCCGGCATCTGGTCCGCGAAAACCGCGAACGGAACAGCCGCGGCGATAATTAGCGCCAGCGCGAGAGAAATGAGTTTTTTCATAATTATGCCTCCTTGATGATCATCTTCTGAAGCTGCGTCTGTAATTGTTCTTCGCGCTCCTGCGCCTGCGGAACGCGGGGCGGGTCCTGGTGCGCGAACGCCTGATGAGCATAAAGATTATGAATCCTATCAGCGCCGCGAGAAGCACGAAGAATATTATCAAAACCGGCGTGGAGGTGAAGAAGGAGCCGATCTTTGTGAAAATGAAGGCGAAGAAGTTGCGGTCAACGCTTTCGTAAACGACGACGGAGCCGGTCGCAAGCTCGACGACGCCGTCCGCGTCGCGGTAGAAGAACTTCGCCGTTCCGGCCTGATCGCCCTTTGCGACGGGCGCGTCGAGGTGGTCGGGGATGTCAACGGAGACGAGCAGACCGGTAGCCGTACCTTCGGCGTCGTCGCGGTTGAGGGTCGCGTCCGCGCCGTTCGGCATGACCGCGTAGACGTCCTCGGCGACGGCGAGCGTGACGTAATCGTGGTTCCAGGCGTAGCGGAGCTTCGTCTCGAACTGCGCTCCCTCGGAGGAGCCGATCTTCACGACCGAGAGGTTATCGAAGCACCACTTGTAAAGCTCGACGGTGTCGGAAAAGGCCTTGTTGTTGCCCTTGCTGTCGCCCTCCGCGCCGAAGACGAGGCAGAGATACTCCGCGTCGCCCTTCTTGGCGGTGCTGACGAGGCAGCGCCCGGCGGGGGTCGTCGTGCCGGTCTTGCCGCCGGTGGCGAACTTGTAGTAATACTTGCCGCCGCGGTTGGCGTCGATCAGGTAGTTTGTGGTGGAGAAAAAGCGCTTGCCGGATTTCTCGGTCGCTTCCGTCGCGACCTGCTTCATGGCGAAGAGCTCGACGAAGTCGGGGTTCTGCAGCGCGTACCGCGTCATTATCGCGACGTCGCGGGCGGTCGTGTAGTGGTTTTCGCTGTGCGTGCCGCTTGAGTTGACGAAATGCGTGCCGGTGCAGCCGAGCTCCGCGGCCTTCGCGTTCATCAGCTCGGCGAACGCCTCCTCCGAGCCGGAAATGTGCTCGGCGAGGACGCTCGCGGCGTCGCAGGCGGACTTGACCATAAGCAGTCCGAGCAGGTCGCGCACCGAAAGGCGTTCGCCGACCAGCAGCCCCGCCTGGGAGCTGTAAAGATCGACGTGCGACATAGCGGAGCGCGTCACCTCGATCTTTTCGTCGAGGTCGGGGCAGGCCTCCAGCGTGAGCGCGGCGGTGAGTATCTTCGTCGTCGAAGCGGGGAAAAGCGTTTCATCCGGCCTGAGGGAAAACACTTCCGTGCCGGTGTTCAGGTTGATGACAAGGGCGTGTTCGGAGGAAAGGGCGACGTCGGGTTTCTGATAAAGCGCCGCGTTCGCGGTAAACGCCGGAACCGCCGCCAAAAAACACAGCATTGCGGCGAATAATATACAAAAAAACCTCTTGCACATTCGCGGATCCTCCATTATAATAACACTGAACGCTGATAAGAACGTTCGGGCAATCGTTTCCGACTACGATTATATCATACCATGCGAATAATATCAATTATATTTTTTGGTATTCGACGCCGTTAGGAGATTTTTATGGAACGCTATAATTTTGACACACTTGCCGTCCACGCCGGCTACGACGCGGAAAAAACAACGAAATCCGTCGCTGTGCCGATCTACCAGACGGCGGCGTATAAATTCGACAGCACCGAACAGGCGCGATCGATTTTCGAGCTCGCTGAGGAGGGCTATATCTACACGCGCCTCGGCAATCCGACCGTCGACGTTTTCGAGAAGCGCGTCGCGGCGCTCGACGGCGGCATAGGCGCGGTCGCGGCGGCGAGCGGACACGCGGCTATGCTTATGACCGCGCTCTGCTTATGCAAGCAGGGGGACGAGTTCGTTTCCTCCTCGGCGATCTACGGCGGAGCGGTCAACCTCTTCGGCGTAACGCTCGCGAATATGGGAATAACCGTGCGCTGGGCTGACGTGAACGACCCCGAAAGCTTCCGCGCCGAAATAAACGAAAAGACGAGGTTCGTCTTCGTCGAATCCGTCGGCAACCCGACCGACGCGATACCGGACTTCGCCGCGCTTTCCGCGATATGCCGCGAAGCGGGAGTGCCGTTTATCGTCGACAACACCTTCGCGACGCCCGCGGTCTTCAGGCCGAAGGAGGCGGGCGCGGATATAGTCATCTATTCCGCGACGAAGTATATCTGCGGCAACGGCACGAGCATGGGCGGAGTCGTCGTCGACTGCGGCACCTTCGATTTCGGAGGCAACCCGCGCTTCCCGCAGTTCAACGAGCCGGATAAGAGCTATCACGATATAGTTTTCAGCGAGAAGTTCGGCAAGTTCTCGTTCCTCACGAGGCTGCGCGCGCAGATCCTGCGCGACGTCGGCGCGGCGCTTTCTCCATTCAACGCGTTTATGCTGACGCTCGGGTGCGAAACGCTCTCCGTGCGTATGCAGCGCCACTGCGAGAACGCGCTCGCGGCGGCGAAGTTCCTCGAAGATCACCCGAAGGTCGCCTCCGTCGACTGTCCCGCGCTCGAAAGCAGCCGCTATCACGCGCTGCAGCGGAAGTATATGCCCGCCGGTATCGGCGGAACCTTCGCCTTCGAGCTGAAGGGCGGCAGGGAAGCGGGCGCGCGCTTCATCGACGCGCTGAAGCTCATTTCAAACGTAGCCAACGTCGGCGACGTCCGCTCGATGGTGATACATCCCGCGTCCACGACGCATTCGCAGCTTTCCGCCGAGCAGCTCCGCGCCGGCGGTATAACCGAGGGAACGGTGCGTTTCTCCGTCGGCATCGAGGACATTCGCGACATAATCGCCGATCTCGATCAGGCGCTTGAAAGAGTATGAAGAATAAGTTTATGGAAGCCGCTGTCGCGGAGGCGAAGCGGGCGGCGGCGGAGGGCGAAGTCCCCGTCGGCGCGGTCATAGTGCGCGGCGGCGAGATCATAGCCGCGGGGCGTAACGCATGCGAAGCCGGGGGCGATCCGCGCCTCCACGCGGAGATGCTGGCGATCGAACGCGCCTGCGAAGCGGTCGGGGGCTGGCGGCTTTCCGACTGCGATATCTACGTCACGCTGGAGCCATGCCTAATGTGCGCCGGAGCGCTGCTGAACGCGCGCATACGCCGAGTCTACTTCGGCGCCTACGACGCGAAGAACGGCGCCTGCGGCTCAGTATGCGACGTCGGCGTTATGGGCTTCACCCACAAGCCCGAGATATACGGCGGAATCTGCGCCGACGAGTGCGCCGCGCTGCTCGCGGATTTCTTCGGCGGCAGAAGATAAAACCAGCGATGTGACAAAGGACGGATTGCGCCGTCCTTTTTTGTTTTTATCAGCGGAAATGTTATAAAAATCTTGCATTTTCGCCGCTGGTATGATAAACTTATACAGTGTATATCATCGGGGCGCAGCGTTTCGCTCCGGCACACGGAAATATGAGATTACGGAGGAAAATTATGAAGAACACAGCGAAAAAGAGCCTGGCGGTACTGCTGACCGCCGGCATGCTGCTCGCCGTTGTCTGCTCGCTCGGAAGCGTGAGCATAATCGCCTCGGCGGCACATCCCGATTACTACGAATTTGTTGAAATGCCCGGCTTCTGCGTCTGGACAGACGAGGAGCTGGCAACGCTCCGCAGAGTTTACACCGCCGCGCCAGTGCACAGCACGGATAACCTGCCGGAGGGCGTAGACGACGCTGTCAAGTTCACCATCACGAGCGTTGATAAGCAGTGGGGTTCCGCGACGATATCCTCGGGCGGAGCGTACCGCAACATTGAGACCGCGACAAACGACATTACCAACGATCTCAGCTGGGGCGCGATGAGCCTTCCCGGAGGCAAGAGCATAGTCGGTGATAAGAGCTTTGCCGACAGTGACGGCATCTGCTTCTGGGTCGGCGGCGCCGGCGGCAGATACGAGGGCAAAATGAAGATGCAGGTATTCCTCGCCGAGTGCAGAGGTCCATACTATGATAAGAACAAGGGTACCGACGACGGTCAGCACGATCTCGACGATGCTCCCGTTGGTTACAGGTACGAGAGTACATCGAAGAACACCGACGCTGACGGATATATCTTTTTCGACTTTGACGAGGATTTCAGACAGGTCGACTGGTGGGCAACCGATGACGACGGCATTAACCAGAGTGTCGGTTACACAAGCGAGGCGAATCTCAGGCCCATTCCCGAGAAGGTCAGAGAGACGATGAACGGTATCACCGTCTGCTTCCTGAACGTCTCCGTCGGCACGCAGATCTACATCGCCGACGTTAAGGGCTACAAGGATACCCGCGTTTTCGTCGACGTCCTTGACGACGCGATTTCCCGCTTCGATTCCCTCAATCCCGAGGCTTACACCGAAGCGTCTTACACGGCCGCCACGGAGGTTTATCTCGACGCGGTCGATATGATCGGCAGCGGCGACGAATTCACGCAGAAAGAAATCGACTCCGCCGCCCGCAGACTCAACGCTGTTATCGACGGGCTCGACCCGATGTTCCCCGCGAAGTCCGCGACCGAAATCGGCGGCTTCGAGGTCTGGGACGACGACGACCTCATGGATATGATGGACGGCGGCCTGTTCACCGACGTAGCCTATATAGAGGAAGGTGAGAACGGTCCCGAGATCTGCATCATCAGCATGGCGAGCAACGGCGCCCCCGATTACGGCTGGAGCCGCTTCATCTCCGCGATTGACACCGGTTCTTACGAAGCCGTGAAGAATCCATTCGGCGCCGACCTGAGCGGCACCGCCGGTTTAAGCTTCTATATCAAATACGACGGCACGTATCAGCCCTCTGACATTCAGCTCGGCGTTGGCGTGACCGACGGTCCGTATTTTATAGCAGGCAGCCCCGACGTGATTTTCCCGGAGGCTCCCGCGAGAGAAGGCCTCGTCAGCGTAGCCTGGTCCGCATTCTATGACGAAGAGGACGAAGAGGATATTTACGATTGGCTCGATCAGCTCGATTACTTCGAGCTGCGCCTGCCCGATTCCATGCAGGAGCAGTTCCGCATCAGCGGGCTTTACGCCTTCGAATGGGCGATAAACGACGCTGATTTCACTCCGAGCAACGAGGCTGCCGAGGCCGCGAACGGCGAGCTCGAAACGCTCGGCGAGAAGAACTACTATCCCGCCGGTTGGGAAGCTTACGTCGCCGCCATCGACAATGCGATGCATCTGCCCGGACTCTACGCCGCCGACGAATCGGACGTTGAGGTTGCGGTGAACCGCATCAACAGCACGAGAAACGCGCTCGTTCCGATCGGCTCCGCCGACTACGGGCTTATGAAGGAGCTGCACGAGACCTATAAGGTCGTGAAGTCCTTCTGGTACGGCAATTACACCCTTTCCGCCGGCACAAAGCTCAACAGAGCCGTTGATGCATATGAGAAGGTAATGGACACCGCGATTAGCGAAGAAGCAGCCGTTAAACTGCTGGGAGATTTCAAAACCGCGGTCGAAGGTCTCAAGGCAATCAGCCCCAAGTCGATTAACGACACGGCTATCTTCTCCTTCGAGGACTACACTCCGTTCAATCTCGATTACTGTATGGCGTACCGTTCCTCCGGCGTTGCTTACTCGCTTGCCGAGAATTCCGACGGCGTCACGTCGCTTTCGATGAAGGCGGTCAGAGACATCGTTTCCGGCGATGAGGCCGCTATGAGATTCTATCCGTTCTACAACAACTACCTTACCCGCCCGCTCAAGAAGGCGGAGCTGGTCGGAGACCTCAGCAAGATAACCGGATTCTTCTTCGACGTTGAAGTCAACGACCTGTCGCTGGCGAAAAACGCCTTAATAACCTTCGGCGTGCTCAACCGCACCGCCGAGAACGCTTTCAACAAGTGCTCCAACACGATTCGTATTCCCGCGTCCGGCAAGGGCAGGGTATACGTCCCGATCAACTCGCTGCTCGTCACGCCCGACGGCAGCACCGGCTCCATCGCGCTTAACAACATCGACGGTTATTACTTTGAAGTCGACGGCGCGATCGGCGAAGGCTTTGAGATCAAAATCACGAATATCGGTGCTTATAACGGCACGACCAACGCCGTTCCCGCCGCTCCCGAGTTTATCAACGTCACCGACGGCGAGGAGTACGAAGCCGGATTCGTTCCGCAGTGGAACGACGGCGTTGCGGTGCTTGACGGTGAGCATTACGTCTTCGGCACCCCGATAAACGTAAACGGCAATCACACCCTCGCGGTCGGCACCGGCGCTAACTACACCGAGGTCAGCTTCAGCATTTACGGCGGGATCGAGCCTCCGGCTCCGAGCGTCAGGAAGGGCGACCCGGACAATGACGGCGAAATAACAGTCGGCGACGCGCTTATAGCGCTTCGCATCGCGGCCAGGCTTGTTGAGCCTACCGCCGAGCAGTTTGAGGCCTGCAACGTTGACGGAGATAAAGACGTCACCGTCGGCGACGCGCTTATGATTCTCCGCGTTGCCGCGAAGCTGGTCGACGAAAGCACGCTCGGATAATCGCTTCCGTTTTAACACCGGACAGCTCCCTCGAAAGGGGCGTCCGAATCAGGGATAAGGGTCGTGTTTTGAACGGCTGTTTCCCGCCCGTGTTTTACAAAAACAGCGGCCATACGTCAAGTATGACCGCTGTTTTGCTGTTCTGCCGGAGCGATAAATATCTCGTTCAGAACTGCCGCGCTTATTCGGAAGACGTCGTGCGTTCCGCCGTGGCCGTATATCGTGTTGACAAGTCGCTCTGCGTATTGTATAATCACATAACGCGCCATCAAAGAGAAAGGGGAGAGGCTTATGGAGCTGCGCGTTATCAGAAGCGACCGGCGTACCGCGTCGGTGGAAATATCGCGCGATCTGACCGTGACCGTGCGCGTGCCGCGCGGCTTCACGGACGAGCGGGTAGAGGCGTTTATCGAACGCAATTCAGGCTGGATAGAGAAGCACCTGCAGGCGCGTCGCGAGCGGAACGCGAAGCTGCGCTTTCCCGTTGACACAGACCCGGCGTTCCTGCGCGCGGAGGCGGAGAGGACGCTGCCGCCGCTGCTGGAGAAGTACGCCGCGCTGACGGGACTTCGCCCGAAGGCTGTGAAGATAAACTCAGCGAAAAAGCGGCTCGGAAGCTGCTCCGCCGACGGTACGATGCATTTCTCGTATACGCTGATGATATATCCGCTTGAGGCGGTCGAATACGTCGTTCTGCACGAGCTTGCGCATCTGAAGGTACGCAATCATCAGCGAGGCTTTTACGCGCTTATAGAGCGATATATGCCCGACTGGCGCTCTCGCCGCGACCTTTTGAAATAGCAGGGATAAAATACGACGTCTGACTTTTGTCCGGCGTCCGCGCTGCTTATGAGGCTCGCGTTCGTGCAGTCGCCGTTTGAACGCCGCGCTTGCTGCTATTCGTTCCGTTCCGTTTTATCTCATTTCATTCGGATACGTTTCCTTTCCTTTCCTTTCCATCCGTTTTTCGGTTACGCTTGTTATAAACCGGCGTCGTCAGATAACAAAACTCCCCGCCACGGCTGTGGCGGGGAGTTTTTGGTCAACTCAGTGTGCAATCAGTCTTCTGAGTTTCGGTATTGATTCTGAGCGCTGTTGCGCTTGCGGATCAATAGATCGGATCGAAGGGAGGATCCAGCTCCGCGACGACACGCAGTATCATGAGCGAGTCGACAACGGTGATCTGATCGTCGAAATCGACGTCGCCGAGTTCGTTGATCACGACGGTGGTGGGATCCAGTTCCGCAACGACACGCAGGACCATGAGGGAGTCGACGATGGTGATCTCGCCATCCTCGTCAACGTCGCCGAGCAGGCCGCCGACTCTGACGGGGAAGGTAGCGGTGATACCGTCGTACTCGAGGGTTACGGTCTTGCGTCCTCTGCTGGTCGAATCGAATCCGCTGACGTTCAACGGAACGGAGACGGAGGAGGAGCTGAAGAGCAGGCGGTTGAGGCCGGCGATCGTTACCATTCTCGCAGTCTCGGAGGTGCCGTTATCGTAGTAGACGATGACGCTGCCGCCGTTGAGGTTGAGGGCTTCGCCGAGCTCATATCTGTACTTGGTCGGCATGGTAACGAACTCGATGCCGGTGACGCTTCTCTCCGCGACCTGGATCGGGAAGGAAACGGTCGTGCCGTTGTAATCGAGGGTGACTACCTGATCGCTGACAACAGAGCTGTCGAATCCGGTCACGGTGCAGAACTCAGGAACGTCGTCATCGCCGAACTTCAGGATGTAACCGTCGCCGTTGGGTTCAACAGTCGCGGTGCGGGTCGTGCCGTTATCGTAATTGATAGCCAGCTCAGCGCCGGTGAAGTCAAGCTCAGAGCCTTCGGTGTACTTCGTCTTGTCCGGGAGCGAGGTGAACTCGATGGAGGTGACCTGCGCGACCGGAATCGTTCTGGTTTCCAGCTCGCCGCAGACGGAGCAGATTCTGGCTTCTTCGCCGGTGGTCTTATAGGTGTTGGGGATCACGACTTCCCATCTGCTCCAGGAGTGCTCGGTGCGGGCGATCGATCTGGTCTCGATCTCACCGCATCTGGTGCAGATTCTGGCTTCTTCGCCGGTGGCGATGCAGGTGGCAGCCTTGGTGACTTCCCACTCGCTCCACTCATGTCCGAGCGCGGGAGCGCCGGTCACGGTGAAGGTGTTGCCGCAACGAGAGCAGGTGTAGGTCGTGTAACCGGCAGCGGAGCAGGTGGGCTCTGTGACGGTGGAGGTATAAGCGTGGTTAAGAGCGGGAATCGGCTTGGACTCAACAGTGTTGCACTTGCTGCAGATTCTGCTCTGCTCACCGGCGGTGGTGCAGGTGGGCTCGAGGGTGACTTCCCACTCGCTCCAGACGTGGTCGCCTTCGCTGGCGGGGATGACCCTGGTCTCGATCTCGTTGCATCTGGTGCAGATTCTGGCTTCTTCGCCGTCCTCAGCGCAGGTGGCAGCCTTGGTGACTTCCCACTCGCTCCAGTTGTGGCCGAGAGCCTCGCTGGTTTCCTGTCTGGTCTTTCCGCAGCTCGTGCAGGTCCAGACTACGATGCCGGGCTCGGTGCAGGTAGCGTCGCTATGGCTGCTGATGACCCAGTTGTGGAGGCTGATTCCGCCGTTTGTGACCTCGTAATCAACCGCTACGGTCGAATCGTTGACGACGTTGACGAGTTTTCTGATAGTGGCGGTGACTTCCTGCAGTCCGTCGGCTCCGGGCGCTACGTCGAAGGTGAAGGTGCCGAGGTAGTCATAGACGTTACCGGCTTCGTCGACATTGCAGTAGCCCTCGACTCCGTTGTAAACGACAGCAGAAGCAAACGCGAGTATAATTTTGCCGCTTGCAGCGTTGGTTCTGTTGAGCATGTAGACGTTGGTATCACCGGCGCCGGCCTGCTCAAGGAGAGCGGGGTTAAGAATGAAGCTCTTGAAGGTCAGCTGCGCGGGATCGAAGTTGAAGACGGCGTCGATTCCGGACCAACCGGTCGGGATGAATACCTTGACGGCAACATCGCTGTCGGAGGGGTTGGCGTCGACGGTCTCAACGATGATATTGAGTCCTTCACCCGGGAGAACGAGCTTCGGAATGATCTTTTCCTCGACCTCGCCGCAGATGGCGCAGACTCTGATCTTAAGTCCGGTCTCGGTGTAGGTAGGAGCCTTGATGGTCTGCCACTCGCTCCAGCGATGCGGGCATCCGGTCTTCGGAATGACTTCCTCTTCAATGTGGGAAGGATCGTTCACGCAGACTCTTCTTCTGAGGCCGTCTTCTTCAGGAGTAGCTTCTTTGACGATTACCCATTCGCCCCATTCGTGTCCGTCGGGATCGATATCGAGGGTCTCGGTCTTTTCTTCCAGGCATCCGGAGCAAGCGTAAGTGACGGTTCCGGTGGCTACGCAGGAAGCGGGGACTCTGCCGATTTCAACCCAGGTGTGAGCCTCGGGATCGATCTCGGTATCTCTGGTCTCGGTTTCGCCGCAGCGGCCGCAGATTCTGGTCTCAACGCCGGGCTCGGTGCAGGTGGCGGGCTTGCTGGCAGTCCACTCACCCCAGTCGTGGCCGAGAGCGGTAACGCTGTCGGCGATATAGCTGTCTTCGCAGCGAGAGCAGGTGTACGTCGTGTAACCGGCTTCGGTGCAGGTGGGCTTCGTGACGACCGGAACGTAATCGTGGCCGAGGGCATCAATGTCTTCGGTCTCGGTCTCTTCGCAGAGAGCGCAGGTTCTGGTCTTAACACCCTTCTCGGTGCAGGTGGGCTCGGTGGTGACGACCCATTCGCCCCACTCGTGATCGCAGGTCGGGAAGCTGATGCCGCCGTTGAAGACTCTGTAAGGCAGGTCAACCTGTTCGCCGTCTACGAGTCCCTGCAGCTTGGTGATGGTGCCGGTGATTTCCAGCAGGCCTTCGGCGTCGGCGGCGACGTCAAATACGGCGATTCCGAAATAATCGTAAACCGTATCGTCGTCAACGTCAACGTTGCAGTAACCCTCGACGCCGTTATAGACGACGGCGGACGCGAACGCGACGATGACTTCGCCGGAATCGGCGTTGTTCTTATTCAGAACGTAGGTGTTGGGCTCGCCGTCTCTCGCCTGATGCTGGAGAGCCATATTCTGTTCAAATCTCTTGAAGGTGAGCTTCGCGGGATCGAAGTTCAGATTGAGGCCGATTCCGGACCAACCGGTCGGGATGAAGATCTTGACCGGGACGTTCTTCGCGCCGGCTTCGGCTCTGACGGTCTCGATGGTAACATCGATCAGGTTCGCGGGCAGCTTCGGAATGACTTCCTCTTCAAAGTGATTGGGATCATTCTTGCAGACTCGTCTGCTGATGCCGTCCTCTTCCTTGGTGGCTTCCTTGACGACTATCCACTCGCCCCAGTCGTGACCGAGAGCGTTGATAACTCTGGTATCGGTTTCCTTGCAGCGGTCGCAGACTCTGGTCTCTTCTCCGGCGGCGGTGCAGGTGGCGGGAGTGGTCACGGTCCAGTCGCCCCAGAGGTGACCGAGGGCTTCGATGTCTTCTTCCTTGCTCTCGCTGCAGATGGAGCAGGTGTAGGTTATCTTACCGGCGGTGGTGCAGGTGGGATCGATTCTGCCGGTCTCAACCCAGTTGTGATCGCAGGTCGGGATATTGATACCGCCGTTGAGGACTCTGGAGTTAAGGTCGACCTGTTCGCCGTTCACAAGACCCTGCAGCTTGGTGATGGTGCCGGTGATTTCCAGCAGGCCTTCGGCGTCGGCGGCGACGTCAAATACAGCGATTCCGAAATAATCGTAAACCGTATCGTCGTCAACGTCAACGTTGCAGTAACCCTCGACGCCGTTATAGACGACGGCGGAGGCGAACGCGACGATGACTTCGCCGGACGTGGCGTTGTTCTTGTTCAGAACGTAGGTGTTGGGCTCGCCTTCTCTGGCCTTATGCTGGACGGCCATATTCTGCTCAAATCTCTTGTAGGTGAGCTTCGCGGGATCGAAGTTCAGGT
>JAFTEJ010000011.1 GCA_017453725.1 Clostridia bacterium | reverse complement strand
GTTCCGCGTCCGCCCGTCGTCGTCGTCATGGGACACGTCGACCACGGCAAGACCTCCCTGCTGGACGCCTTCCGTCATTCCGACGTCGCCGCCGGAGAAGCGGGCGGAATCACCCAGCACATCGGCGCCTATCAGGTCAGCCTCAACGACAGGCTGATAACCTTCCTCGACACCCCCGGCCACGAGGCGTTCACCGCCATGCGCGCCAGAGGAGCGCAGGCGACCGACATCGCGATCCTCGTCGTCGCCGCGGACGACGGCGTTATGCCGCAGACCATCGAGGCGATAAACCACGCGAAGGCGGCGGGTGTTTCCGTCATAGTCGCGATAAACAAGATAGACCGTCCGGGCGCGAACCCCGAGCGCGTCAAGCAGGAGCTGACCGAATACGGCATCGTCCCCGAGGAGTGGGGCGGCGAAAACATCTGCGTACCCGTCTCCGCGAAGACCCGCGAGGGACTCGACACGCTGCTTGAAATGCTGCTGCTGACCGCCGACGTCAAGGATTTCAAGGCGAATCCCGACCGTCCCGCGAAGGGCATCGTCATCGAAGCGCGCCTCGACAAGGGCAGAGGCCCGGTCGCTACGCTGCTCGTGCAGAACGGCACGCTCCGCGCCGGCGACATCATCATAGCCGGCAAGAGCGTCGGACGCGTCCGCGCGCTGACCAACGACAAGGGCGCGGCGATCGAAGAAGCCGGCCCCTCCACCCCCGTGGAGATCACCGGACTTGCCGAAGTCCCCGAAACGGGCGACATCTTCAACGTCGTCGCGGACGAATCCCTCGCCCGCAAGCTCGTTGAACAGCGCCGCACCGAGGAGCGCGAGAATCAGTCCAAGAACGCCGGCAACGTCACGCTTGAGGACCTCTTCTCCCGCATCCAGGAGGGTATGCTCAAGGACCTCAACATCATCGTCAAGGCGGACGTCCAGGGCTCCGTGGAGGCGGTCAGCGCCTCCCTGCTGAAGATCTCCAACGACGAGGTCCGCGTGAACATCATCCACAGCGGCGTCGGCGCGGTCAACGAAAGCGACGTTATGCTCGCCTCCGCCTCCAACGCGATAATCGTCGGCTTCAACGTCCGTCCGGACGCCACCGCCGCCGAGAGCGCGAAGAACAGCCAGGTCGACATCCGCCTCTACCGCGTCATCTACCAGTGCATCGAGGAGATCGAGGCGGCCATGAAGGGCATGATGGCGCCGAAGTTCCGCGAGGTCGTCGGCGGCCACGCCGAAGTCAGACAGACCTTCAAGGTCTCCAAGCTCGGCGTCATCGCCGGCTGCTACGTCACCGACGGCACCATCGTCCGCGGAAGCAAGGTCCGCGTCCTGCGCGACAACGTCGTCGTCGCCGAGGACGATATGGACTCCCTGCGCCGCGTAAAGGACGACGTCAAAGAAGTCAAGAGCGGCTTCGAATGCGGCATCAAGCTCGAAAAGTTCAACGACATCAAGGAAGGCGACATTCTCGAGGCCTTCACGATCGAGGAATACAGGGAATAATACGGGCGAAAGCCTTTTAACGCTTTAAGGAAAGCTGACAAAAAACCGACTGAAGCAAATTGCCTTCAGCCGGTTTTATTTTATATCTCCGCAAACGGGACGTATGTGTTTCGATCGTCGGCACAAGTGTTCCCAAAATCAAGCGCGAGCGGCGGTCGGACTCGGCTCCCGCTGAGGAGGGAGCTGGCAAACGCGACTGCAAGGAGCGGTTGACTGAGGGAGAGATAACACCGAATTACGATCTGCAGTCAGTTTTATCCAAAGACGGCGAGTTATCTTTCGCACTTATCCCTCCTCTTCGGCACAATGCCTATACATAAGTAGAACTGTCGTTATCTTTCCCTCCGTCACTCGCGTGTTCAGAACGCTCGTGCCACCTCCCTCTGAGGAGGGAGGCAAGACCGCGCTACAGCTTCACACTATTGCCCAGATATTCCTTCAGCCGCTCCGTTCCTTCCCTTATCCCCTCTTCGGGCGGGGCGGAGCCCTCGTATTCGACCGACCACCAGCCGTCGTAACCGGCGGCGAGCAGCGCCTTCACGCTCCGCTCCGTCTTCGCCGCGCCGGAGCCGATATTGCAGCCGCGCAGCCTGTTTCCGCCGCGGGTGGTAAGCCAGCCCTCGCCGGGGTCCGGCTCCGAAGCAGACTTGAAAAGAAAATCCTTGCAGTGGACGTGGCGCGCGTACGGCGCGAGTACGGCGACGCTTGCGGGCGGGTCTTCGTCGACGCACATAAAGTTGCCGATATCCACCAGTGCGCCGAAGTTCGGGTGATCGACCGCTTTTATCAGCGATTCGACTCGGCGGGCGTCCTGCGAGAACTGCCCGTGGTTCTCCGTCAGCGTCTTCACGCCGACGGAGGCGGCGTATTCGGTCACGCGGCGTATGCCCTCCGCCATATACGGAACAGCGGCGGCGTAGGTCTGCGGATACGGCTCCGGCAGCGGACCGCGCGCGGCGTCGTGCCGCAGGAAGGCGCAGCCGAGCTCGGCGGCGACGTCCACGCGGCGCTTGAGCTCCTCGACCTGCGCGGCCGTTTCCGCCGCGAACGGAGTCGCGAAATGCGCTCCGCAGCAGAGGTTCACCGGCGTTATCCCCGCCGCCGCGCAGGCGGCGCGCAGCGCCTTCGCCTCCGCGAGGCCGACCGCGTCGTATTCCATAAACTCAACGCCCTCAAAACCCATTTCCGCCGCCTTGTTCACGACGGCGATGAGCCCGTCGAGCGTTTTTTCTCTCGTCCAGTAGAATCCGTAGCTGCTGACGCAAAGCTTCATAGGATCACCTCACGCTTCTATTCTAATCCCCGCCGCCCGAAAAATCAAGCGTTTTCTCCTATAACAAGAATCACCCCCGCGACCGCGGAGGTGATTCTTCGTTCGTTTTTATTCCGTAAACAGCGGGGTGGAATAGTATCTGTCGCCGCTGTCGGGGAGGAGCGCGACGATGGTCTTGCCCTTATTCTCCGGCCGCTTGGCGAGCTCCAGCGCCGCGTGCAGCGCCGCGCCGGAGGAGATGCCGACGGAGATGCCCTCCTTTTTCGCCAGCAGCTTCGCGGCGGCGAAGGCGTCCTCGTTTTTCGCTCGGAAGACCTCGTCGTAGACGGAGGTGTTTAGCACCTCCGGAACGAAGCCCGCGCCGATACCCTGGATCTTATGCGGGCCGGCGACGCCCTCCGAAAGCACCGGGGATGTGTCCGGCTCGACGGCGACTACTTTCACGGCGGGGCACTGCTCCTTGAGGTATTCGCCCGTGCCTGTTATCGTG
>JAFTEJ010000093.1 GCA_017453725.1 Clostridia bacterium | reverse complement strand
CCTTAAAACCGCCGCAGGCGGTATATCATGCCGGCGGTACGCCGGTATATCATACGCAAAGCGTATAACATATCGCCAAAGGCGATATATCATTGCGGGCGGTGACGCGGCTTCGCCGCTACACCTCATCCAACGTGAACGCCGGCTATGCCGGCTCCCCTCAAGGGGAAGGCTTCCGACGCCCGCTCTTGCCCGCTCTTCGCCCGTCAGAGCGGCTTCTTATTTATCTTCGCGAACGCGCGGGGGTAGACGTCGTGGGTCGGCTTGACCTTGCGTATGAACACCAGCGCGCGCTCGGCTTCGCCGAGCCCGGCGCGTTCGACGCGCTCGACCTCGCCGCCGAGGACGGCGATCGCGTTTTTCGCCTCCGAGAGCTCCGCGTCGGCGCCGCGCCCCTTATAGGCGAGGAAGACGCCGCCGACCTTCACGAACGGCATACACAGCTCGCAGAGCACGTTCAGCGCGGCGACTCCGCGCGAAACGGCGCAGTCGAAGCTCCCGCGAAGCGGCGGCTTCGCCGCCTCCTCCGCGCGCGCGGCAATCGCGGTGACTGAAACGCCCGCGACCTGCGCCGCCCGCTCGATGAAGGCGACCTTTTTCTCGGTCGCGTCAAGCGCGGTCACCTCGAGGTCCGGACGCGCGACCGCCAGCGGTATCGCGGGCAGTCCCGCGCCGCTGCCGACGTCGATGACGCTCGCGCCATGCGGCGGAAAGCCGAATTTCAGCGGCAGCAGGCTGTCGAGAAAATGCTTGACGGCGACGTCCTCCGGCGCGGTCAGCGCGGTGAGGTTATACTTTTCGTTTTCGCTCACGAGGAACTCCGCGTAGTCGCAGAGCGCCTCCGCCTGCGCGGCGGCGACGCCTCCGGCGAGCAGTATTTCTTTTACCGTTTCTCTCATTCGATTATGTACGAAGGAAATGGGATTTCCTTCATCAGGCCTCTCTGTGGTCTCTGAACAGCAGCGAAATGCACCACAGTCCCGCCAGCGCGACGAGCGTGTAAACGACGCGAGCCCACGCCGGAAGCGGCGAGACGTCGGTCATACGCACGAGGTCGTAGGCGAAGATGCCGACGCTGCCCCAGTTGAGCGAACCGATTATCACGAGGATAAGCGCGATCCTGTCTATTATCTTCATATCCGGTAAGTCCTTTCGTTGCGGGGCGTAACAGCCCCTTTTGCGCATATTTTGCCCTGCGCGCAAGGATTTATGCGGATGTGAAAACGCGGGAATTTTTGGAAATTGCGAAGCGGCCGAAAATCTCCCACGGGCGAACGCGGGGCGTTCGCAGTGAATAGTGAATAGTGAAGAGTGAAGAGTGAAGAGGTAAGGAACAAATCGGCAGAGCCGATTTGAACGTATTAACTCGCTGCGCTCGTTGCGGGCGATCAAGATCGCCCCTACGGTTTTCGCGCGCGGTGACGCTTGTTGAAAAAACGCTTTGTTCTGCCGTCCGCTGTGTTCCTGCTCCGACGGCGCGCTTCGCAGAGATCGTAGGGGCGATTTAAATCGCCCGTGAAGTCTTTCCATTGCTGTCACGCGGTAACTTGAAAGCGGGCTTCGCCCGCCGCCCGCGTGACGGGCGCGAAGCGGACGGCACAATACATTCAAACCGCGTCAGCGGTTTGTTCCTTAATACCGCCGCAGGCGGTATATCATGCCGGCGGTACGCCGGTATATCATACGCAAAGCGTATATCATATCCGCTTGGGCGGATATATCATTGCGAACGCGTCAGCGTTCGCCTACGCTCTTTCCTTAATCTCCTTCAGCAGCTTCGCCTCGAACTCCTCATAGGAATACGGCGTCGTCTTGTCGGTGGCGCGGTCGCGGACGGAAAGCACGCCTTCGGCGGCTTCCTTTTCGCCGATGATGATCATATACGGCACCTTGTCCTCCTGCCTCGCCTCGCGGATCTTATAGCCTATCTTCTCGTTGCGCTCGTCGAGCACGCAGCGGACGCCGGCGTCCTTGAGCTTCTCCGAGACCTGCGCGGCGTAGTCCATACTCTTCTCCGAAACGGGGAGCACCTTGACCTGCGTCGGCGCGAGCCAGAGCGGGAACTTGCCCTTCGTCTCCTCGATGAGGTAAGCCATAAAGCGGTCGAGACTGCCGAGGATGGCGCGGTGGAGGACGACCGGGGTCTTTTCCGTGCCGTCCCTGTCGATATAGGTCAGCTTGAACTTCGCCGGCAGGCAGAAGTCGAGCTGGCAGGTGGAAAGCGTATACTCCGCGCCGACGGCGGGACGGACGTTGACGTCGAGCTTCGGCCCGTAGAACGCCGCTTCGCCGATCTCCTCGGTGAAGTCGATACCGAGTCCGGTGAGCACCTCGCGCAGCGCGCTTTCGGCGTGCTCCCACATCTCGTCGTCCGGGTGGTACTTGACCTTGTCGGCGGGGTCGCGCAGCGAAAGCACGCAGCGGTAGTCCGTGATGCCGAAATCCTTGTAGACGTCGAAGATCAGATCGACGACGCTGCCGACCTCGTCCTTTATCTGCTCGGGCGTGACGAAAAGGTGGGCGTCGTTCTGGCAGAAGTGGCGGCCTCTTTCGATGCCCTTGAGCGTTCCGCTCGGCTCGAAGCGGAAATCGTGCGCTATCTCGCCGATACGGATGGGCAGGTCGCGGTAGGAGTGCGGCTGGTTGGAATAAATCATCATATGGTGCGGGCAGTTCATCGGTCGAAGCACGAACTGCTCCTGCTCGACCTCCATGACCGGGAACATATTCTCGCGGTAGTGCTCCCAGTGTCCGCTGGTCTGATAAAGCCCGACGGTGCCGACGCAGGGGGTCAGGACGTGCTGATAGCCGAGCCTGCGCTCCTTATCCTTGATATAGTCCTCGAGCTCCTGCCAGATAGTATATCCCTTCGGGAGGAACATCGGGAGTCCCTTGCCGATGAGGTCGTCGGTCATAAACAGGCGCATATCCCTGCCGATCTTGCGGTGGTCGCGAAGCTTCGCCTCCTCGAGCATACGCAGGTATTCCTCCAGCTCCTCGGCGGTCGCGAAGGCGGTGCCGTTGACGCGGGTGAGCATCGTGTTGGAGCTGTCGTTGCGCCAGTAGGCGCCGGAAACGCCGGTCAGCTTGAACGCCTTGAGCGCCTTCGTGTAGGTCAGGTGCGGGCCGGTGCACATATCGATGTAGTCGCCCTGCTGGAAAAAGCTTATCGGCGCGTCGTCGTCGAGGTCGGCGATGTGCTCGACCTTGTAGGTCTCGCCGCGGTCCTGCATAAGCTTTATCGCCTCCTCGCGGGGGAGGATGAAGGACTTGAGCGGCAGGTTTTCCTTGACAATCTTCTTCATCTCGTCCTCGATGGCGGGGAGGTCGGCGTCCGAAAGCGTGACGTCGCCGAGGTCGATGTCGTAGTGGAAGCCCTTTTCGTTGGCGGGCCCGAAGCCGAACCGCGCCTGCGGATAAAGGCGCTTGACCGCCTGCGCGAGGATGTGCGCCGCGGTGTGGCGGAGGACGTGCTGCTCCTCCTCGGGAGCGCACTGGTCGACGTGCCCGTCGAAGTAGATTACTTTCATGGTGGGTTTTTCTCCTTTATGTGAAGTTGTTTTTGAGTGAAGCTTAAGCGCGAACGCGCAGTCCGCTTTCGAGTTACCGCACGGCGTCGCAACGCTGCGTTTCGGCGGGCGATCAAGATCGCCCGTGAAGTTTTTCCTT
>JAFTEJ010000092.1 GCA_017453725.1 Clostridia bacterium | reverse complement strand
GGGAGCATACAGCCTACAATCACATATCAGAAATACGCCGTTTATTAAAGAATAATGAACCACCGCCGAGAGTAACCGTTTGGTCGCTTTCGGCGGTGGTTTTGTTTGGCTTATAAACCTGCTTTATCGCAGGTACGCCAATGGGCGGCGTTTTTTGTTTTCGCTATTTATTTATTCAGTTGTCTGATCTTCGGGTCGCCGTAGAAGGCGAGGATTATCGTGCCGGGGCCGACGGGGGAGCCGACGCCCTGGTTGACGACGCCGAAGTGGAAGTCTATCTCCTTATCGGGGAAGAAGCCCTGTATCGCCTCCGCGACGGTCTTCGCGTCGTCTTCGCAGTCGGCGTGTGCGATGCAGACGTTGTTGTTCGCGTCGAGGTCGGCGTAGTCGCGCACAAATTCGGCGCTTCTTATCAGCGACGCCTTCCTGCCTCTGACCTTCTCGACGGCGACGTTGTGGCCGGTTTCGTCATAGACGATCATCGGCTTGACGCTCAGCAGTCCGCCGAAGAAGGCCGCCGAGGCGCTTATGCGTCCGGCGCGGCGCAGATAGGAGAGGTTCTCGACGGTGCCCGCTTCGTTGAAGTTTTCTCTGTGCTCCATGACCCACGCGTAAACGTCGTCGATGCTCATTCCTGCGTCGCGCTTTTTCGCCGCCTCTATGAGTATCATAGCCAGCGAATAGCAGCAGTTATAGGAATCGACGCAGTATATCTTCCTGTCGGGGAACTCCGCCTGCAGCTTCTCCTTTGCCGCGATGCTTTCCAGCACGGAGCCGGAGAGCGCGTTGCAGCAGGAGAGCGAAAGAATATCGCGCCCCTCGTCGAGCGCCTTGCGGAACGCCGCCTCATACTCCGCGGCGGATACCTGTGAGGATGAAAACTTCGCGCTGCTTCTGACGATGTCGTAATACTCTTTGGGCGTGAAGTTAGTCCAGTCGCGGTCGACGAGGTGCTCGACGCCGTCAATGTAGACGTGCATCGGCAGCGAGGGCTCGATGCCGTACTTGTCCAGCTCTTCGCTCGAAAGGTTGCAGCTGCTGTCGGTAAAGATCGCGAATTTTTCCATAACCGTTCTCCTTATTCTATAATAACTATGAAATCGTAAACTTCCTGCATGCCGTCTATCTCGTAAAACTCCTTGCCGGAGTAACGCGAGGCGAACGCTTCGCGCACGCGTTCCATGTCGGCTTCGGAGGCGTCCGCGCCGTAGATGACGGTGACGATGTCCTTATCGGCGACGCCGAGGCGGTCGCAGAGCGCGGTCAGCGCTTCGGTCTTGTCGGGGGAGGAAGCGAGTATCTTCTTGTTTGTGAAGCCTATGTAGTCGTTGTTTTTGACCGAAACGTCGTTATAGTCGACGCTGCGTATCGCGCGGCAGACCATACCGGTCAGCGCGTATTCCATATTCGCGATGAAGCTTTGCTCTATCGCTTCCGCGTCGCCGGAGCTGTAGTCGAGCATGGAAAGCGCGGCGTAAGCCTGCCCGAGGTTGACGGAGGGAATGACTCGGACGGCGGATTTTTCATATATCCTTGCCGCCTGCTGCGCCGCCATAAGTATATTGGAGTTGTTCGGGAAGACGAAGATGTTGTCGGCGTTTATCTTCTCGAATGCGTCGATGAAATCCTTTATCGAAGGGTTTCTGCCCTGACCTCCGTCGATCACGGAGTCAACACCGAGCTCTTTGAAAATATCGATTATACCGCTGCCGGTCGTCACGACGCAGGTGGCGAACTTCGCGCGTTTCTTTTTCGTCTGCGGAAGCCCGGCGGCAATTCTGCGCTCCCGCTCGTTGTGCTGGAGCATCATGTTCTCTATCTTGACCGTCAGGAACTCGCCGAACTGCTGGCAGAATTCCAGAGCCTTGGAAGGCGTCATCGTGTGAACGTGCACCTTGACCGCGGAGCCCTCCTTGAACGCGACGATGGAATCGCCGATAGTCGAGAGGTAGTCGATTATGATTTTTTCGTCGAAGGCGTCGACGTCGCATTTCGCGCTCATCAGCCGGAGCATAAACTCGGTACAGTAGCCGAATTCGAACCTGTCGTCCTTGCCGAAGAGGGAAACGTCGACGCTTGCGGGAGCGTTCCCCGCGGGCTCGCCGAGCGTAAGGTCGTTGCCCTTGATAGCTTCGTAAGCGCCCTCCGCGATGAGGTAAAGCCCCGCGCCGCCGCTGTCGATGACGCCCGCCTCCTTGAGCACGTCAAGAAGCTCCGGGGTGTTTGCGAGCGAGACGTTCATGCGGTTGACTATAATATCGGTGAATTCGCCGAGCGTCGTCTCCTCGTCGATGAGCGGGATAATATCGTCGACCGATTCTCTCGCGACGGTGAGTATAGTGCCCTCGACCGGAGTGACGACCGTTTCGTACGCGCGTTTCGCGCCGCTTATGAAGGCGTTTGCGAGGTCGTTTACGGAAGCGGCCTCCACGCCCTCGAGCCCGGTGCTTATGCCGTAAAAAATCTGCGAGAGTATGACACCGCTGTTTCCGCGCGCGGAGAGCAGCATACCGCTTGCGAGAGCGCGCGCTTTTTTGCAGACGGAGTTGGCGGGCTCCTTCTCCATCTCGCTTATGCCTCCGGAGATTGTGCGGAACATGTTGTCGCCGGTGTCTCCGTCGGGGATGGGGAAGACGTTAAGGTCGTTTATTTCTTTAAGGTTCTGCTTGAGCTTTGCGGCGCCGCTGACGGCGAACTTCTCGAACATGAAGCCGTCGACGAGCTTGAAGTCGTAATAGTTCATAAATTATCAGTCCGTTTATATGGATTTTTTAAAGCAGCGTCTGCGCTTGTTCTGTACCTTGTCGAAATGCTTCATCAGGTTGATTATGTGGTGATTATCCTCGAGCATGAGGTTGGTTTCGAGGTGGTGCAGGTCGCTCTTCTGAAGGAAGTCGATAAGAAGCCCTATCATCGCGGTGGCGACGCCCTTCGATTCGTATTCCGGCAGTATGCCGATAAGCCCGAGATCGATGATCTTCGGGTGCTTCTTGGAACGCAGGAAGCGGATCAGGAAGGGGAGCGTGATATGCCCCTTCGACTTTCGCACAGCCTCGGAAATGGACGGGAACATCAGCGAGAAGCCGACGGTGCGGTTTTCCTTATCCTTTATCATCATTATGTCCATCGGACGCACGACGAGTTTGAAGTCCTTGACGTAGTTGCTTACTATCTCGTCGTTCAGCGGCATCGTGCCGTAGAGACGGGAATAGGTCTTCTCGAGCAGATCGAATATGCCCTCGATGTGATCGTCCACGAGCTCTTTGATGGACTTCGCCTGATAAAGATGCAGCTCGTATTTATCGAGCATACGGTTGCTGACGCGGAGTATCTTTTCCGGGCTTTCTTTCGGGCTGTAAAGCTGGCATTCGATCCAGTCGGCGTCCTTGCAGAAGCCGTAAGCTTCGATGAGTTTCTGATAATAGGGGTAGTTATACTGCTCCTCGAATGTCTGCTTCTGGTCGAAGCCTTCTATCAGCAGGCCTTCGCGCTCGAGGTCGGAATATCCGAGCGGCCCGACTATCTCCTCCATACCCTTGTCCTTCGCCCACTTTTCGCCGGCGGCGAAAAGCGCGTTAGAAACGTTTTCGTCGTCGACGGAGTCGAAACGGGTGAAGCGGGCGCGTTTCTGGCCCCACTTTTCGTTGGCCTCGCGCTGGATTATGCCCTGCACGCGCCCGACGGCCTTTCCGTCCTCATAAGCGATGAAGCATACGGTGTCGCAGACCTTGTTGAAGGGGTAGTCCGGCTTGAAAATATCGAACTCCCCGCCGTAAAGCATGGGCACGAAGTATTCGTTGCCCTTGTAGAGCTTCAGCGGAAACTTGACGAAATCCCTCTGTTCCTTCTTTGTTTTTACCTCTCTGATCTCCGGCACTTGCCGCCACCCCTTTTTAATATGATATATATATATTCTATCACAGAATTGTGAAAATTACAATAACAATCGGCGAAGCTTGTCGTTTTTTGCCGAATTGCGTGAGTGCTGACGGGCGTTTTCCGGAGGCCGTGGGGCAAGTTTTTTCAAAAAAACTGAAAAAAGACTTGATTTATTCTGAATTGTGTGTTAATATGTCTCAGTTAAAAAAGGGAATTTCCGCTGTCCCGCGTCCGAAAATAGGTCGCCGAAGTATGGGAGAATGAAGTTTCCGGAAGGGAAAGAATGAATATGGACTATGTAAAAATGCTTTCTGAGCAGCAGCTCAAACAGGAGATTCCGAAGTTTTCGATCGGCGACACCGTCAGAGTGCACGTTCTGATCAAGGAAGGCTCGCGTGAAAGGATCCAGGTTTTCGAGGGTATCGTTATCGCCCGCAAGAACGGCGGCATTTCCGAGACCTTCACCGTCAGACGCGTTACCTACGGCGTCGGCGTCGAGAGAACCTTCCTTCTCCATTCCCCGAAGGTCACCAAGATCGAGGTCACGAGAAAGGGTAAAGTTCGCAGGAGCAAGCTTTATTACCTGCGCGACAGAGTCGGTAAGGCGGCCAAGACGAAGCAGTCGTTCAAATAAGCAACGGGAAGGGGACGCAAGTCCCCTTTTTGCAATGTTTTATGAGGTTTTCCAATGCCTGATTTTGACAGAGAAGAATACGGCGATTACGAAGAGGCGATGAAGAGACTTTTATCCGACCCCATCTTCGGCGATATAGACGGCGAGGGCGAAAATCCCGCGGCGCCGCAGGCGGAGCCTGCCTTCGAAGCGCCCGCCGCCGGGCCGGAAACCGCGCCCGCGCCGGAGACAGAGCCGGAGCCGTACCCGGAATCCGGACTCGCGCCGGAGCCTGAGCTCGGGGAGGAGCCGGAGCTCGTCTCCGTGCCCTTCGCCGAGGCGGAGGAGGAATCCGAATACGAGCCGGAGCAAGCGCAGTCGGAGGAATATGTTCCCGCCGCCGCGTCCGAGAAGCGAAAGCACAGAGACGCGGTCACCGGCGTTTTCGAGTGGGTGGAATCCGCTATCTTTGCCGTTGTCGTCGTGATACTGCTGTTCACGTTCATATTCCGCATCGTCGGAATAGACGGCAGATCCATGGTCCCGACGCTGCAGGATAACGACAGGGTCGTTATCAGCGATCTGTTTTATACGCCGAAAACCGGCGACATAATAGTTCTCGACACGAGCGAGGATACGATATTCTTCAACGGCAGGCAGTATTCAAAACCGCTTATAAAACGCGTCATAGCGACAGGCGGACAAACCGTTGAAGTGACCGCCTCCGAGAACGGCTTCCAGAAGGTCTACGTCGACGGCGTAGAGCTCACGGAAGACTATATCAACCTGAAGACGCTGGCTCACAGTTCCGGACAGACGAAACTGACCGTGCCCGAGGGCTATGTGTTCGTTATGGGAGACAACCGCGGCGAAAGCCTTGATTCGCGCTCCTTCGGCTGCATAAGCGAAAACGCCATAGTCGGCCGGGCGCTGTTCAGGATATTCCCGATTTCCGAGATGGGGCTGCTGACGACAGACGATCCATATGGAGAACATTAACTGGTACCCCGGGCATATGCGTAAGACGGAGCGGCAGATCGCGAAGGATCTGACGCTCGTCGACGCTGTTGTCGAAATACTCGACGCGCGCATCCCGCGCAGCAGCAAAAACCCCGATATGGAGCGCATAACCCGCTCGAAGCCGCGTGTGCTGGTCTTCAACAAGATCGACCTTGCCGACCCGGAGCTTTCGACGAAGTGGGCGGAGCATTACAAAAAGCAGGGCTATAAATGCGTCTTCTGCGACTGCAAAAGCGGCCGCGGGGTCAACAGGGTGCTGCCCGCCGTGCGCGAGCTGCTCGCTGACAAGATAAACGCCAGAGCCGCGAAGGGAATGAGCGGAATGGCGATACGCGCGCTCGTCGCGGGGATCCCGAACGTCGGGAAATCCTCCCTCATCAACCGCCTCGTCGGCAGCGGCAAGGCGAAGGTCGAGGACCGTCCCGGCGTTACTCGCGAAAACCGCTGGATCACACTCGCGGACGGCGCCGAGCTGATGGATACCCCCGGTATTCTCTGGCCTAAGCTGGACGCGGAAAGCGGTCCGAAGCTCGCCTTCACCGGCGCGATAACCGACCGCATAACCGATACCGAAGGGCTCGCCGCGCAGCTTCTCGAATACGTGCGCGACGCGTATCCGGACTTCATCGGAGCGCGTTACGGAGTCGGAGCCGCCTCAGGCTTCGATATGCTCGAGGCCGTCGGCCGCAGGCGCGGCTGTATGGTGAAGGGCGGGGAGATAGACCTGCTGCGGGCCGCCGAGCTGGTGCTCGATGATTTTCGCGGCGGCAAGCTCGGGAGAATAACGCTCGATCTGCCGGACGGGGAACGGAAGGACACGGATGAAGGATAATTCCGCGCTGTTTGAATACGATTCCGCGGTCCGCGCCGAAGCGGGCGTCGAGCTGCTTTGCGGCGTCGACGAAGCGGGCAGAGGCCCCCTCGCCGGGCCTGTCTGCGCCGCCGCGGTGATACTGCCGGAGGGCGTGCGTATTCCCGGCGTAAACGATTCCAAAAAGATTTCGGAGCCGAAGCGCGAGGAGCTTTTCGGAGTTATAACCGAAACCGCGCTCGCCTGGGCGGTCGCGTTTTCGGACGAAAAAGAGATAGACGAGATAAATATCCTCAACGCCGCGATGCTTGCGATGAAACGCGCCGTTGAAGCGCTCGGAGCGAAGCCGGAGCTCGCGCTCGTCGACGGCAACCGCGTCCCGAAGCTCGACATTCCCGCGAGATTCGTCATAAAGGGCGACGCGACCAGCGCGTCTGTCGCCGCCGCTTCTGTGCTCGCGAAGGTCAGCCGTGACAGGCTGATGTATGAGTACGACGCAAAGTACCCGGAGTACGGCTTCGCGCAGCACAAGGGCTACGGCACGAAACAGCATTACGACGCGATCGACCGCTTCGGGGTGCTGGATATACACAGAAAAACCTTTCTGAAGGGCAGGGCGTGATATGTATACCCGGGCCGCGGCAAACGGCAAATGGGGCGAGATATACGCGGCGCGCATGTTCCGCGACAAGGGCGATTACGAACTGATCGCCTGCGATTACCGCGTCCGCGGCGGAGAGATCGACCTTATCGCGATCCATAAGGAGCTGCTCGTCTGCGCCGAGGTTAAGACCCGCGGCAAAAACGCGATCGGCGAGCCGCGCGAATGGGTGACGGAAGCGAAACGCCGCAGACTTATCACGGCGGCAAAGCTCTTCCTTGCGCAGGACGGACGCCGGCTTCAGCCGCGCTTCGACGTTATCGAGGTATGGCTGGACGACTCGCGGCTCCCGCCAGCATTGCTGAAAATCAACCACATCGAAAACGCGTTCGGCTGCGAGGACGAAATATTCTGACAGCGGCGCGTTACGCTTTTTACTGCGGGCGGATACGCCCGTCTGCTTACGGAGGCAAATCATGAGATACCGCAGCACGAGAAATGAAAACGAATACGTCTCCTCCGCGAGAGCGATCCTGACCGGCATCGCTCCCGACGGCGGACTTTACATACCCGAAAGCATCCCGCGCCTTACCGATGAAGACGTCGCCGTGATAATGGAATGCGATTATAAGAAAACCGCGCTGACGGTGCTGAAGAAGTTCCTGACCGACTTCACTGAGGCCGAGCTTTCGGATATGGTGAACGCCGCCTACGCGTCCTTCGATACGCCCGACGTCGTACCACTGAAAAAGCTTTCCGGCGAAGATTTCGTCCTCGAGTTGTGGCACGGCCCGACCTCCGCGTTCAAGGACGTGGCGCTGCAGATACTGCCTTACTTCATCACCGTGTCCGCGAAGAAGACCGGGCTCGATAAGACGGTGCATATCCTGGTCGCCACCTCCGGCGATACCGGCAAGGCGGCGCTCGAGGGCTTCAGCGACGTCGCGGGCACGAAGATAACCGTCTTTTATCCCGCCGACGGGGTCAGCGATATGCAGAAGCTCCAGATGACGACGCAGGAGGGCGAAAACGTCCGCGTCAGCGGCATCGCCGGCAACTTCGACGACGCGCAGACCGGCGTCAAGCGCATATTCGCCGACGCCGCGATCGCGGAAAAACTCGCCGCCCGCGGCGAAGTCCTGTCCAGCGCGAACTCGATAAACTGGGGGCGCCTCGTGCCTCAGATAGTCTATTACGTCCACGCGTGGGCGGAGCTCAGAAAGCAGGGCGCCGCGCTTTCAGACGGATTCAACGTCGTCGTGCCGACCGGCAACTTCGGCAACATCCTCGCCGCCTACTACGCGAAGATGATGGGCACGCCGATAAATATGCTCGTATGCGCCTCCAACAGGAACCGCGTGCTGACCGACTTCTTCGCAACCGGCGAATACGATAAGAACCGCGAGTTTTTCACCACCGAGTCCCCCTCGATGGACATCCTCATCTCCTCCAACCTCGAGCGCCTTCTCTGCGCTCTCGCGGACGGCTCCGCCGAAGCGGTGCGCGGCTTTATGAAGTCGCTTGCCGAAACGGGCGAATACACCGTCACCGGGGGGATGAAGCGCCGCGCCTCGGAGCTCTTTTTCGCCTCCTGCGCGGACGACGCGGAGACCTCCGCCTCAATCGGGAAGACGTTCGCGGAAACGGGCTATCTTACCGATACCCACACCGCCGTCGGCGTGAAGGTCTGCGGCGACTACCGCGCCGCGACGGGCGACGAGCGCCCCTGCGTGATCGCTTCCACAGCGTCGCCGTATAAATTCCCCGCCGCTGTGCTCGGCGCGATAGGGGAGGGCGCCGAAGGCGACCCATTCGCGCTTATTGAACGCCTTGAGGCGAAGAGCGGAATGCCCGTACCCGCACGCATCGCCGCGCTGAAGGATAAAGCGATACGCTTCCCCGGCGTATGCCGGCCGGGCGAAATGGCGGAAGTCGTGCTCGGGCAGAGGTGAACCGATGGCGGTATACACGATAGCGGACCTGCACCTTTCCTTCGGAACGGATAAGCCCATGAACGTCTTCAACGGCTGGCAGAACTACGAGGAGCGGCTGAGGGCGAACTGGCTCGAAACCGTCGCGCCTGACGACACGGTCGTGCTCGCCGGCGACTTTTCCTGGGGAATGGACCTCGCGCAGACGCTGCCGGATTTCCGCTTCATCGAGGAGCTGCCGGGCGAGAAGCTGCTCGTCAAGGGCAACCACGACTACTGGTGGACTACCGTCAAAAAGATGACGGAGTTCCTTGACGAAAACGGCATCGGTACCATAAAGTTTCTGCATAACAACTCATACGTCCGCGCCGGCGTGAACCTCTGCGGAACGCGCGGCTGGCTGTATAACCAGCCGACGGAGCTGGATAAAAAGGTATTCAACCGCGAGCTTATGAGGCTCGAAGCCTCCCTCGCGTCGGCGGAGGAGGGTATGGAGCGCGTGGCGTTTCTGCACTATCCGCCGGTATTTTCCGGCACGGCTTGCACGGAAATATCCGACCTTCTCGCGAAGTACGGCGTGCGCCGCTGCTACTTCGGGCACATCCACGTCCGCGACAGCGAATTCCGCGACGGATTCGCTTACGGAGGGGTTGAATACCGCCTTATTTCAAGCATTTGCGCGGATTTTCGTCCCGTAAAGGTCGCGGAATAAACAAAATCGGCAAAAAAACGATTGACAAACACCCGCGTCTACTATATAATGTATATTTGATAGTCTGTAATAAAGTTATACTGTCAAAAAACGCCTCCGACGGATAATACCGCCGGGGCGTGCAAAACCGAATTATTCGGAGGGGAAGTCAAATGAGACAAAAAGCAAAGCCCGTATTCTTCATCGTGCTTGCGGCTATCCTGTTTCTGACTTACGTAGCCTTTTTCGGCTTGTACAGATACTACGGTGATATGTCGTCGGGCATTTCCGGAGCGGGCAAGATCAGGTGGGGAATAGACATCCGCGGCGGCGTGGACGCCACCTTCCAGCCTGACACAACAGAAGAAGTTACCGACGAAAACATAGACGGTGCGATCACGATCCTGCAGCAGCGTCTTGACGACAAGGGTATCTCCGACAGCGAAGTCATCGGGGACTATTCCGCTGACCGTATCATCGTCCGTTTCCCGTGGAAGGCCGACGAATCAAACTTCGATCCGGAGACCGCCATCAAGGAAATAGGTGAGACCGCGCGTCTGGTCTTCAAGGATCCCGACGGCAATGAGGTCCTCGACGGCGGCGACGTCAACCAGGCGACTGCCGGATACGATTCGCAGAACGCGCAGTACATCGTCTCCCTCGATCTGAACAGCGAGGGCTCGAGCAAGTTCGCGGATGCGACGAGTAAAAACGTCGGCAAGCAGATAAGCATCTATCTCGACGACGAGCTGATTTCCTCGCCCGTCGTCAACGAGGCGATAACCAACGGCAGAGCCTCCATCAGCGGCAGCTTCCAGGATTATTCCGAAGTCAAGGCGCTGGCGGACAAGATCAACGCCGGTTCGCTGCCCTTCTCGCTGAAGGTCGAGACCTACTCTACCATCAGCCCGACGCTCGGCGAGGACGCGCTTGACGTAATGCTGCTCTCCGCGGCGATAGCGCTCGGACTCATCGCGCTCTTCATGCTCTGGAGATACAAGGTGCCCGGACTCGTCGCGATCATCTCGATCGTCGGTCAGGTCGCCTGCACCATTCTCGCTATCAACGGCTACATATTCGTTCTTCCGATGTTCGCCGCGCAGACGCTGACACTGCCCGGTCTCGCTGGCATCATCCTCGCCGTCGGTATGGGCGTTGACGCCAACGTCATCACCGCCGAGAGGATAAAGGAAGAGGTCATTGCCGGCAGAACCATCGACGGCGCCATCGAAGCCGGTTACAAGAAGGCGTGGAGCTCCATTCTGGACGGCAACGTCACGACTTTCATCGTCGCTTTCATCCTTTATATAATGGGCAGCGGCACGATCAAGTCCTTCGGCTTCACGCTCGGAGTCGGCGTTCTGCTGAACTTCGTGATGGGCGTCTTCGCTTCCAGGCAGATGCTGAGAGGCATTTCCAAGTTCAAGGTCTTCCGCAAGGTGACCCTTTACGGAGGTGCGAAAAATGCGTAAGAGAAATTACGATTTCTGCAAAAACAGTAAATGGTTCGTGATCTGCATCGCGGCGGTTTACGTTCTGACGATAGCGATGGCGTTCATCAACGGCATCGGAGTCGACATCAAGTTTACCGGCGGCGCCCTGCTGAAATACAGCTACACCGGCGGCACCGTGGACCTCAAGAATATCGAGAGCATCGCGGAAAGCACTCTCGGCAGAGACGTCACCGTTCAGGAAAACACCGATTCCTCCGGCAACAAGATGATAACCATCAGCGTCGCCAACAGAGGCGGCACGGTCGTCGCGGACGAGCCCGCCGCCGCCGATGAGGACGAGGTCAAGGAGGGCGAGGGCGAAGAGCCTGTCGGCGAAGTCCTGACCACCGGCGCCGAAGACACCGAAGGCAAAGAGGACGAAGTCACCGCAACAGCCGAAGAAGGCGAAGTCACCACCACAGGCGAAGAGCCCGAAGACGGCGAAGAAGCCGCCGCCGAAGACGGCGATGGCGAAGAAGCCGCCGCGACTAAGTCCGAAGCCGATATCTACGCGGTCAACATCGAAGAGGAAGCCGCGCTGATCGAAGCCATCGAGAATGCGTATCCCGACGTCACCTTCGCGAACGCGGGTTCCAACAGCGTTTCCGCCTCGATGGGCAAGGAGACACTCATCAAGAGCCTCATCGCGGTGCTCATCGCAGTCGGGCTTATGCTCATCTACATAGCGATCCGCTTCCGCAGGATAGGCGACTGGAGAGCCGGCTTCTGCGCGGTCGTATCGCTTCTGGTATCGCTTTCCTTCGTGTTCGCGACCTTCGTGGTAATGGGCAGTTCGCTGAGTGAAAACTTCATCGCCGTACTGCTGACAATCCTCGGCTACGCGATCAACAACACGATCATCATCTATGACCGCGTTCGCGAGAACAAAGCGAAGCTCGGCCGCGGCAGAGTCGACTACGCCAAGCTGGTCAACGACAGTATGAACGAAACGCTGACGAGAACGATCAACACCACGATAACGACTTCCATCGCGATCGGCACGGTCGCCGTGATGTCCATCGTGTTCAACATCGAGTCCATCATCAGCTTCGCGTTCCCGATGCTTGTCGGCATAATCATCGGCACGCTCTCGACGCTGTTCGTATCCGGCCCGCTGTGGGTTAAACTTCAGAAGTAATAACCGTTCGGACGGCTGGCTCATGGGTCGGCCGTCCGCATTATAGAAGATGACGGAGGAACCTTTATGAAAGGTATGAAATGCCCCTTCTGCGCCTATGAGGACAGCAAGGTCATCGATTCCCGCCCGACGGACGACAGCGAACGCATACGCCGCCGCAGGGAATGCCTGAAGTGCGGCGAACGCTTCACGACCTACGAGGCGATCGAACGTATCCCCCTGATAGTCATCAAAAAGGACGGGTCACGCGAGCCGTTCAGCGCGGATAAGCTTATGCGGCAGATGCTCATCGCCTGCGGCAAACGCGCGGTGCCGATCGAGCGCATTGAACGCGCCGTCTTCGATATCGAGGCGTCGCTGCAGAACTCGCTGCTGCGCGAGGTGGAATCCGCCCGTATCGGCGAGCTGGCGCTCGAAAAGCTCCGCGACATCGACGAGGTCGCATATGTGCGCTTCGCCTCGGTCTATAAGGAGTTCCGCGATATAGACAGCTTCATGGCGGAGCTTCAGCAGCTCAAACGCGAACAGGAATAAAGCGTAAAAAAACGGAGCAGGTAAATTTACCGGCTCCGTCAATCTTTTTTGTAGAAAAAGCGTAATATCCCGGCGAAAAAACAGTCTCTATTATTGGAACGCTTTTTTGGGGGAGGATAGCTATGAAGAAACTGTATAAACGCGCGCTCGCCGTTCTGCTTTGCATCGCGCTGACCGCGGCGGCGGCACCCGCGGCAGTTTTCGCGCGGGATATACCGGGCGGTCTGCTGCCCGGCGATATAATTCCGGGAGTCGTCATTGTCGATTTGAATGAAGCGTACGACGGGGAACTCGCGGAACTGTTTCCGTATCTTGAAACCGATTCGATAGAGGACGCATATTTGGCGTCGATTATTGCTTCGGGCAGGACTCTTGACCAGGTCAGCGAAAGAATCCGCAGTATGATAGGTACGGAGTTCAGGATTGAACTTACCGAATTCACCGTTGCCGCCGCGAAGAACGCGAAGGAGCTTCTGACCGCCGACGGCCGAGTCAAAAAGGCATACTATGATTACGTTCCGGATTCGTATGACGACGTTAGATACGACGATGAAGCGCCGGACGATCTTATTGCCGCTGCCGCCGATTATTTTTCCGAGAGGTATCACACCGAAGTTTCGGAGTCCCGCGTGGGTCTTTCTTATGGATACGGCTGGTTCGGCGGTTGCTATCTCGCCGACCTCAGAGCCGATATCATTGCTATTGACGATTTCTACTGCAAATACATCGGCGGGTATTGTATCCACGAGTATCAGATGGACGACAGTATGGTCATTTATCACGGCGGCAAGGTCTACTCGCTGAGCGACGCCTATGAAAATGGCGTCGTCTCTGACGGAGATTTTGCGCTCGTCGCAGACGCGCTGAACAGGCGCTACGGAAATTACGGCAGATACAGGAGAAGCAGAGGAACCGTCAGCTATGCGCTCACGGTTTTGAGAGCCGCTGTGAAGCTGATGGGGAAGCCAACGCCGCTGATGGTGGATTATTTTGACAGCGACGGCGACGGCGCGGTTACCATTTCCGACGCGCTTGCCGAGCTGCGTATCGCCGCGGGCCTGGAGCCGGCGCCATGGCTTGAGTGCTGATCGGATATGTTTCGATGGATTAAAAAGCATCCGTCCAATTCGGACGGATGCTTTTGTATAAAGACGTTGTTCTTATTCGCCGATCATATCGTCCATCGAATACATACCGTTCTCCTTTGCGGAGAGGAACTGCGCCGCCTTGACCGCGCCGACGGCGAAGATGTCGCGGGAGAGCGCCGTATGCTTCAGCGTGACTACCTCGTCCTTGCCGGCGAAGATGACCTCGTGATCGCCTACTATCGTGCCGCCGCGCACGGAGGAGATCCCGATCTCCTTCTTATCGCGCTTCTGCCTGCGGGAGTGGCGGTCATAGACGTAGACGGGCTCCTCGGGCAGCGCGCCGGAGATCGCGTCCGCGAGCATTATCGCGGTGCCGCTCGGCGCGTCGAGCTTGCGGTTGTGGTGCATTTCGACTATCTCGATGTCGAATGAATCGTATAGTATGGACGCCGCCTTCTTCGCGAGCCCCGCGAGCAGGTTCACGCCGAAGGACATATTATAAGAGAAGAATATCGGCACCTGCTCCGCCGCCTTGCGCATATATTCGATCTGCTCGTCCGAAATGCCCGTAGTAGCTATGACCGCGGGCGTTTTTGTTTTCACGGCGTAGTCGATTATTCCCTTGAGCAGGGAGGGGTGCGAAAAGTCGATGACGCAGTCGAATTTCCCGTCAAACTCCGAAATATCGGCGCGGACGGGGAAGCCGAGCTCGGCGGAGACCTTGTCAACGCCGGCGGCGGGCTCGTGTCCGTATTCGCGGGCAACGGCGGCGACCGCCCTGCCCATAGCGCCTGCGGCGCCGCAAATGAGTATCTTCATCTTGAACTTCCTTTTCCTGTCGCCGTCAGCCGATAAGCGCCTCCGGCATAACGTTTGCGAGCTCGGTGTGCAGCCGCTCCTCGTTTTTGCCGGAGATCTTCGTCAGCGGCATACGCAGCGAGCCGTCGCACCGGCCGAGCAGCTTCATGGCTTCCTTCACGGGGATGGGGTTGACGTCGCAGAAGAGCGCCTCGATGAGCGGATGGTACTTGAGCTGCAGCGCGAGCGATTCGTCGTGCTTGCCTTCGAACCAGAAGCGGCATATATCGTGAGTTTCACGCGGCAGGCAGTTGGCGAGGACGGAGATAACGCCGATTCCGCCGAGAGCGAGGATGGGCACGATCTGGTCGTCGTTGCCGGAGTATATCTTCAGCTCGTCGCCGCAGAGATACGCCGTGCGCATTATCTGCGAGATGTTGCCGGAAGCCTCTTTTATCGCGACGATGTTCGGGTGCTTCGCCAACTCCGCGCAGGTCTCTGGCAGTATATTCACGCCGGTGCGGGAGGGTACGTTGTAAAGTATCATCGGCAGGTCGACCCTGTCCGCGACGCACTCAAAGTGCTTGACGAGCCCCGCCTGCGAGCATTTGTTATAGTAGGGCGTGACGGCGAGAAGCGCGTCCGCTCCGGCATCAGCGGCGTAGCGGGATAGGTCGAGGAAGTAGGCGGTGTCGTTGCTTCCGGTGCCGGCGATGACGGGTATCCTGCCCGCGACGGTCTTGACCGCGAAGCTGATGGCGTTGCGGTGTTCGGCGTCGGTGAGCGTCGAGGATTCGCCGGTCGTGCCGCAGATGACGACGGCGTCGGTGCCGTTATCGACCTGGTGATTCAGTATCCTTTCGAGTGCGGGGTAGTCGATGGCGTTCCCGTCGATGAACGGGGTGATGACGGCTACGCCCGAGCCTTTAAATACAGTCTTCTTCATATCGATTCTGCCTTTCGTAAAAATTGCAGCGTCAGTCGATGTAGCCTTCGGCGCAGAGCAGCTCCGCCATAAGGACGGCTCCGCCGGCGGCGCCTCTGAGGGTGTTGTGCGAGAGGGAAACGAACTTCATATCGAAGAGGTTATCCTCGCGGAGTCTGCCCGCCGTGATGCCCATTCCGCCGTAAATATCGCGGTCGAGCGCGGTCTGCGGGCGGTTGTCTTCTTCGAAGTAGGTGATGAACTGCTTGGGCGCGGAGGGGAGATTCAGCTCCTGCGGACGGCCCTTGAAGTTCTTCCATATCTCCTTTACCTCGTCGAAGGACGGAGGGTTCTCGAACGAAGCGAAGACCGCGGCGAGGTGCCCGTCGGAAACGGGAACGCGCACGCACTGCGCGGTGATGACGGGAGAGGAGGCGGGCTTTATCACGCCGTCGGCGATCGAGCCCCAGATCTTCAGCGGCTCGACCTCGCTCTTCTCCTCTTCGCCGCCGATGTAGGGAATGACGTTGTCGGCGATTTCGGGGAAGGTCGCGAAGGTCTTGCCCGCGCCGGATATCGCCTGGTATGTGCAGACGGCGATGGACTTCAGCCCGAACTTTCGCAGCGGCGAAAGCGCCGGAACGTAGCCCTGTATCGAGCAGTTCGGCTTGACGGCGACAAAGCCGCGCTTCGTGCCGAGACGGGCGCGCTGAACGGGTATGATCTCCGCGTGCTGCGGGTTGATTTCGGGGATGAGCATGGGCACGTCCGGGGTCAGGCGGTGCGCCGAGTTGTTGGAAACAACGGGGCATTCGCGCATCGCGTATTTGTTTTCCAGCTCGCGTATCTCAGCCTTGGGCATATCGACCGCGCAGAAAACGAAGTCGACGGAGGCGGCGATCTTGTCAATATCCCCCTCCGCGTCGAGCACGACCATGTCCTTGACGCTCCCGGGCATCGCGGAGGCGAGCTTCCAGCGGCCCTCCATCAGTTCACCGTAGGGCTTTCCCGCGGAGCGGGAGCTGGCGGCGAGCAGCGCGATCTCGAAGTTGGGGTGCTTGTCGAGCAGGGTGATGAAGCGCTGACCGACCATACCGGTCGCGCCGATGATTCCGACTTTGTAATTTCTCATATAGTATCAGGTCCTTTCGCGGTCGGCGTTTTGCGCTGTTACATAGTATGCTCTTCGCGGCAAAACTACCACACCTATCATATAAGTATACCATATAATATAAAAAGCGCAATACCAAAAACGGATTTTTTGCATATCAGTGTATAAAAAATTTGCCGTCCGCCTCGCGAAAAAATGGAGCTGCCCCTTGAAAATCCGCTGCGGATTTGGTATAATTTGTACATACGAATATCGCTTTGCCGCTTTTGCGGCGGAAAGGTGAAGGATATGAAAAAGCTAATAAAAAACGTAACGGCGATAACTCACTCCGGCGAGCTGCGCGGATGCATAGGTATCAACGGCAAGGTCATCGACTATATCGGCGCGGCGGAGCCCTCCGGCTACGACGAGGTCATAGACGGGAAAAACGCGATCGCGGTGCCGGGCTTCGTCAACGCGCACGCGCACCTGCCTATGGTGCTTTTCCGCGGCTATGCGGAGGATATGGCGCTTCAGCCGTGGCTCTTTGGGAAGATATTCCCCGCGGAGGCCAAGCTGACGCCCGAGCTGGTCAAGTGGTCGTCCCGCGTCGCGATTGCGGAGATGATTGCCGGCGGCACGACCTCATCCTCCGATATGTACTATTTCTGCGACGAGATTATATCGGCCGTGCTGGAAAGCGGCATAAAGGCGAATATCTCGCGCGGCCTTTCCGCTTTCGCGGAGACGGACGTGTCGAAGCTCGTCGGCTTCCGCGAAACGGAGGAACTTTTTGAGAAGTTCGACGGCGCCGGCGACGGTCGCGTGAAAATCGACGCCTGCCTCCACAGCGAATACACGAATAACGAGGCGGTCTGCCGCGCCGTTGCGGACTTCGCGCTGGAGAAGAAGGCAGTGCTGCACGTCCACGTTTCCGAGACGGAATCGGAGCACTGCGAGTGCATAGAGCGCCACGGGCTTACGCCGACGGCGTTCCTCGAGAAGTGCGGCTGCTTCAGGTCGCCCGTCCTCGCCGCCCACTGCGTCTGGGTGACCGATGAGGATATGGCGATTATGGCGGCGAACGGCGCCTCCGCGGCGCATAACCCCTCGAGCAACCTCAAGCTCGGCAGCGGCGTCGCCCGCGTTACCGATATGCTCGCCGCAGGAGTCAACGTCTGCCTCGGCACCGACGGCTGCTCCTCGAATAACAACACCGATATGTTCACCGAGCTTCACCTCGCGTCCCTGTGCGCGAAGGGCTTCCGCCGCGATCCGCAGGCGCTTCCTGTGTCGCAGGCGTTCGCGCTCGCAAACGCCGCCGGCGCGAAGGCTCAGGGCAGGGACGACACCGGCGTCCTCGAGGTTGGCAAACGCGCAGACATAGCGCTTGTCGGAACCGAAGCGCCGCATATGCATCCGACATATTCCGCGACTGTCGCGGTCGTGCAGTCCGCGAGAGCTGCGGACGTCCGTATGACTATGGTCGACGGCGAAGTGCTTTACAAGGACGGCGAGTATAAGACGCTCGACGTTGAGGAAGCGATATTCGAAATGGAGAAGCTCGTCGATAAGACTTACAGATAGAAGGAACTTATTATGACGGAAGAAGCGAAAAGGCTTATAAAAGAAAAATACGCGTTTCAGGACCTCGTGGACATAATGGCGCTGCTCCGGAGCGAAAACGGCTGTCCCTGGGACCGCGCGCAGACTCACGAGAGCATACGCAAGAACTTCATCGAGGAGACGTATGAGGTGTGCGAAGCGATAGACACCGGCGACACCGCGAACCTCCGCGAGGAGCTCGGCGACGTGCTGCTGCAGGTGCTGTTCCACGCGCAGATGGAGCGTGAAGCGGGGCGTTTCGACATAGACGACGTCATAACCGAGGTCTGCGAAAAGCTCGTCGTTCGCCACCCGCACATTTTCGGCGAAGCTTCGGCGGACACGCCCGAGAAGGTCCTTGAGAACTGGGAGGACATAAAGATCCGCACCAAGGGGCAGGCGGACGGCAAGAAGCGGCTCGAGGACGTCCCGAAATCGCTTCCGGCGCTTATGCGCTCGTATAAGGTCGTCAAGCGCGCGGAAAAAGCCGGCGCGGATTTCGGCTCGCCCGAAGCGGTCGCCGCCGGGAATTCCGAGCTTCTGAGGGAGCTTTTGAGCGCGGATCAGTCCGAAAAAGAGGAGATTAT
>JAFTEJ010000091.1 GCA_017453725.1 Clostridia bacterium | reverse complement strand
GGTCACAGATTTTTTGAAAATTCTTCTATTTTTATTATAGCATAAAAAGCTCGGAGAAACTAAAAAACGATCGCACCCTTGCGGATGCGATCGGGCCATAGAGTACGAAAGGAAACACCTCATCCGTCTTGACGGCTTTGCCGTCAATCCACCTTCTCCTCAAGGAGAAGGCTTTTGCCGAAGTTTACTCCTCGTCGAAGGCGGCGATGTCGGCGTAGGTCTCGCGGCGGATAGCGAGGCGGTCTTCGCCGTTTTCGATGACGACCATCGCCGGGCGCGGGTTGCGGTTATAATTAGACGACATCGAGTAGTTATACGCGCCTGTGGTGAACACCGCGAGGACGTCCCCGCGCTCCGGGCGCTGGATGGTTATATCCTTTCCGATGAGGTCGCCGCTTTCGCAGCACTTGCCGGCTATGGCGGCGCTGTAGTCCGCGGGGCGGTCCGCCCTGTTCGCGACGCAGGCGGTGTAACGCGCCTTGTAAAGCGCGTAGCGCGGGTTATCGAACATTCCGCCGTCGATGCTGACGTAGTTGCGGACGCCTTCGATCTCCTTGACGCATCCGACGGTGTAGAGCGTTATGCCGTTGTTCGCGACGATGGCTCTGCCCGGCTCGAACATAAGGAACGGCTCCGGGAATCCGCTTTCCGCGCAGAAGCGCTTGACGCGCGCCGCGACGGCGCCGATTATCATGTCCGCGGAGAGCGGGTCATCCGACGGTACGTAGCGCACGCCGAAGCCGCCGCCTATATTCAGCTCCTGAAGCGTTACTCCGGTAAGCTCGCGGATGTCCACAAGGAAGCGCATCAGCATTTCCGCTTCGTCCTCAAACGGGAGCACCTCGAAGATCTGACTGCCGATGTGACAGTCGATACCGGCAAGCTCGATATGCTCGCTCGCAAGCGCCTTCAGCACGCCGGCGAGCGCGTCGCCCTTCTCGATGGAAAGCCCAAACTTGGAATCGACCTGCCCGGTCATGATATATTCGTGAGTGCTTGCCTCGACGCCGGGGTTGGCGCGCACCAGCACCTTCACCTTCTTGCCGGTTTCGGCGGCGATGGCTTCTATGTCGTCGAGCTCGCTCATGCTGTCGGCAAATATCCTGCCGACGCCGCTTTCGATGGCGAAGCGCAGCTCGGAATCGGTTTTGTTATTGCCGTGGAAGCATATTTTCGCCGGGTTGACTTTCGCTTTCAGCGCGGTATACAATTCTCCTCCGGAAACGACGTCGAGCCCGAATCCCGAAGAGGATACCGCCTTGCATATCGCGGTGTTGCAGTTCGCCTTGCTTGCGTAGAGGATCATTCCCCTGCCGCCGTAGTGCTTTTCCAGCGCGGCGGTAAATTCGGCGCATGACGCCTTCACTCCGTCGAGGGACGTGACGTAAAGCGGCGTACCGTATTTTTGCGCGAGCGCGACGGTATCGACGCCGGAGAATTCGAGATTCCCGGCGGAGTTGACTTTTGCGTTATCGGATACGAACATTTTTACTTCACCTTTTCTTCTATCAATGCTATGATTTCGTTCTTGCCGGCGTCCTCAAAGGTGGAGAATTCCACGATCCTCACACCGGAGAGTTGTTTTATCGCCTGCAGTTTTTCTTTGTTTTCAGCGCGTTGGCGCTTGCTGAGCTTATCGGCTTTCGTCGCCGCTACGACGTAGGTATAGCCGTAGTAGTTGAGAAAATCGAGCATCATAAGATCGTCCGCGCTCGGCCCGTTGCGCATGTCGATGAGCTGAAGAACGAGCCGCAGGTCGCGTTCGCTCTGCCAGAAGGCGTCCATCAGCTTCATCCATTTTTCCTTTATCTCTTTGGAAACCTTGGCGTAGCCGTAGCCCGGCAGGTCGACAAAGCGGAGTTGACCATCGATGTTGAAGAAGTTGACAGTCCGCGTTTTGCCTGGCTCTGACCCCGTCTTCGCCAGCGATTTGCGGCCGAGCAGCTTATTGATAAGCGAGGACTTGCCGACGTTCGACTTGCTCGAAAACGCGATCTCCGGCAGGTCGGATGCGAAAAGCTGCGAAGGCGCTCCGCAGGAGGTCTCAAAGCTCGCGTTATGCCAGTTTATCATTCGCTCACGTCCTTTTCAAGCGCGAGCGCGAGCACCTCGTCCATATGCGCGACGGGGATGAACTCGGTCGCTTTTTTGACGGTTTCGGAAATCTCATCAAGGTCGGGCAGGTTCTCCTTCGGGATGATAACTCGGCGGATACCGTGGCGGTAGGCCGCCATCGACTTCTCCTTGAGCCCGCCGATCTGGAGCACCCTGCCGCGCAGGGTTATCTCCCCCGTCATCGCAATGCCGCCGGTCACCTTCCTGCCGGTAAGCGCACTCGCGAGCGCGAGCGCCATCGTTATTCCGGCGGATGGGCCGTCCTTCGGCACCGCTCCTTCCGGAGCGTGGATGTGTATATCCTTCGTCTTATAGAATTCGCCGTCGATACCGAGCGCGTCGCAGCGTGAACGGATGAAGCTGACCGCGGTGCGGGCGGATTCCTTCATCACGTCGCCGAGCCGTCCGGTAAGCTCCAGCTTGCCGCTGCCGTCGAGCGCGCTGACCTCGACCGGGAGCAGCACGCCGCCGACGGCGGTCCACGCCAGCCCGTTCGCGGTGCCGACCGCGCCTTCGGACGCAAAGTCGCTCTCGCGGAACTTGCGGACGCCGAGGTATCTGCCGACGGTCTTTTCGTCGACTTTTATCTTCCCGCCGTTTTCGAGATATTCCTTCGCCGCCTTGCGGCAGACGGCGGCAAGCTCGCGTTCGACCTCGCGGACGCCCGATTCGCGGGTGTAGAAATTGATAATCTCGAGTATCGCGCCGTCCGTTACTTTGAAGACGGCGGGCTTCAGCCCGTGGCGCTTCATCTGCTTCGGCAGCAGGTGCTTTTTCGCGATATTCAGCTTCTCCTCGCGTGTGTAGCTGTCGAGCTCGATGACCTCCATGCGGTCGAGCAGCGGCGCGGGGATGCTGTCGGTCGTGTTGGCGGTGGTGATGAACATTATATTGCTCAGGTCGAAGGGCAGCTCGATATAGTGGTCGCGGTAGGCGTTGTTCTGCTCCGCGTCGAGCACCTCGAGCAGCGCGGCGGCCGGGTCGCCGCGGAAGTCGCTGCAGAGCTTGTCGACCTCGTCGAGAAGTATCAGCGCGTTGCTGCTTCCCGCGAGCTTGACGGCGTTCATTATGCGCCCCGGCATCGAGCCTATGTAGGTCTTGCGGTGACCGCGTATATCCGCGTCGTCGCGTACTCCGCCGAGCGAAATGCGGGCGTATTTGCGGTTGAGCGTCTTGGCGATGGACTTCGCGAGCGAGGTCTTGCCGACGCCGGGAGGCCCGACGAGGCAGATGGTCTGCCCTTTTATGTCCGGCGCGAGCTGCTTGACGGCGAGGAATTCAAGGATGCGCTCCTTTATCTTATCGAGCCCCCAGTGGTCCCTGTCGAGCTGCTTTTTCGCGGCGTCGAGGTTGTTCCGCTCCTTCGTGGTCACGTTCCACGGCAGCTCGATAACGGTATCGAGGTAGGTTCTGACGACGGTGCCCTCGTGCGAGCCGACGGGCATTTTGCGCAGGCGGTCGATCTCCTTCAGCAGGTGCTCCTCGCTTTCCTCGGGGAGCCTCAGCATCCTTACCTGCGCCTCGTAAATATTGCACTCATCGGGCTCTTCTTCGTCGAGTTCGGAGTTGAGCACGCGTATCTGCTCGCGTATGTAATACTCGCGGTTGTTCTTGTCTATCTGCTCCTTGACGCGGAAATGTATGTCGTTCTCGAGCTCAAGGATGTCTATCTCATTCTCGAAAATCGCCACAACGCGCCTGATGCGCTTGACGGGATCGAGCTCGTCGAGTATCGTCTGACGGTCGTCGTACTTGAAGTAAAGGTACTCGCCGAAAAAGTCGGCCAGCTCGCCGATGTCCTCGGTGGCGACGGCGTTCATATAGAGGTCGGGAGCCATACGCGGCACGAGCTCGGAGTATTCCTCAAAAAGCTCCATCGCGCTTCGGCGGAGCGCTTCGATGCGTATCGCCTTGCCGCTGACGGGCTTCAGCTCGCAGAGCCGGACGTCCGCGCGGAGAAACGGCTTGCGGACGGTTATTCCCGTAAGCTCGGCACGTGAGAGTCCCGCCGCCACGGCGCGGATGCCGCCCTCGGGGTTCTTCATTATCTGCTTTATACGCGCGATGCACCCGATGCCGTAAAGCTGCTTCTCGTCCGGCGCGTCAACGGTTATGTCGCGCTGAGCGACGAGAAACACGTCGCACTCGTGCTCCATAGCGTAATTCAGCGCCGCGACCGAAACGTCGCGGGCAACGTCGAAATGCATAACCGTCTTCGGGAACATCACCATTCCGCGAAGCGCGATCATCGGTATATCGCGTATTATGCTCGGTTGATTGAGTTCGTTCATATCTTCTCCGTAAAAACACAGGCGCGGGGCAAGAACCGGCTTGCCCCGCGTTTTTCACTTTCTTCAGGAGGCCTCCGTATTCAGATTCGTAGTCACGGAGGATTGCCTTGACTGGTGCTGGCGGTGTTCAACGACCGGCTTTTCCGTTCCTCTGACGCATCCGCCGTTGAAGGATATCCGCGATATGGTCTTATCCGACGGGGTCGTGAACATATACTCCTGCAGCACGCCCTCCATTATCGCGCGGACGCCTCTGGCGCCTATTTTGCGCTCGATGGCGAGGTCGGCGACGGCTTCAAAGGCGGAGTCGTCGAAGACGAGCTCGACCTTATCCATCCGGAAAAGCTCAACGTATTGCTTATATATCGAGTTCCTCGGCTCCCTGATAACCCTGACGAGGTCCTCGCGGGTAAGCTGATCGAGCGAGGTGACTACGGGCAGCCTTCCGACAAGCTCGGGGATAAGTCCGTATTTAATCAGATCGTGGGATTCGACGTCGCGCAGGATGATAGAGCGGTCGAGGGAATTGCGGCTCTTTATATCAGAGCCGAAGCCCAGAACGGATTTGCTCTTGCGCTTCTCGATAATGTCCTCGATGCCGTCGAAAGCGCCGCCGCAGATGAAGAGGATATTCTTCGTATCGAGCTTGATAAACTCCTGCTGCGGGTGCTTTCTGCCGCCCTGCGGAGGCACGTTGGAAACGGTGCCCTCGACGATCTTCAGCAGCGCCTGCTGGACGCCTTCGCCGCTGACGTCGCGCGTGAGCGACGGGTTTTCGCTCTTGCGGGCGATCTTATCGATCTCGTCGATATAGATTATACCGCGCTCGGCGGCTTCGATGTCGTAGTCCGCCGCCTGGACGAGCTTGAGCAGGATATTCTCGACGTCCTCGCCGACGTAGCCGGCTTCGGTAAGCGTCGTCGCGTCAGCTATGGCGAACGGCACCTTCAGCACGTTGGCAAGCGTCTGGGCAAGCAGCGTTTTGCCGACGCCGGTCGGACCGAGCATAAGGATATTGCTCTTCTGCAGGTCGACCTTGCCCTCGCCGTTGAAAAAGATGCGCTTATAGTGGTTATAGACCGCCACCGAAAGCGCGACCTTCGCGGCGTCCTGCCCGATAACGTATTCGTCAAGCTTGCGCTTCATCGCCGCCGGAGTGGGCAGCTTATCCGGACGGGCGTACTTTCCGCGTGAGCTTCCGCGCTTCGGGGTCAGCTCGAGGTCGATATCGTCGGAAATAATGTCAAGGCACGCGAGAATACACTCGTCGCATATATACGCGCCGTTGCCCATTATCATCCTGTCGACCTTGCCGGTCTCCTTGCCGCAGAAGGAACAGCAGATGGGACCTCCGCCCTGATTGTTTTCAGCCATTTCGTCTCCGTTCCGCCTTGGTGGGCTTATCTTTTGTCCATAACCTTGTCGATCAGGCCGTATTCACGCGCCTGCTCGGCGGTCATAAAGTTATCGCGCTCTGTATCCGCCGTGATGACATCCAGAGGCTTGCCTGTCATTTCGGAAAGCATTCTGTTCATCTTTTCGCGGATACGGATGATGTGATCGGCGTGGATCTTTATATCCGTCGCCTGTCCCTGCGTTCCGCCGAGAGGCTGGTGTATCATTATCTCGGAATTCGGAAGCGCAAATCTCTTGCCCTTCGCGCCCGCGGCGAGCAGGAACGCGCCCATGCTTGCCGCCATACCGACGCAGATTGTCGCGACGTCGGGCTTGATGTACTGCATCGTATCGTAGATAGCCATTCCGGAGCTGATGGAGCCGCCGGGACTGTTGATGTAAAGGCTGATGTCCTTGTCGGGGTCCTGCCCCTCGAGGTACAGGAGCTGCGCGACGACGAGACTCGCGGTGACGTCGTTGACTTCATCGGACAGGATTATTATTCTGTCGTTGAGCAGGCGGGAAAAAATATCATAAGACCTTTCTCCGCGGTTGGTCTGTTCAACTACCATCGGTACCAAACTCATTCTCATTCTTCCTTTCTCGCTGATATGCGGCTCCGCGACGGGATCACTCCGCCTTTTTGGGAGCGGACTTCTTCGCGGGAGCCTTCTTCGCGGCGGGTTTCGCCGCCGGCTTCTCCTCCGCTTTCGCGGCGGGCTTCTTCGCGGGCGCCTTCGCGGGAGCTTTTTCCGCCTTTGCGGGTTTTTCATCGGCGGCGTCCTTGCCGGAAACGGCGGAGGACTTGACGAAGTCGATCGCCTTTCTGACGACTATATCCTTCTCGAGTCCGTCGGAGGGGATTATCGCCTTGATTCTGTCAACCGGCATCTTGTAGGATTCCGCTATCGTCTTGTATTCGGCTTCGAGCTCGTCTTCGTTCGCGGTCAGCCCCTCCTCCTTCGCGACCGTTTCAAGCGCGAGGCGGATGCGGACCTGCTGCTTCGCCTGCGGGGCGAAGTTCTCACGGAGCGTTTCGAGGCTCGTGGCGGTGTACTTGATGTAGGAATCGAGGTCTATTCCCTGCGTCTTGAGGCGGTCCTCGAAGTTCTCGACCATATAGTCGACCTCGTTCTCGTACATTATCTCCGGAATATCGCCGATTATGTTATCGGCGAGCTTATTCATAAGCTCTTCCTCGTAGTCGGCGTCGGCGTGCTCTTCCTTGTGCGCCTTGATGTGCTCCTTGATGTCCGCCTTCAGCTCGTCGAGGGTGTCGAACTCGCTGATGTCCTTGGCGAGCTCGTCGTCCAGCGCGGGCAGCTCGGTGCGCTTTATGTCAAGCACCCTGCACTTGAAGACCGCTTCCTTGCCGGCGAGGGATTCCTCGTGATACTCCTTCGGGAAGGTCACGACGATGTCCTTCTCCGCGCCCTTCTCGACGCCGATAAGCTGCTCCTCGAAGCCGGGGATGAAGCTGCCGCTGCCGATGACGAGCGGATAGTCCTCGCCCTTGCCGCCGGGGAACGCGACACCGTCGACGAAGCCCTCGAAGTTGATGACCGCGGTATCCTTATCCGCGACCGGGCCTTCAACGGCGACCTGTCTGCCGACCTTTTCGCGGCGGACTTCCAGCTCTTCGTCAACTTCCTTGGCGGTGACGGTGACCTTTTTCTTGGTCGCCTTCAACCCCTTGTACGCCTTGAGGGAGATCTCCGGCTTGACGGTGACCT
>JAFTEJ010000010.1 GCA_017453725.1 Clostridia bacterium | reverse complement strand
GCCTCCCCTGTGTAAGGGGAGGTGGCTTTCGCCGAAGGCGAAAGACGGAGGGGTTGTGCTCGCGAAGCGAGCCGGTAGGGACGAGCATCGCTCGTCCGCGAACTCACGCAGCCGCGCCGCATTTCTGTCATCCTGAGCGGAGCGGACGAAGTCCGCGCAGTCGAAGGATCCTGAAGGTAACGGCGTTGTATAAGAAAAAGCGTGCAGGCTGAACGGAAGCCGACAACCCCTCAGTCACTCGCGCACTTCGTGCGTTCGTGCCAGCTCCCCTTACACAGGGGAGCCCTCGGACGGGCGATCTTGATCGCCCGCGAAGTTGTCCTTTAGCAGTCACACGGTAACTTGAAAGCGGGCTTCACCCGCCGTCCGCGTGACGGACGCGAAGCGGACGGCACAATACGTTCAAAACGGCTCCCGAACGGGAGCCGTTTTGTTCGTTAATACTCGCGGAGCGAGTATATCATATCGGCGGAGCCGATATATCATACGCGAAGCGTATATCACATTTGCGGCGCGGCCGCAAATATATCATTGTTCACGCTGTTTACAGCGTGAACTTATGGTAGATCTTCTTGCCTTTCCTCATCTTGACGCCGTTCGCGACGCGCTCCGCGGAGACGGTTTCCGCGAATGAGGCGACCTTCTCGCCGTCGAGGGAGAGCCCGCCCTGCTCGATGGTGCGCCTGGCGTCGCTGCGGCTGGAGGCGAGCCCGCCGAGCAGCATCAGGTCGACGACGCCTATCGCGCCGTCGGTGAAGGCGTCCGCGGGAACGGCGGTGGTCGGCATATTCGCGTCGTCGCCCTCGCCGGAGAAGAGCGCCTTCGCGGTCGCCTCCGCCTTCTTCGCCTCTTCCTCGCCGTGTACGAGCGCGGTCAGCGCGTAGGCGAGGATCTCCTTCTTCTCGTTGACGCGGGAGGCGTCCCACTTATCCATCTCGGCGATCTCGTCGAGCGGGATGAAGGTCAGCATGCGGATGCACTTCATAACGTCGGCGTCGTCGACGTTGCGCCAGTACTGGTAAAACTCGAAGGGGCTGGTCTTGTTCGGATCGAGCCAGACGGCGCCCTTCGCGGATTTGCCCATCTTCTTGCCCTCGCTGTTGAGAAGGAGGGTGATGGTCAGGGCGTAGGCGTCCTTGCCGGTCTTCTTGCGGATAAGCTCGGTGCCGCCGAGCATATTGCTCCACTGGTCGTCGCCGCCGAACTGCATATTGCAGCCGTAGTGCTGATTGAGATAATAGAAGTCGTAGGACTGCATTATCATATAGTTGAACTCAAAGAAGCTCAGGCCGCGCTCCATGCGCTGCTTGTAGCACTCGGCGCGGAGCATGTTGTTGACGGAGAAGTGCGGGCCGACCTCGCGGAGCAGGTCGACGTATTTCAGCTCGAGCAGCCAGTCGGCGTTGTTGACGACGATAGCCTTGTCCTCGCCGAACTCGATGAACTTCCCGATCTGTTTGAGGAAGCAGTCGCAGTTGTGCTTTATCGTCTCGGCGTCCATCATCGCGCGCATGTCGGTGCGGCCGGTGGGGTCGCCGATGAAGCCGGTGCCGCCGCCGAGCAGCACGACGGGCCTGTTGCCCGCGAGCTGGAGGCGCTTCATCAGGCATAGCGCCATGAAGTGCCCGACGTGGAGCGAGTCCGCGGTCGGGTCGAAGCCGATATAGAAGCGCGCGCCGCCGTTGTTGATGAGGTCGCGGATCTCTTCTTCGTCGGTTACCTGCGCGATGAGCCCGCGCGCCTGCAGTTCTTCATAGATTTTCATATTGAGCCCTCCAAAATGGCTTATTTCGTCACAGTTACAGGGTATTTTACAACAAAAGGGAGCTTTTGTCAACCGCAAAACGCCGATTTTGCTTGACAAAGGGGTGAGAAGGGTATATAATCCTTTCATAAAATAATAGTACCAAAGGCGAAGACGGGAAAAGAGCTCCCGGTAAGACGGTCGCCAGAGAGGCGGCGCGGACGAAACGTCCGGCTGGAACGCCGCCGTCCGTCAGGCAGCTCTACCGCTCCCACCAGCCGCGGCGCCGAAGGCAGAGTAAGCGCCGCCGTTCCCCCGCGTTAAGGGGCAATGAAGCGATAAATCAAGGTGGAACCGCGTGAGAACGCCCTTGACGCCCGCAGTCGTACTGTGCGCGTCGGAGGGCGTTTGTTTTGTTTGAGGGAAACGGAGCCCGCCTGCCTCCCCTGTGTAAGGGTAGCGAAGCGGAGGGCG
>JAFTEJ010000090.1 GCA_017453725.1 Clostridia bacterium | reverse complement strand
TTCAGCCCGCCTGCTTGACGATTCCGAACGTGCTCTTGGGACTGTAATAGCCGAATTCCGGCAGCTTGCCGCTTTCGCGAACTATGTAATTCGTATTTTTGAGAGCGCGGTCAACGTACATATAGACTCGACTGTCGACGCCCTTCCAGGGGTTGCCGTTCATACCCGGGACGACGCCCTTATTGAGCGAGTAGCGCTCAGCGCCCTCTCCGGTCAGCTTCCAGTTCGCAGGCGAGCCGGAGACGCCCAGCACGCATTCCCAGACGGGATCGCTGTACGCGGAGGCATTGAACACCTTGGCGGAGTAGTAAGTGCGCTCGAATACCGCCGCGCGGTCCTGCGCCGTCGCGAATCTCGGAGAAATATCGCCGTATGTGAAGACGAGATTCGTGATCGGGGTGACCTCAGACTCCACCGACATGTCTCTGTAGAACTTCGACGTCGTGTAGTAGAGGTAGAGCCCCGGTCCGCCGTTGCCGTCGTTGAGGGAGAGAGTCTCCGCGCCGGACTTCAGGTTGTGCTTCACCAGCCTATAGAGGACTCCGGTCCCATTCTTATCCGCATACTCTTTGAAGTCTATCGCCCCCGTGTCACTGTCGGTCTGCATCATATATCCGCCGTTTATGCGAATCTGATTGGGCGGATTCTCGCCGTAATAGAGGAACAAGTCGCGGATGGCGTTGTCCTTCACGTTGGTGCGGCGGTAGCCGATGGCGATCCACTTGCCGGAGAAGGAATTGTAGTTGCAGTTGACGTCGACCGCGGCGTATGCGTTGGTCGTACCGATCATATCGGTGAACGCCTCTTCCTTCGTATTGCCCACGCCGACGTAGAGCTTTTCGTAATACGGAAGATCGGCGCGGTCGTAAGCAAGATGGATATAATTGTGTTCATCCGTGCGCATACGGAGCTGATTGAACTGCAGGAGAGCGCTGTCGGTGCGGTCCGATTCGGACACGGTGAAGGACGTGTTGTATCCGTTGATGAAGATATCGTCGCTCACATGCAGTCCGGTGATCGGTGCGGAATATGCGGCGGTCCCGCTGTTGGTGGAGTAATAAAGGAAGTATTTTCCCTCGGGAGAATTGACCGGTCCGCCCGCCAGCAGACATTCGGTGTTGCCGGTGTTCAGCTTCTTGGAGGCGGTGTCGGCTTTAGTGTAATACTTCACGAGTCCGTACGCGGCTTTTGTTGACTCAGAACTTCTGATGACGCCGATATAAGCGCACTTCATATCCGCTTCGTATTCGTCGGTCGACTTGTCCCCCTTAACGGTGCCATGGCCTTCCCAGCGGTAGTAAGCCAATTCGTTCCCGCGCACCCACACGCCGTTTTTAAGACTGCTTACGTTCGTATCGTTGGTGTGCAGCTCATACCATGGATGCTCGGAGGAGAGATCCACCGGGATGATCTCGTCGAACTGAGTGAACAGCGGACGTGCGTCGATGTCGCTGTTGTTCGCGGCGAGTGTCGGCCATATTCCCGCGGCTTTGGAGTAAAGGTTGTTTATCGCCATTTCGGGGTTTTTGCCCACACCGCAGACCACCGCGACAACGTACGTCTTTCTGGTGTATTCGTGGTTGACCTGGGAAACGACCGCCTGGGTGGTGACCTTGCCGGCCGCATCCTTTATCTCATCCACATCGGTCTTGTTCTCGCCGGTGGCTTTTTTCAGGAAGAGGTAGAGATACTGCGAGCCCATGTTCGTGGTATCGAGAGCAAGGTTCAGCGGATGATCGTAATCACCCGGCGTGCGAAGATCGGTGAGCGGCACATAGCCGGACACCGCGCCCGGATTCTCGCCGGTGCGGAAGACGATATCCCCTTCCTTCAGCGCGGGGATGCCCTTGCGCGGACCGGAGGTCAACAGGTATCTCGAAAGGATCTCTGTCTCCTCGCCCGTCATCCAGTCGAGATCGGACTTCTGTCTCGCTTCGTAGTTGGTATAGAGCGGGAGGAACATCGACTGCGGGTTGAAATAACCCGCGGTGATGCCCGCCGACATTATCGGGTTGCCCTGGATGCTGACGTTGCTCGCGACGAAGCCGCCGGCCGCCGTCGACATACCGGTGTATTTGATCTGCTGCGAAGTCTCGGTGTAAGGCGTGATCAGCCCGGCGACGCCGGTGATCGCGCGGTACGGGTTGTAGGTGTACGAAACGCCAAAGTACATCGCGGTGCGGAAGATCATATATTCGTTTTCGCGGGTAAGGTCGGAACAAACACTACCTACGACCCCTTTCCAGTAGAAGCCGGCATCATGCGTCAGACCTCCGTCGGAGCCCGCGACCACGTATGTACCGAAGACCTTCTTTCCGCTGTCCGCGTTTCCGCCGACGCTGTGGACCGTGTGGACCTGGTCGAAGTTGTAGGTGTCCGCCGGGTAGCCGCCGACGTCGCGCCACATGATCGCCATCGTCATTTCGCCCGCCTCGTCCGACATCACGCGGTAGGGCGAGCCGTTTTCTTCGATCAGCTCGAACCCGTTTTCACGGGCGAAGGTCTGAATATACTCATAGTTCGAGCCGAAGCGGGCGTCCTCCGTTTCGTTGTTTGCCGCGAGGAAGTATGAGAATCCGGAAATATAACGCTGAGCGGGATTCCCCGATTCGTCTTTTGCAAGGAACTGCTCCTTCGGCTGGTAGTAGAGATATACGCCTTTGGAAGGATCGTCCTGCTTTACGAAATCACTGACTGTCTTATGGATGACCCCTGTCGGGAGATCCCTGGTAAAGTACGTATATTCGTCGTCCTCATCGGGGTCAGCGTAGTTATTTCTCCACTTTTGACTGAAGTCCACTGCGTTGCCGCCGCTGAACAGGCACACGGGCTCAAATCCGCTGCCCAGCTCTTTCCGTTCGTACTGTACCGACAGATTCATGATCGGCGAACCGGCTGACGGATCGGTCGTTGCGTAAAGCGCGAGACCGTCCGGAGTCAGCTCCGTTCCGTCGCCGCCTCGTTTGCCGTAGCTTGCATCGCCGTACATGATCGTATCGGTGCCGTTGGTGGCGACGCGGATATCAGTGAGAGCGTAAGCGGCGGGACCGAGCTGATAACCGACGAAGGTAAAGCCGTCGTCGGGCGTGAGATTGATATCGATCGGCTCGAAGTTCGCTTTTTTCAGAGTGTTGATCGCGTCCTCACGCTTCTCGTGATGCACGAGTCTGACGTTCGTCAAGTAGTTCCCGTCGTCGTTGATGATCTTGCCGGACGATTTAGTGTTGTTTTCGCCCGGGAAAAAGACGTAAAGCGGCGAACTTTCCTTCGACGAATACTGGAGAGTGAAATCGTTTACGTCAACGGAGGAGAATCCGGTGATCAGCTTCAGCGGCTGATATCCGTCCGGAGCCATATACGTACCGCTCGTGACAAAGGGTTCTTCCCCGGGGATGATCTCGATCGGTTTGCCCGCCGCGGGCGCTTTGCTGTAATACAACGTCATCCAGCGGTCGTAGGCAGCCTGATAACACGTCATCTCCGCGTGTTTGTCCGAGTCGGAGGGGATCGCTTTCATAAAATCTTGGAAGCCGAATTCTTCAGTTTTATTAAAATACTTTACAGCGTTGGTGCTCGTCACGGTGTCGTAACGCACCTGGTACGCGCCGTCCCCGCTGACCCGTGCGTCGAAGACAACGTCCGGTATCTCCGAGTAATCGATCCTTTCGGGCGTGTCGAACACGCCGCACCACTGCAAAATGGAGTAGAGCAGCATAACGATGCCGACGACGATCGCGAGAACGTTGAGCACCTGAAGGGCGCATAGGAACGCTCCCAGAATGTAGTCGGCGAACATTGCCGCCATTTCCATGATAAGGTACGTGCCGGCCTGGGCGATGTAGCTCATACCAAGACTCCAGAGAGAGAAGCCTGCAAACGCGCTGACGATCATCACGAGACCGCCGATACCCAGCGTGCAGATGTCGATAACGATCAGCGCCTGGTTGAGATCGCTCGAATCTTTGGCTTCGGCGTCGTTCTCCGAGGTTTCCAGAGCGATACCTGCCGCGGCTGCTTCCTTGGTGGCGTCGGTCTGTACGACCTTTTTATCGAAGAGCGAGGTGTCGAGCCCCGTCCAGATATAGAGTCTGCCGTCGGGATAGCCGCAGTCTTTGAGTTTCCCTATCGCCTCGTTTATCGCGCCCTCGCGCTTGCCGAGGTAATCGTTCGCCTGAAAAAGCCCTTTGACAAGGGTATTGAAGCCGCCGAGAGAGAGTGTGGCGCGCTGCGCAGGCGAAAGCGCCGAAACGAGGGGATAAAGGGTCGTGATATGATCCTCCAGTGTATCGTCTGCCGCAAGACCCATAATATACTCGGCGAGAGTGAGGTCACGGTCGTAGGTCGCGACGGGCTTTTCGGCCGCGGGGGCCTCTTCTTCGGCATTACTGCCGCCGTCATTATCGTCGCCCCAGCCGTCCGCGTCGCCCCAGCCGTCCGCGTCGCCCCAGTCGTCACCCCAGTCGTCCCAGTCGTCCCAGTCGCCGGCTTGAGTGTCTTTTGCTTGAGTGTCTTTTGCTTGAGTGTCTCCGGTCTGAGCGTCTTCGCTCAGAAGATCGGCGTTGTTTACGATGACCTCGCCCGCCTTTTGGTAATAGACGGATTCGAGGAGCGAGTAGATCGTCAGCGCTTCGCTGTATTCCGGGAAGAGACAATCGGAGCCGGCCTCCGCGAACTTTTCTTCGGCGTTTTCAAGGGTCACGCCTTCAAGCTCCGAATAGCCGAGAGTTTCGCCGTAAGTGTCAAGACGGCGCTTGGCTTCCGTATAGGTCTCACGGAAGCTCTTCAAATCTTTTACGAGCTTCTTTGCGGTGTCCTGGCAGTTGGAGTCGTAAAGATTCCTCAGCTCCGAAGTGCCCTTCTCGTATTCGCTGAGCACCTCGCTAGTCTTCGTGCGGTCCACCCAGGTCGTGCCGTCCTCGTTATAGTCCGAGGAAGCGAGGCACAGCAGGTCGATGATCTTGTTGAGGATCGTCGCGTTGCCGCGCTGGATGAATTTTTCAAAGAACGTGATGTCCGTCTCGTTGACCAGATAGTGCGCGAGCAGGTTTTCAGGCGCGTCGTGAGGCTTGCTTTCGTCCACGTAGAACAGGTTGAGCAGATCGTACGCCATGATCGCGTTCGGGCTGCCCGCCTTGTATTTCTGATCGAACTCGCGGACGAGAGCCATCATCTGAGCGGCCTCGTTCCTGAAGTCCTCCACGTGCTTGTCAAGGAAGTCCTGATAGTCGATCTCCTCGTAATGAGTGTATTTCATATCGAGAAGAGTGAGATCCGTAATGGCGTATTTCGGGTTCTCGGTGGTCTTGTACCCCAGAAAGATCCCAACGCCGTCGGCGTCGATGTAAGTGAAATCGCCGTTTCTGTTTTTTATCGGTTCTTCTCTTTCGTCGCGTAAGAGTCTCTTCGTTTTCGGCACGCCCTCGTTGAGGTTGGTCGGGCAGAAGATATAGCCCTCGCTCTCGCAGGCGACGCGCGCATCGTCCGCATTGTCTGCGTAGAACATCTTGACTTCTTTCAGATACAGCTTCGACAGCTGTATATCCTGTCCCACCTCAGCAGCCAGCACCTGCACAGGCTGGCTGGTCATAATAATGCTGAATACAAGCAAGATCGCGACAGCCGCAGAAAAAAGTTTCAATTTTTTCATTGTGCGCCTCCTTTCCGCTTCTTGCGGTAATAGATCACGCCGCCCGCAAGCGCGGCGACCAGGAACACCGCGCCGACGATCAGCGCAATGCCTCCTTCGGAGAATACCGACGCGCGAAGCTCGGTATTGACCGTTTCAGTGTCCGTCAGTTCCAGTTTGCCGTGGTCGGCGCGGAAATACTGAGTGAGCTGATATTCGCTCATCAGGCTGCCGCCGAGCTTGACGCTGCCGTCGGTATCGCCGCGGAGGTGTACCTCCGAACCGGGCTGCAGACCGTGGTTGTAAATAAACGAGTTGCTGTCCAGCACGAGGTTGTCGTAAGTGTCCTCACCGTCGCTGTTTCGGATCACCGTGACCCCTGCGACGCCGATCGTGGAGGAGCTTGCGATATAAATGCCGCCGCCCTCGGCGCCTGAGGTGTTGGAGACGACGCTACAGTCTTCCATATAAATATTGTCGTTGTCGACGTAGAGACCGCCGCCGATATCGTCCGCGCTGTTGCTCTGGAACGTGCATCCGAAGAACCATGCGCCGTCGTCCGAGTTCGAGTAGAGCGCGCCGCCGCTGCCACCGGAGTTGTTTCCGTCGAACAGGACGTTACGCATTGTGACTTTGTCGTTGTTCACGTAGAATCCGCCGCCGTCGTCATCGTTCGCTCCGCAGACGGCGATCGAGCCGCCGTTCCAGTTCGTCTCGCCGTGATCCTGATAAACGCCGCCACCGTGATTTTCTTCGGCGGTGCAGGAAATGATATCGACGTTTTCGCAGGTAAGACGGTTGCCCTCGTCCTCCATATAGATCGCTCCGCCGTAATCCAGAGCGCGGCAGTTGCGGATGACGCAGTTTTTCAGCGTCAACTGCGCGTTGTCGCTCATATAGATCGCGCCGCCTTCGTTCAGATAAGAAACGGCTTTATCAGACCAGCAGTTCGAGATAAGCACGCCGGTCAGATTCACCGTTGCGGAGCCGGTCATCTTGATGGCGCCGCCCTTGTCGGTTGTGCCGCCGTTATAC
>JAFTEJ010000089.1 GCA_017453725.1 Clostridia bacterium | reverse complement strand
TGCCGAGCTTCCAGAGCTCGTCGTTAAGTTCCTCCATATAAGCCGCGACGCGGGGCTTTATGGCTCCGAAGTAATGGTCGTCCATTTCCTGTCCCTTCGGCGGCTTTGCTCCGAAAAGGGTCCTGCCGCAGAAGCGCAGGTCGGGACGCGCGTCGTACATCTCTTTTGTAATAAGGAAGTATTCCTGCTCCGGGCCGACGGACGAAACGACCCGCTTCACGCTGTCGTTGCCGAAAAGCCGAAGCACGCGGAGCGCCTGTTTGTTGAGCGCCTCCATCGAACGCAGGAGAGGCGTTTTCTTATCGAGCGCGTGACCGCCGTAAGAGCAGAACGCGGTCGGGATGCAGAGGGTTTTTCCCTTAATAAACGCGTAAGACGTCGGATCCCACGCGGTGTATCCGCGCGCCTCGAAAGTAGCGCGAAGTCCGCCGGAAGGGAAGGAGGAAGCGTCCGGCTCGCCCTTGATGAGTTCCTTGCCGGAGAATTCCGAAATCACTCCTCCGTCAGGCGAGGGAGCGATGAAACTGTCGTGCTTCTCGGCTGTTATACCGGTCAGCGGCTGGAACCAGTGAGTGAAGTGGGTCGCGCCCTTCGAGACCGCCCAGTCTTTCATAGCGGCGGCGACCGCGTTGGCGACGCCGGGATCGAGAGGCGCTCCCTCGTCAATGGTGTGCTTCAGCGAGGCGTACACCTTCGCGGAAAGATTTGCCTTCATCACTCTGTCGTCGAACACCATACCGCCGAAATAATCCGATACCGTTTTCATAGTCAACACTCCTTTTTGTTTTCAAAAGAAAAGGCGCCTTGCGTGCGTTAAACACACGAAAGACGCCTTTGCCTTCATTTGGATGAATATTTAATTGATTGAAAAAACAGCGTCTTCGAGTCCGTGACTCAAAGACGCCATTGCCTTCAACGTCGTGGATTATACACCCGCCGTCCGCGTTTGTCAAGTGTTTTTTGCAAAAAATGCGGAAAAAATAAAAATTCGGCTTGTCTTCATTTTTACTATTGACAAATCGCGCGCGAAGTGGTAGAATAGCGGTCAAATGAGCAAAGGCGTTCATTTTTGCGTGTGAAACCGCGCAAAAAAGAGCGCTTTTTTATTTTTATTGAAAGGCGGAGCGATATGGAACGAGAAGGAAAGATAAGGATCCCCTCCGGATGCGCGATAGCGGCGGTTATCTCGAGAGAGGGCGACCGTATGACGGGCGAAAGCATCGTTAGCGCTATGAAGCCGATGCACGACCGCTCTAACGGTCTCGGCGGCGGATTTGCAGGTTACGGCATCTATCCGGAGTATAAGGATTTTTACGCGCTGCATATGTTCTTTGATTGCCGGGACACCCGCAAAAAGTGCGAGGCGTTCCTCAAGGAGTATTTCGAGATCGTCAAGAGCGAGATCATTCCGACGCGTAATATACCTCAGATAACCGACAAGCCGCTTATCTGGCGTTACTTCGTCGCGCCGCTTAAGTCCGTCCTCGCGGATAAGCAGCTCGATGAAAAGGAGTTCGTCGCGCGTACCGTTATGAAGATAAACACCGAAACGGACGGCGCGTACGTATTTTCGAGCGGAAAGAATATGGGCACGTTCAAGGCGGTCGGCTTCCCGGAGGACGTCGGGGTATTCTACAGGCTCGACGAATACGAGGGCTACAGCTGGACTGCGCACGGGCGCTATCCGACGAACACTCCCGGCTGGTGGGGCGGCGCTCATCCGTTCACTTTGCTCGACTATTCCGTTGTCCACAACGGCGAGATCTCCTCATATGACGCCAACCGCCGCTTTATCGAGATGTTCGGCTATAAATGCACGCTCCAGACGGACACGGAGGTAATCACCTATATACTCGATTATCTGATACGCAGAAAGGGATTGACGCTTACCGAGGCGGCGAACGTCATTGCGGCTCCGTTCTGGAGCACGATAGAGAACAAGTCGGACGAATACGAAAAGCGGAAGCTGAAATACCTGCGTACCGTTTTCCCGAGCTTGCTTATAACCGGGCCGTTCTCGATAGTTCTCGGATTCGACGGCGGACTGATGGCGCTCAACGACCGCCTGAAGCTCCGCTCGATGGTCGTGGGCGAGAAGGAAGACAAGGTCTTTATAGCGAGCGAGGAGGCTGCTATCCGCGTAATGGAGCCGTACGCCGAAAACATATGGTCTCCTTCCGGCGGGGAACCGGTCATAGTTGAAGTAAAGGAGGGGAAGTTCTGATGGGAGTCGATTTCATATATCCTGAATTCGAAGTCGTCCGTGACAAAGAACGCTGCATAGCCTGTCGCGTTTGCGAACGTCAGTGCGCGAACGAGGTCCATTCCTTCAGCGAGGAGCGCGGCGCGATGGTGAGCGACGAGACGAAATGCGTCAACTGCCAGCGCTGCGTGTCGCTCTGTCCGACGCGCGCGCTGAAAATCGTTAAGAGCGACTGTGTGCTCCGCGAAAACGCCAACTGGCAGAACGATACTATCAGGGAAGTATACAAGCAGGCGTCGAGCGGCGGAGTCCTTCTTTCTTCGATGGGCAATCCTAAGCCGCTGCCGGTCTATTGGGATAAAATGCTCATCAACGCCTCGCAGGTAACGAATCCGCCTATCGATCCGCTCCGCGAGCCGATGGAGACAAAGGTCTTCCTCGGCAAGAAGCCCGCTTCCGTCGTTCGCGATGAGGACGGCAGAATAGCCTGCGAGCTCGATCCTCAGATAGAACTCGCGATGCCGGTGATGTTTTCCGCGATGAGCTACGGCTCGATCAGCTACAACGCGCACGCTTCGCTCGCCCGCGCGGCGACGGAGCTGGGAATACTCTACAACACCGGCGAAGGCGGCCTCCACGAGGACTTTTATCAATACGGCGCGAACACCGTCGTACAGGTCGCGTCCGGGCGCTTCGGCGTTCACGAGGATTATCTTAACGCCGGCGCGGCGATCGAGATAAAGATGGGACAGGGCGCGAAGCCCGGCATAGGCGGACACCTGCCCGGCGCGAAGATAGTCGGAGACGTATCGCGTACTCGTATGATCCCGGAGGGGTCGGACGCGATCTCTCCCGCACCGCATCACGATATATATTCAATAGAGGATCTTCGACAGCTTGTCTTCTCGCTGAAGGAGGCGACGCAGTACAAGAAACCGGTGATAGTAAAGGTCGCGGCGGTGCATAATATCGCGGCGATAGCCAGCGGAATAGCGAGAAGCGGCGCCGATATAATCGCCATAGACGGCTTTAGAGGAGGTACGGGCGCGGCGCCGACGAGAATCCGCGACAACGTCGGCATTCCGATCGAGCTCGCGCTTGCTTCCGTCGACAGACGTCTGCGCGACGAGGGGATACGCAATAATGTTTCGCTCGTCGTCGGCGGTTCGATCCGCTCCGCTTCGGACGTTGTTAAGGCGGTCGCGCTCGGCGCGGACGCCTGCTACGTCGCCACCGCGGCGCTGCTTGCGCTCGGATGCCACCTCTGCCGCACCTGCCAGAGCGGGAAGTGCAACTGGGGCATAGCGACCCAGCGCCCCGACCTCGTCAAGCGCCTGAATCCTGACATAGGCTCACAGAGACTTGTTAATCTTATGACCGCCTGGCGGCACGAGATAATGGAGATAATGGGCGGTATGGGCGTCAACTCGATAGAAGCCCTTCGCGGAAACAGGCTCATGCTTCGCGGAGTCGGACTGAACGAAAAAGAGCTTGAGATACTCGGTATCTCTCATGCGGGGGAGTGATGATATGAAACGCGTATACGTTAACGAAGAATGGTGCCTCGGCTGCCACCTTTGCGAATACAACTGCGCCTTTGCGAACTCCGGAATGAAGGATATGGCGTTCGCGCTCAAGGATAAGAAGATCTTTCCGCGTATTCACGTCGAGGACGGCGATAAGATCACGTTCGCCGTTTCCTGCCGCCACTGCACGGACCCTAACTGCGTCAAAAGCTGCATCGCAGGCGCGATCTCGAAACAGGACGGCGTCGTGAAGATCGACAGAAGCAAGTGTGTCGGATGTCTTACCTGCGTCCTCGTTTGTCCCTACGGCGCGCTCGCGCCGGGCGAGAACGGCACGATGCAGAAATGCGAGCTCTGTCTTGAGAACTCCTGCGGCGAGCCCGCCTGCGTCACGGGGTGCCCGAACAAAGCGATAGTATATGAAGAGAGGGGCGCCGCCGAATGAAAAAGTATCTGATTATCGGCAACGGAGCCGCTGCCGTCGGATGTATCGAGGGTATACGCTCCGTCGACAAAGCGGGTGAAATAACCGTCATATCGGAGGAAAAGCGCCACGTTTACAGCCGTCCGCTCATATCATACTACCTCGAGGGCAAAACAGACGCGGAGCGTATGAAGTACCGCTCCGACAGCTTTTACGATGATAACGGATGCCGCGTTATATACGGAGCGAAAGCCGTTTCAGTGGATTCTTCCGCGAAGCGAGTGAAACTCGAAGACGGGACGGAGCTTTCGTATGACGAGCTGTGCGTTGCCGCGGGCTCGCGCCCGTTCGTTCCGCCGTTCGCAGGGCTGGATACAGTTGAAAAGAAGTTTTCTTTTATGACCCTCGACGACGCGCTCGCGTTGGAGGCCGCGATTACGAAGGAGTCGCGCGTTCTTATCGTCGGCGCGGGGCTTATCGGGCTCAAATGCGCGGAGGGGATATACGGGCGCGTCGGAAGCATCACCGTCTGCGACCTCGCCGACCGCGTGCTTTCGAGCATACTTGACGCCGACTGCGCGGCCGTAGTGCAAAAACGCCTTGAAGAAGCCGGCATAAGCTTTATGCTCGGCGATACCGCCGAGCGGTTCGACGGCGATACCGCTTATATGAAGAGCGGAAAAAGCGTTGAATTCGACGTTCTGGTGCTTGCCGTCGGCGTCAGGGCGAATACGGAGCTCGTGAAAAACGCGGGCGGAGAGGTCAACCGCGGCATCGTCGTCAACGAAAAGATGGAAACGTCGCTCCCGCATATTACGGCTGCGGGAGACTGCGCCGAAGGCTTCGACGCTTCGATCGGCGCGAACCGCGTTCTCGCGATTCTTCCCAACGCATATATGCAGGGACACGTCGCCGGAGTTAATATAGCGGGCGGCTCAGCCGACCTCGGCAGCGCCATCCCGATGAACTCTATCGGATTCTTCGGCTACCATATTATGACGGCAGGCGCCTATGAAGGGGAAATGCTTGAGGAACGCTCGGATGAAACCGTTAAGCGCTTCTTCGTTAAGGACGGGCTTCTGCGCGGTTACATACTGCTCGGAGAGACCGAACGCGCCGGGATTTATACCGCATTGATACGCGAAAAGACTCCGCTTGATACGATCGATTTCGAATTGACGAAAAAAGTCGCTTCAAACGCCATTTTTTCTCGCGAAATCCGTAGAAAAAAGTTCGGAGGTGTAGTATAATATGAAAATAAACGCAGAGAGACTTGAGTTCCGCGAGATAAATGAATCGATACGCGCCGCCGGAAAGAAGGCCACGCTGGTCGGCTGCTGCGGTCAGCGCTTCATCTGCGCCGGAATGGCTGACGTCTCCGTTACCATAGAAGGCGTGCCCGGAAACGCGCTCGGCGCGTACCTCAACGGCGCGACCGTCACCGTTATGGGCAACGCGCAGGACGCGGTCGGAGATACCATGAACGGCGGCGCCATAATAGTTCACGGAAACATCGGAGACGCCGCCGGATACGCGATGCGCGGAGGCCGCATCTTTGTCAAGGGCAACGCCGGGTATCGCGCCGGTATCCATATGAAGGCTTATAAGGAAAAGGTCCCGGTTATGGTGATAGGCGGTTGCGCGGGAAGCTTCCTCGGCGAATATCAGGCCGGAGGAGTCATAGTCGTGCTCGGGCTTCGATGCGGCGACGGAAAGATCGTCAGCAACTTCCCGTGCACGGGGATGCACGGCGGTAAAATGATTCTGCGCTCCGATTGCCGCGACGTGACTTTCCCGAATCAGGTTTCCGCGAGACCGGCGTCGGCAGACGATATGAGCGAAATCAAAGGATACGTTTCCGAGTATTGCCGTCTCTTCGGAGAAGACGAAGCGGCGGTTTTGGATTCGCCTTTTACCGTTATCACGCCGGACAGCAGCAATCCGTACAAGCAGCTTTACGTTGCTAACTGAACAAACGGAGGATATTATGAAGTATTCAAAGGAAGAGGTAATGCAATACGTTGTCGAGGAGGACGTGAAATTCATACGTCTTGCCTTCTGCGACGTTTTCGGAAAGCAGAAAAATATCTCCATTATGCCGGATGAACTGCCGCGCGCTTTCGAAAACGGCATAGCTTTTGACGCGTCCGCTATCGCCGGCTTCGGCGATGAAACTCATTCCGATCTCTTTCTCCATCCGGAGCCGGAGACGCTCACATGGCTTCCGTGGAGACCGGAACACGGCAAGGTCGTGCGTATGTTCTGCTCGATCCATTACCCGGACGGCAGACCTTTTGAATGCGACACAAGGAGCCTGCTGAAAAAAGCCGTTGCCGACGCGGCGGCGGCGGGTCTGACGTTCTATTTCGGCGCCGAACAGGAGTTTTATCTCTTTAACCTCGATGAAATGAATATGCCGACGAAAACCCCGTACGATAACGCGGGGTATATGGACATCGCGCCGGAGGATAAGGGCGAAAACGTCCGCCGCGAGATCTGTCTGACGCTTGAGCAGATGGGTATCCGCCCCGAAAGCTCGCACCATGAGGAGGGGCCCGGGCAGAACGAAATTGATTTTCGCTATACCGAGGCTCTCGCCGCGGCGGATAACGTTATGACATTCCAGACGGTCGTCAAAACGGTCGCTCGCAGGAACGGCCTATACGCCGATTTCTCCCCGAAGCCGCTTGAAAACGGCCCCGGCAACGGCTTCCATATCAACTGTTCGGTAAAACCGGATACCGCGTCCGAAAAGCTTTGCCGGATGATCGCGGGCATCCTTGAAAGGGCTGTTCCGTCTACGCTGTTCTTCAACCCGTCCGCCGATTCATATGCGCGGCTCGGTCAGATGAAGGCGCCGCGTTACGTTTCGTGGTCGGCGGAGAACCGCTCTCAGCTTATACGTATTCCCGCCGCAGTGGGGGAATACAGACGCGCCGAGCTCCGTTCGCCGGATCCGACGGCGAATCCTTACATAGCGTTCGCGCTTATGATATGGGCGGGATTGAGCGGCATAAAGAATCGCGCCGAGCTTCCGAAGCCTCTTGATATTAACCTCTATAAAGCCGATAAGGAGCTGCTTTCGACCTTGAAGAAGCTCCCGTCGAGCCTTGAGGAGGCTAAGGTTTCCGCGTCGTCCGACGCGTTCATCAAGAAGTATATTCCGTCGGAAATACTGAGTATCTACTGCAAATAAACCATAGGAAAGCTAATCAGAAGGAGGGATGAGGTTGAGCCTGAAGGAACAGACGTACAGCGTTCTTGTTGTTTCTGCGTCCGAAAAATTCAATCAGGCTCTGCCTGAGGTTCTTCCGGTTTCTACGTTTTTCCCGATCAGCGGCGTTTCCGACGTCAGCGCCGCCAAGCGAGCGGTATCGGAGCGCTCGTTTGATTTCATAATCATAAATTCGCCGCTCCCGGACGATAACGGTGTCAGATTTGCCATCGATACGGTTTCGTACTATAACACCGTGGTTTTGTTTCTGTCCAAAGCCGAGCAGTATTCCGACGCTTACGATAAGCTTGCCGAGCACGGCGTTTTCCTTCTGCAGAAGCCGCTCTCCAAATCGGTGTTTCAGATAGCGTCCGGATGGCTCGTCAGTGCGCGAGAGCGTATCAGAAAAACGGAGAAAAAGACACTGTCCATTGAGGAGAAGATGAACGAGATACGCGTTGTTAACCGCGCGAAGTGGCTTCTCATCAGCGAGGTTAAGATGACCGAGCCCGACGCGCACCGCTATATCGAAAAGCAGGCGATGGACCGCTGCGTTCCGAGACGGCAGGTCGCGGAGGAGATAGTAAAAACTTACGGATGACGCTTGCGCTAGAGAATAAGCATAATACCGATGATAAAAGCGGACAGCGCCGCGTGGATATGCGGCCGCGGCCGCTATTCTTTTTGGGATGGCATTCGGTAGATTTAAAACAGACGAATTTAAAAAACGGGGTTTATTTTCCGACTGATTTGTGTTATTATTGTAATATCTAAAAAACGCATTGGAAAAAAGGAGGAAACCGATGTGAAAACCGACATCGAAATCGCGCTCGAGGCGAAGAAAAGGCCGATCGGGGAAATAGCCGCCGACCTGGGAATAGGGGAGGATGCGCTGGAGTATTACGGCAAGTACAAGGCGAAGCTGTCAGAGGAACTGTTCGCGGAAACCTCGTCCCGTCCGGACGGCAAGCTCATACTCGTTACGGCTATCAATCCTACGCCCGCGGGCGAGGGAAAAACGACCGTTTCCGTCGGCTTGGGTCAGGCGCTCGCGAAGCTCGGTAAGCGTGGCGTCACAGCGCTTAGGGAGCCTTCAATGGGCCCGGTTTTCGGAGTTAAGGGCGGAGCCGCCGGCGGCGGTTATTCGCAGGTCGTGCCGATGGAGGATATAAACCTCCACTTCACCGGCGACATGCACGCGATCACAGCGGCAAACAACCTCCTTTGCGCTATGATAGACAATCACATCCATCAGGGTAACGAGCTCGACATAGATCCCGAGCGCGTGCTTATCCTGCGCTGCGTAGATATGAACGACCGCGCCTTGCGCGAGGTAACGATAGGCCTCGGCGGCAAGGCGAACGGACAGCCTCGTCCTGACGGCTTCAATATTACCGTCGCGAGCGAGGTCATGGCCATACTTTGCCTCTCCTCCGATCTTATGGACCTCAAGCGCCGCCTCGGCGACATAATCGTCGCTTATAACAGGAGCGGCGGCATCGTCCGCGCCCGCGATCTGAAGGCCGACGGCGCTATGACCGTCCTGCTCAAGGACGCGCTCAAGCCGAACCTCGTGCAAACGCTCGAGAACACACCCTGTATCATCCACGGCGGCCCATTCGCGAATATAGCGCACGGCTGCAACTCGATCCGCGCGACAAAGCTCGCGCTCAAGCTCGCCGACTACGTCGTAACGGAAGCCGGCTTCGGCGCGGATCTCGGCGCTGAAAAATTTCTCGATATCAAGTGCCGCGCAGCGGGCATCCATCCTGACGCCGTTGTGATCGTCGCTACTGTCAAGGCGCTTAAATACAACGGCGGCGTGCCGAAGGACGAGCTAAAAGCGGAGAACGCAGAAGCGCTTCGCAAGGGCATTGTCAACCTCGGCAAGCATATAGATAATATACAATCATACGGCCTTCCGGTTGTCGTCGCTATCAACGAATTCGGCAGCGATACAGACGAAGAAAAACGCATCATCGGCGAATACTGCGCCGCGCGCGGCGTTGATTATTCCTTCGCCACCGTATTCAAAAACGGCGGCGACGGCGGTATCGACCTCGCCGAAAAAGTCTGCGCCGCGGCGGAAAAGCCGAGCGACTTCAGATTCTGCTACGACCTCGACCTGCCGCTTAAAGACAAGATTAACGCTATTGCGACTAAAATCTACGGCGCCGACGGTGTTGATTACTCCGAAAAAGCCGAGCAGGAACTCGCGTATATGACCGATAACGGCTACGGCAAGCTGCCGATATGCGTCGCGAAGACGCAGTATTCGCTTTCGGACGACCCCTCGCTGCTCGGGCGCCCCGAGCGTTTCCGCATCACCGTCCGCGACGCCAAGGTGTCAGCCGGCGCCGGCTTTGTAGTCGTCTATACAGGCAAGGTCATGACCATGCCCGGCCTGCCGAAGGTGCCGGCGGCGGTGAATATCGACATAACGCCTGACGGCGAGATAAAAGGACTCTTCTGATATGATAAGCAATTCCGTTGCCGAAACCGAACGTATAGCGTCCGAATACGCGTCCGGATTAAAAGCCGGGGACGTGATCTTTTTCCGGGGCGATCTCGGAGCGGGGAAAACCGCCTTTGTGCGCGGACTCGCGGCCGGCCTCGGCATAGCGCCCGAAACTGTCAGCAGTCCGACCTTTACCTTCGTTAAGGAGTACAGCGGCGGACGGCTTCCGCTCGCGCATTTTGATATGTATCGCGTCGGCTCGCCCGACGACCTGTATTCGATAGGCTTTTTCGATTATCTTGATTCCGATGCGATAGTCGCGATAGAGTGGTCGGAGAATATCGAAGCTTTTGTCGCCGTCCCGCATATGACCGTGACTATCGAGCGCGGCGAAAACGATAATCAGCGCACAATAACAGTAGAGGAAGTGTAAAATGCGTATCCTTGCTTTTGACAGCTGCGGCAAGACCGCGTCCGTTGCCGTTTATGACGGCAAAGTCGTTGGCGAAGTATATATAGATACTAAGCAGACGCACAGCGCTACTCTGCTTCCTTCGGCGGATTGGCTGCTCTCGACGCTCGGTATGAAGGTCGCCGATATGGATTATATCGCCGCGACGGTCGGGCCAGGCTCTTTTACCGGAGTGCGTATCGGTATGTCGGCGGCGAAGGGAATGGCCGCGGGCGCGGGTTTGAAGTGTATCGGCGTTTCGTCGCTTTACGCCGCCGCTTACGCGGCAAAAGACTGCAAAGGGCTCGTCTGCGCGGTTATGGACGCTCGGTGCGGGCAGGTTTACAATGCAAATTTCAAGGTTGACAACGGTTCTATGCAGCGTGTTTGTGAAGATAGGGCGCTCGCGATAGACGACTTGATTGATGAAGTGAAGGGCGAAAAGCAAGTTTTCCTTATCGGGGACGGCGCGGCGCTCTGCCGCGACAGGTTCGCCGAGCGCGGAGTCGGTTGTGCCGTCGCGAACGCGGGGCGCGTAGGCGTCGGCGCGGGAGACGTGGCGCTCATAGCGGCGGAAAACGCCGAAAGCGCCGTTTCGCCCGAGGCGTTCGCCGTCAACTACATAAGGCTATCCCAGGCTGAGCGGGAACGCAACGCCAAACTTCAAAATAAAAACACGGAGGAAATCAAATGATTATCATCGGCAGCGATCATGGCGGTTTTGAACTCAAACAGGCGGTCTCGGAATACTTTGACCGCAAAGGTATCGCATATTTCGATTACGGCGTCCACGAGAACGTTTCGGTGGACTATCCCGACATAGCGTTTCCGATAGCGGAAAAGGTCGCAGCGGGCGAGTACGAGAAGGGTATGATCTTCTGCGGGACCGGCATCGGCGTTTCGATATGCGCCAACAAAGTCGACGGCGTCAGAGCCGCGCTTTGCACGAACCATTTTACCGCCGAGTATTGCCGTCTGCATAACGACGCGAATATCCTCTGCATCGGCGGCAGGGTAACCGACGCGGAGACCGCTATCGACATCGTAGAAACCTTCCTTTCGACCGAATTCGAAGGCGGCAGACACGAGCGCCGCGTGGCGAAAATAATGAACTACGGCAAAGAATAACAGACAGATAAACAAAAACAGCGGAAAGCACTGTGATTGCTTTCCGCTGTTTGATTATCAAGCTATTACCGCGGCCTGTCCTCCATAGGAACGTATCCGCGGTCCTCGGCGACGCTCTTGTAGCCGGGACGGATAATTTTCCCGCCGCCTATAAGCTCCTCGAGGCGATGCGCCGACCATCCGCTTATCCTCGCTATCGCGAAAATCGGGGTAAACAGCTCGGGAGGCAGCCCGAGCAGACTGTAAACGAATCCGCTGTAGAAGTCCACGTTCGCGCTGACGCCTTTGTATATCCTGCGTTTGCGCGAAATGATTTCCGGCGCGATGCGCTCGACTTTTGAATAGAGCTCGAATTCTTCCTGCGCGCCTTTTTCCTCGCTGAGCTGCCGGACGAAGGATTTGAATATCTCGGCGCGAGGATCGGAGAGGGAATAGACCGCGTGGCCCATTCCGTATATCAAGCCGCTTTTATCGAATGCCTCTTTATTGAGCAGTTTCGAAAGGTAGGCGCCTATGGCTTCGTCGTCGGAGGCGTCGGCGACGTTCTGCTTAAGGTCCTCCATCATTCTGACGACCTTGATATTCGCTCCGCCGTGGCGCGGTCCCTTCAGCGATCCGAGCGCTCCGGCGATAACGCTGTAAGTATCCGTCCCGGAGGAAGTGATGACGTGTGTGGTGAAGGAGGAGTTGTTGCCTCCGCCGTGCTCCGCGTGGAGAACGAGCGCCATATCGAGCACGCGCGCCTCGAATGGCGTGTAGCTCATATCCGGACGGAGCAGGCGCAGTATGTTTTCGGCGGTTGAAAGCTCCGGGTCCGGCTGATGTATGAAAAGGCTGTCTTTGTAATGGTAGTGCCTGTACGCCTGGTATCCGTAAACGGAGAGTAGCGGGAACAGGGCGATAAGCTGAACGCACTGACGCAGCACGTTCGGTATAGATATATCGTCCGCCGCGCTGTCGTATGAATAAAGCGTGAGAACGCTCCTCGCGAGAGTGTTCATCATATCGCTGCTCGGAGCCTTCATAATGACGTCGCGGACGAAGCCGGTCGGCAGCGAGCGGTAGAATCCGAGCGTGCGCTTGAACGCGTCGAGCTGCTGCTTATTCGGCAGGTCGCCGAAAAGGAGAAGATAGGTGGTTTCTTCGAAGCCGAAGCGTCCTTCGCCGTAGAAGCCGTTGACAAGGTCTTTGATATCTATCCCGCGATAGGATAATTTGCCTTCGCACGGGGTATCGACGCCGTCAACGAGCTTGGACGACGTTATAGTCGATATTTCCGTCAAGCCCGCGACAACGCCTTTGCCGTTGACGTCGCGCAGTCCGCGCTTGACGTTGTATTTGTCGTAATACTCCGGCAGTATGCCGTAGCTTTTAACCGAGAGCTCCGCGAGGTCTTTGATCTCTGTTGTTAAAGCGGAATAGGGGTTGTTTTTGCGGTTAGCCATTTTCACCTCCGTTGAATTCATTGACACATTGGAAATATATACCTACTAATCAAATTATATACTGAAATTGAGAAATAATCAATATAATATTCATACGTGTTACACCGCGCGGCGCGGTTATGCACTGAGGAATATGTAAAACGACGTTAAATAAGAGCGGATTTGCTTTGAAAAATATGACGACCCTGTATGAAAAATAATGATTTTTTTCTTGATTTTTGATCGGTGTTGTGGTATAGTTAATCTTGCTGACGGAAACGGGGGCATAGCTCAGCTGGTTAGAGCGCTCGCTTCACATGCGAGAGGTCGGGGGTTCAAGTCCCTCTGCCCCTACCATATCGGGCATCTATAACGGACTTGAGTTATGGACGCCCGATTTCCTTTCTCACCACAGTTTCACCGTCGTCGGTGGTGAGTAAGTGCGCAGTTTTTTCACAGGAGTAGCGATATGGAAAATAAAGAAATGACAAATGAAGAAAAATTCAAATCGCTATTGAGTACAATTCATCAGAACCTGCTGAAAAGCAGAGGTTTCAAAAAGGACGGACAAAACTTCCGGCTGATCGTTGAAAACAACAGTCTTTTTACCGGCTATATTATCAATTTTCAAAAGTCAGCATACAACGATAGGTCGGAGTTGAGGTTTGCCGTTAACATCGGAAAAATCAACAGCAATAACATAATAAATGAAAAATTCAAGGAGTACGATTGCCTTCCGATAAAAAACCGCGAACGACTTGCCGTTATTGCCACTCGGTATGGTTTTGATAAGTGGTGGTCGATCACTTCCAATACTGATATTACCGAAATCCGAAACGAAATGATAGATTTAATAAATAACATTGCGTTTCCGTGGTTTGG
>JAFTEJ010000088.1 GCA_017453725.1 Clostridia bacterium | reverse complement strand
TCGGTCCACTCGCCCCAGCTGTGAGCTTCGGGATTGACTTCGCCGACCTCTCTGGTCTCTGTATGCTAGGAATTGTAGGCGCAGACTCTGGTCTCAACAGCCTTCGTGGTGCAGGTCGCAGGAGTGGTAACATCCCACTCGCCCCAGTTGTGAGCATCAGGATCGATATCGATGTCTTCGGTTCTGGTTTTCTGGCAGAGGGAGCAGGTGTAGGTTATGCTTCCCTTCGCGCTGCAGGTGGCGGGAATTCTGGAGGTCTCGACCCAGTTATGCTGGCAGGTCTGAGCATTGATACCGCCGTTGGTGAGTCTGTAGTTAACGTTAACGTTCTGGCTATCGACAACGTCAATCAGCTTGTTGACGGTAGCGGTGATTTCCTGCAGGCCTTCGGCGTCATCGGCGACGTCAAATACGGCGATCCCGAAATAATCGTAAACCGTATCGTCGTCAACGTCGACGTTGCAGTAACCCTCGACGCCGTTATAGACGACGGCGGAGGCGAACGCGACGATGACTTCGCCGGACGTGGCGTTGTTCTTGTTCAGAACGTAGGTATTGGGCTCGCCGTCTCTCGCCTGATGCTGGACGGCCGGATTCTGCTCAAATCTCTTGAAGGTGAGCTTCGCGGGATCGAAGTTGATGGTCATATCAAGTCCGGACCATCCGGTCGGGATGAAGATCTTGACTTCGACGTTCTTCGCGCCGGGTGCGGAATCAACGGTCTCAACGACTATGTCGACGCCGTCGAACGGGATCTCTCTCTCCTCAACGTGCTCGGCGTTGTGGCGGCAGACTCTCTGCTCCCAGCCGTCTCTGCCTTCGATGGGAGTCCAATCGCTCCAGTCGTGGGCGTCGGGATCGATTTCGATAACGTCGGTCTCTTCATCCTGGCAGACGGAGCAGACGCGGTACTTTACGCCGGCAGCGGAGCAGGTGGCGGGAGTTCTGACCTGCCAGTCGCCGTAATCGTGATCGTGCGGAGCAACGGGGATGTTTATACCGCCGTTGGTAACCTCGTATTCAAGGTTGACGTTTTCACCTTCGACAACATCAATCAGCTTATTGATGACAGCGCTTACACTCTGCAAACCGCTGACGCCTTCAGCGACGTCGAACACGGCGATTCCGAAATAATCGTAAACGGTATCGTCGTCAACGTCGACATTGCAGTAACCCTCGACTCCGTTATAGACGACGGCGGACGCGAACGCAACGATAACTTCACCCTTAGTAGTGGCTTCGTTTTTGTTCAGAACGTAAGTGTTGGGCTCGCCGTCTCTCGCCTGATGCTGGACGGCCATGTTCTGCTCAAATCTCTTGAAAGTCAGCTTCGCGGGATCGAATTTCAAGGTCATATCCAATCCGGACCAACCGGTCGGCATAAAGATCTTGACTCCGACGTTTTTGGTTCCCGCCGTGGAATCAACCGTCTCAACGGTGACGGACAGCTTGTCGTCCGCAGATACGCTCGCCACGGGGATCGCTATAGCAAGCAGCATAGCGCAGGCAAGAATAACGGACATAAGTTTCGTTAACTTCTTCATAATTACATTCCTTTCTTTTGCAAGATCGATTGCGCGTTATGACACCCTGTATCATACACTGACAGTTTACATTATAATTATCAATTTGTCAATACCTTTTTGACTTGAAAATTTATGTTTTTTTTAGAAAACGGCCTTCATATTTGGCTTTTCCGCACCCGCGGACGCCGCTTCAGCCTCTCGCGAGATATTTGCGACGCGTCGCTTCGCCGCCGCGAAGGTGGCGTTCGGATTTGTTGCGGTCGAGCACCTCGCGCACCCGGCGGTAAAGCGGCGGATCGAGAGCGGAAAGCCGCTCCGCGACGTCCTTGTGGACGGTGCTTTTGCTGACGCCGAAGCGCTTCGCCGCCGTGCGTACTGTGGCGCCGTATTCGATGATGTATTCGCCTATCTCCGCGGCGCGGCGTTCGTATGCTCCGTTCATATATGACCGACCTGCCTTTCGGTCAAAGATATGCCGGAGATAACGCCGTTATGCTCAAGGCGGGAAAGAATAAGGTGTGATGATGTTGAAAACGGCGGTGCGCGGGCGATTAAATCGCCCATACGGTCTGCGCTTGCGGTGACGCTTGGTAAAAGACGCTTAATTCTGCTCTCGGATGTGTTTGACCTCCGACGATGCGCTTCGCAGAGGTCGTAGGGGCGATTTTAATCGCCCGTGAAGTCACGCAGAACCTTGCGTTCGCCCGTGTGATTCCTCGTCGGCGCTTTCGCGGCTCCTCGGAATGACAGGCGCCGCGGCGGATGCTTCGGACGCGTTCACCGCTCCTTTCCGTTACGTATATTTATATATGGAAGAAAGAACAATGTAAAGCGGATTTTCAAAGGATCCGCGAAGATAAAGCAAATCGCACCGCGCCGGGTGCGATTTGCCGTGTTATGCTGTTTCGGGAAAACCTTTCGCCCGGCGCAAAGCGGCGCCGGAGCGCGGAAGGCTCGTCAGGCGAGCTCTTCCTCGCCGATGAGCTGCGCGGCAACGCGCAGAATCTTGAGCGCGTCGCCGACCGTGATCTCGCCGTCGTGATCGACGTCTCCGATCAGGAAGTCTTCCGGAGCGGGCTCGATGAGCTTCGCGGCGAAACGCAGGGCTCTAAGCGCGTCGCCGACAGTGATCTCGCCGTCGCCGTCCATATCGCCGCGCTTGTAAACGGGCCTTGTATCGACGACCGTGAAGCCAACGGTCACGCTCTTATCGCCGTTGGTGACGACCAGCGTGTATTCGCCGACCGCGGTGATCGCCGTTCCGGCGGCGTAGGCTTCGCCGTTCAGCGTAGCGGTCGCTTCTTCGGGCGTCCAGGTGACGGCTATCGGATCTTCGGCGGTGTAAAGGTCGAACTCGGCGCCGTCGGCAACGCTGACGACGGGTTCTTCATAGAGCTCGCCTTCTATCGTGAAATAGATAGCCGTGGAGGCGTATTTGTTCTGTACGAACAGCCTGTGCTCGCCGGGGGTCGAGACGACGGAGCCGTTGACGAAGGGCTCGTGGTCAAGCTCCGCCTGCGTCGCTTCGTCCCAGCTCACGGTTACGGGCGCGTCGCAGACCTCGCCGTCCGCGACGCCGGTAACGGCGGGCGCGTTAAGCGCGGGAAGCTGCAGCGCAACGCCGAAATCGGCGAGCGCGTCGACAAACGCTTCGGTGCGGATGACGGAGTCGATATAGGTCTCGGTGACGCTCACGGCGTTGAGCGCGGCGTCGAGCTCCGTTATATAGTTATTGATGATCTTCCTGACGGATTCGTTGGCGTCCGCGTTGAGAGCGAGCGCTTCCTTCGCGGCTTCGTGTTCGTCGTAAAGCGGCTTGACGTATTTGTAGTCCCAGCCGTTATTGAACTCCGCGGCGCGGGCGGCGGCGTCATCGGCGGTTATGTTGTTGCTGCCGACGCCGGCCTGGAAGACGACGCCGTCGAAGAAGTCGCCGTAGGTCGAGCCGGAAGCGATGTGCGCGGCGACGGTGTAGCCGACGTTTGTGTTATATTTCGCGTTTCCGCTGACGGTGGTCTCCGCGGACTTACGCCCGTCAAGGTAGAGCGTCAGGACGCCGGACTGGAAGTTCAGCATCACGCTGTGGTATTCTCCGGGCTTCACCGTTTCTTCGGAAACAACGGAGTATTTGGCCGTCGTATACATATCGAACGCGATGTGTCCGTCGGCGGTCAGATAGAGACTGTACCCCTTATCCTCCTTGTTGCAGCTGAAGATGTACTGCTCCGTGCCTACGGAGCCGACCGCGAACGCGGCTTCGACGGTGAATTTGCGTGCCGTCAGCGTAGCGACCGACGACGGCGCGAACACGGTGGCGCGGCTTTCACCCGCGCCGGAGAAGCCGAATTTCGTCTTATACTTGACGGGGGCTCCCCTCGTCGTTACCGAAAGGCTGTTCAAGCCGGAAACCTGCGTCTCGCCGGTTATGAAGTACGCGTTTATCAGGTTCATACCGCCGGGCGCCTTTATATCCGGCTCGCCGACGATGGAGTTGTAGACGATCGGCTCGGACATCTTGCCTCCCGAGTCTACGGCGTATACCGCCAGCTCAAAGCCCTTGTCACCCGACGCGGCGGTGTAAGGGATCAGCCTTCTGTAGGACTTCGGCATATCCCTGACCTGCGGGTAGTTGTAGAATTCGGAGAAGCTCTTGGCGCTCGTCTTTCTGCCGCTGGGTACGCCGGTGATCTCGAAGACGTAGCGATGGACCATATCGTCGTCGTTCGCGGCGGTGAAGTTCGCCTCGATGTTGCTGCCGTTCACGACAGCGGAAAGAGTCGCGTCCTCCGGGAAGGCGGGCTCTTCGTTGGCCTCGTTGAAACGGTAGTCGTCGTAATACATCAGGTTCGTCTTGTTCTCGAGATCGGGCGCCGGCAGATAGAACGGCTGCTTGATCAGCGCGTCTCTGCCGAAGTCGATACGGGTGATCTTGATGTTGCCGTTGACGTCGATCTGGAGCATAAGGCCGTCGGAGACGCTCCAGGAATCCGGATCGATGGTGGTCTTGCTTCCGCTCTCGAGATAGCCGTTTTCAATCGCCATATACTGAACGCTGCCGCAGTTGAGAGAGGTAAAGTCCTTCTGATAGATGGTGCGTTCGTCCTCCAGCGGGAAATGGACGTGTCCGCCGAAGGTAACGACCTCGGGGTAATCCTTGAGGTGGTCGTATATTGTCCTGCTGCCCCACCACGAGCCGGTGTAAAGGTCGGAGCCGTAAGTCGTTCCGAAAACCGGGGCGTGAGTGTAAACGAAGATGTGCTTGCCGGGCGCTGCCGCGCGGGCGGCGGCGAGCTCAGCGTCGAGCCATTCGAGGTCCTGCGGCTCGAAGCGGGCTTCCTGGCTGTTCCAGTAGTCCATCATATTCACGCCGATGAAGTGGTAGCCGTTGATGACCATATGGCGGTTGCCTCTTGCGAGGTTGGTGCCGGGCTCGTCTTCGGTGCAGTAGCTGGCAAGCTGAGTATAGAACTTGTTCAGCGAGCTCCAGTCACTTCCCTGCGCATCGTGGTTGCCGGTGATGAAAAACGACTTTATGTCTTCGCCGAAGACTTCGTCGTTTATGCTCTTGTACGCCTGCGGGATATTGTCGTTGTAGCTGCTCTGCGAGAAGTCGCCGTCGACGGTTATCGCGTCGATGTTGCCGCCGGAGTA
>JAFTEJ010000009.1 GCA_017453725.1 Clostridia bacterium | reverse complement strand
GTTGGAGAGTATCTCCTTGGTGACGTTGGTATCCTTCGTAGCGATCAGCAGCGTAAGGCCCGCGTCCTCGGCGCGGCGCAGGCGGCGCGCGGCGACGTCCGCGACGCCGTAGGTCACGACGTACATCGCACAGAGCTGCATATCGGAGGCGAGGTAGAAGACGTGGCGGTCGCCGCCGGAGACCTTAGCCTCATAAGTCGATGGCGGGACGGGGATCTGATACGCCTTCATGAAATCGCGGCTGCCGAGCAGAAGCTCCCTGCCCTGACTGCGGCAGACGACGCCCATCTCGTCGATGTACTCGATGCTGTCGATCTCGCGCAGTATCGCCTTATCGGCGACGCTGCCGTCGAAGACCCTGCCGAGCGCTCCGCCGGCGGCGTTCAGCACGCTGACGGTGTCCGCGATGACGCCGTCCATCGGCGCGTTGTTGAAAAGACTCAGCCCGTGAAGGATTATCGACTTATCCGGGAACACGTCGGTATCCGAAATGACAACGCCGTTCGCGTCCGCTATGCCCACGGCGGCGTCGAAGTTGAGTATCGCTCCGCCCTTGCGGTTAAGACGGCGGTTGATGCGCGTCAGCGGCAGGACGGTCACGAAAACGCTCATGAGCGGCGTTCCCGCGCAGAGCGCGGCGGTGAACACGGAGAAAGCGACTCCGAAGGACGCGCCCCTCCAGACCGCGGAAACCAGCGCGATGAGCAGCGCGGCGGCGGCGGCTCCGAGGAAGAGCTTACCGACCGAGCCGTCGGCGTCGCTCTCCTTCGAGGAGGCTTCGACCACGCCGACGACGGCGTCCGCGCGGTGAGGCACGCAGATGCGGGCTTCGCCGGAGATCTGGCCGCCGGATACGTCATCGGCGAGCTCCTCGTCGTCGATCATGACGGCTGCGGCGAGCTTTTTGCGCTCGCTGACGAACTTCATATTGCCGCGTATATGGCGGATCATCTGCATATCGCCGAGCCGTATAAACAAAAGCATCACCGCGGGCAGGAAGTTATAGACGCCGACCGTTCCCTCAGATAAGTACAAGGGATTCGCCATAAGGAGGATATTCTGCACAATCGCGACGGCGGTGCATATCAGCGCGGAGGCTTCCGCGCGGAAAGAGAGCGATTTGATCTGCATAAAGCCGCGCTTGACAAATCCAGCGCTCAATATGACCGTCAGCAGACTGACCGCGGCGCTGATGAAGAGATAGACGACGGCGATATCCGTTTCCGTCGCCACGGACTCGGACTTCAGCGAAAAGACGTCGATAATGAGCAGAAGCAGCGCGCAGGCGGCAAGGAAGATGGATTTCAGCACGCCGTCGCTGCGGCGGGCGCGAAGCTCCTCCTCCACGAGGTAGCAGTCGTCCGGCTCGCCGTGGTATTCCGCTTCGTCCTCCGCCGGCTCCGGTTCCTCCGACTCCGGCACGTTATACGTCTTGCGGACGTTTTCGCGGATATTGTTTTCAACGCTCTCCTTGAAGCCGGCCGCGACGGCGTCGGCGTCGGCCTTTGCCGCCGGGGGCTCTTTGGCGTTGGTCATAACGTTTTTCGGCCCGGCGCCCTCGAAGAAGAGCTGATCCGGCTCCGCCTCGCTGCTGCGCGGCTTGCGCGGAGCGCGTTTCTTCGGCTGTTCCGGCTTCGCCGGCGGCGCGAATATGACGGTGCCGCCCTCGACCTTCGGCTCGCCGCCCTCTTCGACGGCGACTTCAAACTCCTGCGGCTGCGCCTCGATCTCGATGGTGGTGAAAAGCTTAAGGCTGCGCGTATCGCCGAGAGACGTGCTCTTTTTGACGGTCTTGACGCGGACGGTCGGGCTTTCGGGCGCGGGCTTCGGGGCGGGAGCGGAAGGCGTGGGATCCTTCGCTTCGCTCAGGATGACAGAAGCGGGAGCCGCTTTCGGAGCCGGAGCCGGCGCGGGAGCGGGCGCGGGTTTGTCATTTCGAGGAGCCGCTGCCGCAGACTGCGTCGACCGGGAATCCCCCGCCGTTTTCGGAACGGCTGCGGAAGGTGTGGGGTCCTTCGCTTCGCTCAGGATGACAGGCGCGGGCGCGGGCTTCGGTTTCACTTCAGCCTTCGGAGCCGGCTTCGGAGCGGGTACGGGTGCGGGAGCGGGTTTCGGCTCCGGCTTCGCGAACGGCACGGTCTTGTCGCCGGCGACCTCGCGCAGGATATCGTCCAGCGAGAAGGTGCGGTCAATCGGCACCCCCGAGTAGTCCTTCGAGGGCACGCCTAATTTCTCAAGATATTCCTTTTCTCTTTCTTTGCTCATTTGCGTCCCTCCATAAACAGATACATAAGGATCCCGGCGGCGACCGAAGCGTTCAGCGACTCGATATCGCCGCGCATCGGGATCGAAAGCATAACGTCGCAGTTCTCGCGCACGAGGCGGGAAATGCCGTCCCCCTCCGCGCCGATGACAAGCGCCGAAGCGCCCGACAGGTCGACGTCGCCGTCGACGCTCTTTCCGTCGGCGTCCGCGCCGTAGACCCATAAGCCGCGCTTTTTAAGCTCCTTGAGCGTTTCCGTGACGTTCGTCACGCGGACGACCGGCGTATGCCAGACCGCGCCCGCCGACGCTTTGGAAACGACCGCGGTCAGCCCCGCCGCGCCCCGCTTCGGCACGACGACCCCGTGCGCTCCGAAAAGGTTGGCGCTGCGGATTATGCTGCCGAGATTGTGCGGGTCCTCGATGCCGTCGCAGACGATGATGAAGGGCGGCTCGCCCTTATCCTCCGCGCGTTTGAAAACGTCCTCCAGCGTGGAGTATTCGGCGTCCGCGAGCAGCGCGACGACGCCCTGATTTTTGCTTCCGTATTTTTCAAGCTTTCTGCGGTCGACGTTTTTCAGCGGAACGCCCGCTTCGCGGCAGAGCCGCCGGAGCATCGAGATCTCCGATTCCGAAACGCCGTTCGCAACGTATACGCACTGCACGCTCTCGCCCGCCTTCATCGCTTCCGCGACGGCGTTCCTGCCGAGAGCGACGCGCTGTTCAAAATTCGCCATTATTTCACCCCCGACCGATCGGCTTCGCCGCCAATCGGTCAAAACACTACATATTGTGGGACTATACACTATTAGTTTTAATTGTACCATATATATCCGCAAATATAAAGCGTTTTTTATCAACTTTTTCAAAAAAATTGCAATTATTATTGCGGTATCAGGCGAAGGAGGTTATACTAGTTGCCGGAGAGACCCGAAACCCGCCGCCGAACGTTCCGCCGGAACGGATCTCAAGCCGGCGCGGCCGGTTTTCGCCGTAATCTTTCATTGCCACGGAGGTACGCCTATGCCCGCTCTGAACATCGTTCTCGTCGAGCCGGAGATACCGCAGAACACCGGCAACGTCGCGCGCACCTGCGCCGCGACCGGATGCCGCCTGCACCTCGTCGGTCCGATGGGCTTCAAGATCGACGACGCCAAGCTCAAACGCGCCGGGCTCGACTACTGGCACCTGCTCGACGTCACCTATTACGGCTCGCTCGACGAGTTCCTCTCCGAATGCGGCGGCGAGCGCTTCTACTTCTCCACAAAGGCGCCCCGCGCCTACACCGAGGTCGAGTATCCCGACGGCGCCTGGCTCGTCTTCGGCAGGGAAACGAAGGGGCTTCCGGAGGAGCTCCTGGAGCGCGAGCGGGACCGCTGCGTCCGCATCCCGATGATAAGCGAGGCGCGGAGCCTGAACCTTTCCAACTCCGTCGCCGTCGGGGTCTTTGAGGCGCTGCGGCAGTGGGGCTTCCCGAAGCTGCGGAACTTCGGCAAAATGGCGGAGTAAAGCCGTTCCCGCGGGCGTTCCGGGGCGCGAAAAATTACTCTTTATTTTTCCTTTCGACTGTGCTATAATGTAGAAAGGTGATTATGCGGATTCCGGAAACCGCAGATGAAGGGACGTGTAAGCTTTGGGCAGAATAATAGCGGTCGCAAACCAGAAGGGCGGCGTCGGCAAAACGACCACCGCCGTAAATCTCGCAGCCGCGCTTTCGCTCTGCGGCAAAAAAACGCTGCTCGCGGACATCGATCCGCAGGGACACGCCACCGTAAGCTGCGGCGTCGGCAAAAAGGACCCCGCCGCCACCGTCTACGACGTGCTCATCGGCGGCGCGAAAACGTCGGACGCGATAGTCAGGACTCCCGACGGCAAGCCCGACCTGCTCCCCGCGACCGTCGATCTCGCCGGCGCGGAGCTTGAGCTGGCGGGGCTCGAAAAACGCGAAGCCCGCCTCCGCGACGCGCTCAACCTCGTGCGCGGCGATTACGACTATATCGTCATAGATTCCCCGCCCGCGCTCGGACTGCTCAATCTCAACGGGCTCGTCGCGGCCGATTCCGTGCTCGTTCCGCTTCAGACGGAGTTTTTCGCGCTCGACGGACTTTCGCAGCTTATGGCGACGATACGCCTCGTGCGCCGCGGCGCGAATCCCTCGCTCGAGCTCGAGGGCGTGCTGCTGACGATGTATAACAGCCAGCTCAACCTCACCAATCAGGTCGCCGCGGAGGTCAAGAAGTTCTTCCCGCGCAAGGTGTTCAGGACCGTCATTCCGCGCACCGTGCGTCTGAGCGAGGCGCCCGGCTTCGGCAAGAATATTTTCGAATACGACCGCAACTCCAAGGGCGCGGCGGCGTATATGGAGCTCGCGAGGGAAATAATCACGAACAACAGATAAAGCGATATGAATCCCTGTCGGGATTCGCGATATGGATTCCTTCGGAATCCGCGATATGTCCCCTTCGGGGACGTGAGTCCGGCTGAGCCGGACTCGGAAAGGAGCCGGAAATGGCTAAACGTACGGGACTCGGCAGAGGCCTCGACGCCCTCTTCGCCGAAAATACAGTCGACGAGAACGGCTACGAGCTCGTCAATATCGACGACATCTCCCCCAACCGCGAACAGCCGCGCCGCACCTTCGACGAGGACTCGCTCGCGGAGCTTTCGGAATCGATAAAGCTGCGCGGAGTGCTCCAGCCGCTGATACTTCAGCCCGCTCCGCCGGACGGCTACGTCATCATCGCCGGCGAACGCCGCTGGCGCGCCTCGCGTATGGCGGGACTCTCGAAGGTCCCGGCGATAATCCGCCGCCCCGACGCGCAGGAGGCCGCCGTCATCGCCCTTATCGAAAATCTGCAGCGCGAGGACCTCAACCCCGTTGAAGCCGCCGAGGGCTGCAGCAGACTCATGAAAGAACACGGACTGACGCAGGAGGCGCTCGCCGCAGAGCTCGGCAAGCCCAGAAGCGCGATCGCTAACCTGCTCCGCATACTTTCGCTGCCCGAAGACGCGCTCGAGCTCGTCCGCGAGGACAAGCTCTCGCTCGGACACGCCAAAGCGCTCGCCGCGCTTCCCGCCGCGCAGGCGTCGGAGCTCGCCGCGCGCTGCGCCGCGGAAGGGCTTTCCGTTCGCCGCTGCGAGGAGCTCGCCAAGGCTTACGCCAAGCCGGCGAAGGCCGCCAAGCCGAAGCCCGCTTCCCGCACCGTGCTCATAGTGGAATCCGAAAAAGTCCTCAAAGAAAAGCTCGGCCGCAAGGTCACCATAAGCGGCAGCGACAATAAGGGCAGGCTCACCGTCGACTACTGCGGCGAGGGCGACCTGATCGACCTCGTCAACCGCCTTTCCGGAAACGGAGATGATCGCAGATGACCGAGGAAAAGAAAAAATCCGTTATATCGGTCGCCATCTACGGCGCGGTGCTTTTCGTCGTCGCGGCGCTGCTGATAACGATGTCGATCATAATCAACGTCCGCAACACCAATCGGCTCAAAAACGAAGTCGACGTCACGCAGCAGGGCGCGCAGCGCACGCAGACCACCCTCGTAAACATCCAGCAGGAGAACGAAACGCTCCGCGGGCTGATCGAGGACGCCAACAACCGCGTCAGCGAGATAGAGAAGCAGAACGAGGAGCTCTCCTCGCAGGCGGAGCTCGACGCGGCGCGCATCGCCTCGCTCGACGCCATCGCCGCCGCCGGTATGCACATCATAAACGGCAAGTATTCCCTCGCCCGCGAACAGCTTGACCTCGTGGACGTCGAGCTGCTGACGGAGGAGGAAACCGCCGCATACGAGCGTATGTATAAGCGCGTACACTGATTTTTTTGCAAAAAAGGCTTGATTTTTTCGCGAACGCGTGTTATGATAGCAATGTTAATGAAGTTTTTTTGTTTGAGAGTGGGTTTGCGCCCGCTCTCAAGTCTTTGTAAAGGCGTTTTTCAGGGCCTGCGCCAGCGCCTTTCAGCCGAGGAGGTCGCGATATGGCAAGCATAAAAGAAAAGGTGCTCCCGCTTGCGCGGAAGGCCGCCGCCGACTGCGGAGTCGAGCTCTGGGATCTGGAGTTCGTGCGCGAGGGCGGCGAATACTTCCTGCGCCTCTACATCGACAGTCCCGAAGGCGTCGGCATAGACGACTGCGAAGCCGTCAGCCGCGCCATCGACCCGATGCTCGACGAGGCGGACCCCATCGAGCAGTCCTATAACCTCGAGGTCTCGTCGCCCGGCATCTTCCGCGAGCTGAAAACGCCGGAGCATTACGCCGCTTCGGTCGGGATGAAGGTCCGCGCCAGGCTTTACACCGCCGTCGGCGGCAGCAAGGAGCTGATCGGCACGCTCGATTCCTTCGATTCCGACGGCTTCGTCATCGGCGGCGTCGCGCTGCCGAAAAGCGCCGTCGCCTCCCTGCGCAGGCACGAGGAGCTCGATTTCTGAGTCGTTTTCAATAACGGCCGACGCTCGGCCGACATCACATAAAAAGGAGAAAAACGAAAAAAGGAGTTACAATTATGGTCAACAAGGAGTTTTTTGAAGCGCTGGATATGCTTGAAAAAGAGAACGGCATAGCCAAGGAATATATGCTCGACCGCGTCCGCGCGGCGCTGGAGACGGCTGTCAAGCGCGACGACGGCAATATCGACAACATCGAAGTCCTCGTCGACGAGGAAACTTCCTCCATCAGCCTCGTCCGCCGCTGGACCGTCATCGACGAAGTCACCGACGAAAACTGCCAGCTTACCCTCGAGGAAGCGAAGAAGATAAACAAGAAAGCCAAGCTCGGCGGCGAGGTCATCGAGGAGATACAGACCAAGGATTTCGGCCGCATCGCGGCGCAGTCCGCCAAGCAGGTCATAATCCAGGCGATACGCGAAGCCGAGAAGCTCAAGCTGCTCGCGGACTTCCGCGGCAAGGAGCACGAGATAATCACCGCGCTCGTCACCAGCGTTGACCGCGTCAGCAGGAACGCCACCCTCGAGGTCGGCAGGAACAGCATCGTCCTGCCCGCCTCCGAGCAGGTCAAGGGCGAATACCTCACCGAGGGCAGCCGCGTGCGCATCTATGTCGTGGAGGTCAAGGAGACCGAGCGCGGACCGCGCATCGTCATCTCCCGCACCCATCCCGGCCTCGTGCGCCGTCTCTTCGAGCTCGAGGTGCCGGAGATCAACGAGGGCATCGTCGATATCCGCGCCATCTCCCGCGAAGCCGGCAGCCGCTCCAAGGTCGCCGTCGCCTCTAACGATCCGTCCATCGATCCCGTCGGCGCCTGCATCGGTCAGAAGGGCACCCGCGTCGATAACATCAAGACGGAGCTGCGCGGAGAAAAGATCGACATCGTCCGCTACAGCGACGATATCGCGGAGTTCGTCACCGCCGCCCTCTCTCCCTCCGAGGTCGTCTCGGTCGACGTCAACGAGGAGGAGCGCACCTGCCACGTCACCGTTCCCGCGGATCAGCTTTCGCTCGCCATCGGCAAGGAGGGTCAGAACGCCCGCCTCGCCGCGAAGCTGACCGGCTGGAAGATAGACATCAAGCCGGCTATGTAAGCGCCGGATAAGCAAAACTACCGGAGGCTGATTTGAAAGAAAAGAAGATCCCTGTCAGAAAATGCGTCGGCTGCGGCGAATCAAAGCCGAAGCGCGAGCTGCTCCGCGTCGTATCGCCAAAGGAGGGGGACGTTTCCCTCGACCCGACCGGCAAGGCGGCGGGCAGGGGCGCGTATATCTGCGCCGACCCCGCCTGTCTCGCTAAGGCGAGGAAGGCGCGGCGGCTCGAACGCGCGTTCGACCGGCAGATACCGCCGGAGATTTACGACTCGCTCGAAAGAGAGCTGACGGAGGCGATAAAATGACCGCTGACGAAAGAATTCTCCACTACCTCGGGCTCGCCGTCGTTTCACGCAACGCCGAGCCGGGCGTCGATAAGACGCTCGCGGCGCTCAAAAGACGCCGGCTGAAGCTCGCGGTCTTCGCCTCGGACGGCGAGCGCACCGCCGAAAAGGCGCGGCGCGCCTGCGAGGAAGCGGGCGTTCCCGTGCTGACCGGCGGCTTCGACAAGGCCGCGCTCGGCAAAGCCGTCGGCGCCGGAGCAACTACCGTCGTGGGCGTCAGGGACAAGGGACTTGCCGACGCCATTCTGAAAGTTACGGAGGAAAGCGTATGTTAAATAAATACAAGCTCGGAGACCTCGCAAAGGACCTCAATATGCAGGCGAAGGACGTTAGCGCCATTCTCAAGGATAAGCTCGACGTGGAAAGAGCGTCGGGAGCAATCCTCGAGCTCGGCGAGCTTGACGTTATCTTCCAGACCGTCCTCGACTCCTTCAAGCCGAAGCCGGAGGCGCTGCTCGCCTACTTCGCGGCCGCGAACGAGCCGCGCGCGAAGGAGCCGGAGAAGCCCGCCGAACCGGAAAAGAAGCCGGAGAAGCCCGCCGAAAAGCAGGCGAAGCCGGAGCAGAAGCCCTCGCAGCAGCCGCAGGAGCAGAAACCCGCGCAGCAGGGCGCCGTTATCCCTCCGCGTCCGCCGAAGCAGGATAAGCCGAAGGGCGAACGCCCGATACGCGGAGCGCAGACCGTCCGCGTCGTCGATACGAAGTCCGGGCTCGTGGGCGTCAACCTCGCCCGCTACGACGAGCGCATAGACAGCCTCGTACCCGAACGCCAGAAGGAGCTATCCCGCCAGAAGCAGAAGGTCGGCAAGAAGCAGGGCTTCCGCAAGCCCGTTCTGAGCCGCAAGGACAGCGAAGCGGAGAAGATGAAGCGCATCGCCTTCGAAAAGGCGCGCAACGCGCAGCTCAGGATAACCATTCCCGACGAGATCACCGTCGGCGAGCTGGCGACCCGACTCAAAAAGACCGCCGCCGAGGTCATCAAGAAGCTGATGAGCGTCGGCGTTATGGCGACCGTTACCGAAAACATCGACTTCGACACCGCAGCGCTCATCGCCGACGAATTCGGCGCGAAGGTCGAGCGCGAGATCCGCGTCACGATAGAGGAGCGCCTCCACATCGCCGATAACGACGATGACGCCGAGGGCAACGTCGTTCCGCGTCCGCCCGTCGTCGTCGTCATGGGACACGTCGACCACGGCAAGACCTCCCTGCTGGACGCCTTCCGTCATTCCGACGTC
>JAFTEJ010000087.1 GCA_017453725.1 Clostridia bacterium | reverse complement strand
GTCTTGGCTCCCTCTGGGAGGGAGCTGTCGAGAAGGGCAACGCCCTTCGAGACTGAGGGAGAGAAAAAACCTCTCCTTAACATCATACGCCGCGACAGAAGCAGAACACTGTCTCTCCCTCCGTCTTGCCGTCCGCTGACGCGTCCGTCAATCCACCTCCCTCCCAGAGGGAGGCAAGGGCGCTCCTGCGCCGCCTACACACGGAGGCAAGGGCGCCCCCGCAAATCCCAGCTTATTCCTCCGCAGTTACTTCTCCTTCCGCAGGCGCTTCTCCGTCTCCTTCTCCTTCTCCTTCCGCTTCTTCCTCGCGTTTAGCGGCGCTGACGGTGACGACGTGGGTATCGTCGCCGATACGCATGGCCTTGACGCCCTGGGTGACGCGGCCGTAGACGGGGATCTCGCTCGCCGCCATACGGATGATGACGCCGTTGGAGTTGATTATCAGCAGGTCGTCCTCATCGGTGACGGCCTGGACGCCGGCGACCTTGCCGGTGCGCTCGGTAAGCCTGTAGCCGAACATACCCTTGCCGCCGCGGGACTGCCTGCGGTATTCGGAAAGCGCGGTGCGCTTCGCGAAGCCGTTTTCGGTAACGGTCAGGATCATCGCGTCCTCGCCGACCGCCTGCATACCGACGACCTCGTCGCCCTCCTCGAGGCGGATGCCGCGCACGCCGCGCGAAACGCGCCCGAGAGCGCGGAGCGTGGACTCGTCGAAGGTGATGACCTTGCCGTCGCGGGTGGAAACGAAGAGCCTCGCCGTTCCGTCGGTGAGCATAACGTCGCTCAGCTCGTCGCCCTCGTCGAGCAGTATCGCCTTCAGACCGCCGCTGCGGCGCGTGTTATAAGCCGAAAGCGCGGTGCGCTTTATCGTGCCGCCGCGGGTCATCATGCAGAGGTACTTATCGTCCTCGTAGTTCTCGATGCGTATCATCGCGGAGACCTTCTCATCGGGCTGCAGCGGAAGGATATTGACTATGTTCATACCCTTCGAGGTGCGGCCGCCCTCGGGGATCTCGTAGCACTTGAGGCGGTAGACCTGCCCCATATTCGTGAAGAACAGGATATAATCGTGACTGCCGGCGACGAACATCTGCTTGACGACGTCCTCCTCGCGGCGTGTCATGGCGTTGACGCCGCGGCCGCCGCGGTGCTGGGCCTGGTAGGTATCGACCGGGAGGCGCTTTATGTAGCCGTAGTGCGTGAGCGTGACGGCGCAGGTCTCGACGGGGATAAGGTCCTCGATATCGACCTCGCCGGTGACGGCGGAGATCTCGGTGCGGCGCGCGTCGCCGTACCTGTCGCGGACGGCGGAAAGCTCCGTCTTGACTATCGCGAGCACCCTGCCCTCGTCGGCGAGTATCGCCCTGAACTCCGCGATCCTGCCGTAAAGGTCGTTCAGCTCGGCCTCGATCTTGGATTTCTCCATGCCGGTAAGCTGTCCGAGGCGCATCTGCACGATGGCGGTCGCCTGGATGTCGTCCAGCCCGAAGCGCTCCATCAAAGCGGCCTTGCCTTCGGGAATGGAGGCGGCCTTCTTGAGGATCTCGACCACCTCGTCGATGAAATCGATGGCGGTCTTGAGGCCCTCGAGGATGTGAGCGCGCTCCTCCGCCTTGCGGAGGTCGTAGCGGGTGCGGCGCACGACGACGTCCTCCTGATGGCGGACGTACTCGGTCAGCGCCTCCTTGAGGTTGAGCAGCTTCGGCTCGCCGTGTGAAAGCGCGAGCATATTGACCGAGAAGTTATCCTGCAGACGGGTGTATGAATAAAGCCTGTTGAGCACGACCTGCGGATTTGCGTCGCGCTTGAGCTCGATGACTATGCGGAGGCCGTTGCGGTCGGACTCGTCGCGGAGGTTGCTTATCTCCTCGACGCGCTTATCCTTGACCAGCTCAGCGATGGACTTGAGCAGCTCCGCCTTGTTGACGAGGTAGGGCAGCTCGGTGGCGATAATGCGGAAGCGGCCGTTGGCCTCCTCCTCGATCTCGCAGCGGGCGCGGACGACTATCTTGCCGCGGCCGGTGGCGTAGGCGGCGCGGATGCCGGCGCGTCCCATAATTATACCGCCGCCGGGGAAGTCGGGACCCTTGACGTGCTCCATAAGCCCGGGCAGGTCGATCTCGGGATCGTCGATGAGGGCGATGGCGGCGTCGATAGTTTCGGCGAGGTTGTGCGGCGGGATGTTGGTCGCCATACCGACCGCGATTCCCATCGCGCCGTTGACCAGCAGGTTCGGGAAGCGCGACGGAAGCACCGCCGGCTCCTTGTTCTGATCGTCGAAGGTCGGGACCATATCGACGGTCTCCTTGCCTATATCGGCGAGCATCTCGGCGGCGATCTTGCTCATGCGCGCCTCGGTGTAGCGGTAGGCGGCGGGCGGGTCTCCGTCGATGGAGCCG
>JAFTEJ010000086.1 GCA_017453725.1 Clostridia bacterium | reverse complement strand
GTAAGATTCACATACCACAAGACCTTCACGCCCGCGTTTCTCCTGCGCTCGGCAAAGGAAAGGATCATCCCCAACAGCGAGAACAGCGGCGCGGCAGGCAATATGAAGGCTGAGAGGTTTTTGAAAAGCGAATAATACAGCGCGTGACTGCTTGCGCGGATCGGATACGCGATTATGAACGGCACCGCGAACGAGATCGCGCTGACGATCCCGCAAATCAGGGGAATCGCGAATGCCCGTTTATTCTTCTTTTTACGCGCCAGATATAACACTACAAGCGCCGCCGATAAGGCAAGCACCACCGACAACGACAGCCACGTCGGTATTACCGGACCTGCGGGAATCTCCGTCATTTCACATCCCCTGCCATTCATCATAATTGCTCGCGGCGATCTGTCTGTCGGTATAACCGCGCATCAGGTTGTACGTTTCGGTCGAAAGAAACCTATCCGCATTAAAATTAATAATGACATAATATTTTTCGGCGGACACGGAAGCGCCGATACGGTATTCATCCGTATGGAAGTACTTCCCCGACAAAGACTTCTTTTCCTGCCCATCCCGCTTCGAATAGTTTGACAGTGTTTTCCTCGCCTGCGCAGGGCTGTTCACTTTGATCTGCATATGATACGTGGTTTCTCTGAAGCTTTCGTGATACTCGAACCTTAAAAACTCGGCAGAGTCATCGACGGTAATACCAAAGCACGCACACAGATCGTTTTTATCCTGCGCGCTGAACGACGTTATCACCATATCCCTGTGGTATACCCACGGAGACAGGAACAACCATACACAAAACGCCGCCAGTGCCGCAATTATCAGCGCGACCGCTATCCACGATATGATACCTGCTTTCGAACGCTTCTCAGCCATATCCTGCACCTCCGGGATGCGATGCGGCAGTTCAGCAAACGCCGGCGAGCGTTTTATCTGAACGCCGCTTTGCGCTCGGCGACCGCCGCTTCCCTGAACTCCGACGGCGTGACGCCGGTCAGCTCGCTGAACTTCCTGACGAAATGCGGCAGCGTTTTGAAGCCGCACTGAGCGGCTATATCCTTGAGCGGCAGGTTGGTGAACTCCAGATGCTTTTTCGCCACCTCCACCCTGTAATTCCAGAGGTATCCGGTCGGAGTCACGCCGAACTCCCGCTTGAAAAGCTCCGTCAGCGTGGAATGGTTGAGCGACGCCGCCTTTTTTATGCTTTCCAGCGTAACGCTCTCCTGATAATTGCTCTCGATATAGACGACCGCGTCCTTGAGGTGGGGGTCCTCGATCCCGCTGACGGAGGTATCGGGCCCCTCCTGCCCGAAGAAGCCGTAAGCCCTCTCGAGCAGAAGGATCATCTCCATAAAATACGACCTGCTGCGGCAGGACCAGTACCAGTCCCGCTGCTCGCGCAGCTCGTTATCGAGGCTCCGGAAGAGCCTCCGCACGCCGTCGCCGTGCTCGTCGAAAAGCGGGAAAACGTATCTCTCGCCGTCGGTGAAGGGGCGCAGCAGAAACAGGTCGTGGCTCACCGCCAGGTGCTTATACTTTTCGCTGTGGACGAGCTTGAAGGTCATATTGACGTTGAGGAACGACGGGTGGAAATAGACCGCGTCGCATTTCAGCCCGCGCTTTTTCGTCAGCCTCGGCTCCTCGCGCTCGTCGAAGCAGACGAAGCACGGGGCGGTCGCCTCGAAGGACTTCCCGCCGACGCAGAACCGCGCCGTCCCCTCGCGCAGGATGAGCAGCAGGAAGCAGTTATCCTTTATATCAAGGTCCTTGAGCGTATCGTTCGTCACGCATTGAACGGGCGCGAGCCTTCCGACGTCGTATCTTCGCCCTACTGTTTGCGGTATCATAACGGTCTCCCCCTTTCCGTTCGGAGTTTGCGTTCCGGAGCCTGCGGCATCATTATAATCGAGGGCGGGATCATATTCAAGCGCTTACGGCGAAAAACTTAAGCGCAGATAATAAAAACTTAAGCAGAGATAATAAAAGCCCGCTGCGCAGACAACGAAGACGCGGCTTCGCCGCCGGACGAGCGATGCTCGTCCCTACGGTTTCGGCAGCCGACAACCCCTCAGTCTCGCCCTGCCGCGCAGGCCTCGACGGCTC
>JAFTEJ010000085.1 GCA_017453725.1 Clostridia bacterium | reverse complement strand
GGCGCGGAGGTTTTGTGAATATGTCATCCTGCGGCGCTCCGCGCCGAAGGATCCCCCGCCGTGAGCAGCTGTTCTGTCATCCTGAGCGGAGGCGAAGCCGGAGTCGAAGGATCTTAAAGACGAGCTGTCCGTGACGAAAAAGTCCTCCGGCAAAAATAAAAGTGTGCGAACGAAAACGAAAGGTCAACTCCCGTTTTCGACCGCACACTTTTTCTGTTACAATGCCGTTACCTTCAGGATCCTTCGACTGCGCGGCGTTCCGCCGCTCCTCTCAGGATGACAACGCGGGCGCGTGCGGTTGGGTTTCTGCTGAAACGCAAGCGACAGCGTAACGATACCGTTCCGGCGGGCGATTAAAATCGCCCCTACGGTTTGCGCGTGCGGCGACGCTTGATGAAAAACGCTTTTTTCTGCTGTCGGATGTGTTTGAGCTCCGACGACGCGCTTCGCAGAGGTCGCAGGGGCGATCTTGATCGCCCGCCAACGCTGCGTTTTGCAGCCGTCTGCGTAAGGTGTGGGATTCCCCGTCGCCGCGTTCGCGGTTCCTCGGAATGACAGTTACTTTCGCGTTTACAGCAGCTTCGCGGCGGGCTCGTCGATGAAGACGTTCACGTCGGGGTGAAGCTGGAGTATCGACGCAGGGCAGAGCGGATCGACTCCGCCGGTCAGCATCGAAGCGACCGCCTGCGCCTTCGCCTCGCCGTTGGCGACGAGGACGATGCTCTTGGCGGACATTATCGCGCCCATGCCCATCGTGACGGCGAAGCGCGGGACCTCCTCCTCGCTCGCGAAGAAGCGGGCGTTCGCCTTTATCGTGTTCTCGGTCAGCGCGACCTTGTGCGTCGCGGCGGTGAAGAAGCCGTCGGGCTCGTTGAAGCCGATGTGTCCGTTGCCGCCGATGCCGAGCACCTGCACGTCCGCGCCGCCCGCCGCGGCAAGCGCGGCGTCGTATTCGGCGCACTCCTTTTCCACGTCGGCGGCGACTCCGCTCGGCACGCGGGTGTTCGCCTTGTCGATGTTCACGCGGTCGAAGAGGTTTTTATTCATGAAATACCGGTAGCTCTGGTCGTTCTCCGGCGGGAGCGGATAGTATTCGTCCAGATTGAAGCTGCGGACCGCGGAGAAATCCAGCTCTCCCGCCTCGTACATACGCGTCAGCGCGTCGTAGATGCCGACCGGCGAGGAGCCCGTGGCGAGCCCGAGGATAATATCCGGCTTCGCCTTCATACGCGCCGCGATGAACTCCGCCGCCGCTTCCGAAAGCGCTTCGTAGCTGCCGAAGATCCCGACCTTTATGTTTCCGTTGTAACCGTAATAAAGCTTTTCCATAACGCTTCTCCCTTCTAATCCGCGAGCCGCTCCCTGACGGTGTCCGCGACCCGCTCGACGACCCGCTGCGCCTTCTCATCGTCGCCGCACTCGACCATAACGCGGATCAGCGGCTCGGTGCCGGACTCGCGCACGACGATGCGGCCATCGCTTCCGAGCTCGCTGACGGCGCCGTCGATGGCGGCGCGGACGACCTTATCGGTGAAAAGCCGCTCCTTGCCGGCCGGCGAAACGCGGACGTTGACAAGATGCTGCGGATAGCGCGTCATGACGCGCTTGAGCTGGCCGATGGGCGCGTCGCTGCGGGTAAGCATATCCAGCACCTGAAGCGCGGTAAGCTGACCGTCGCCCGTGGTGGCGAACTCCTTGAAGATGATGTGTCCCGACTGCTCGCCGCCGAGGGAATAGCCGTTTATCAGCATCTCCTCGAGCACGAAGCGGTCGCCGACCTTCGTCGGGATGAAAGATACGCCGTTCTCCGCGCAGAAGCGGTTGAAACCGAAGTTTGTCATTATCGTGCCGACGACGGTGTTTTTGTTCAGCGTGCCGCGCTGCTTCATATCGACCGCCGCCATAGCCATTATCATATCGCCGTCGACGACCTCACCCGCCGCGTCGACCATAAGGCAGCGGTCGGCGTCGCCGTCGAAGGCTATTCCGAGGTCGTAGCCGCCGTCGACGACCTTTTCGCAAAGCTTGTCGAGATGGGTAGAGCCGCAGCCGGCGTTGATGTTGACTCCGTCCGGCTCCGCGAAGATAATGTCGCAGTCGCAGAGGGTCGGGAACAGCACCGGCGCGGTGGCGGAGGCGGAACCGTTCGCGCAGTCGATGAGCGCGCGGACTCCGAAACCGCCGGAGACGGTGGACTTGAGATATTCCACGTAGTCCTCAACGGCGCGTTCGGCGCGGGTAATCCTGCCGACGGATGCGCCTTCGCAGGCGTGGAACGAGTCGCCGAGCACGAGCGTTTCGACCTTCTCCTCCAGCAGGTCGGGCAGCTTGTAGCCGTCGCCGCTGAAGATCTTGATGCCGTTATACTCCGCGGGGTTGTGCGACGCGGAGATCATAACGCCCGCGTCCGCCTTATACTTCCTGACGAGGTACGCGACCGCGGGAGTCGGCACGACTCCGAGCTGAAGCACGTCCGCGCCGGCGGCGCAGATCCCCGCCGCGAGCGCGGCGGCGAGCATATCGCCGCTGATGCGGGTATCCATACCCAGCGCGATGACGGGGCGCTTCCCGTCCGCGTCCGTGAGCACACGCGCCGCGGCGTTGCCCACCTTCATGGCAAGATCGGCGGTAAGCTCCTTGTTGACTACGCCGCGGATCCCGTCCGTTCCGAAAAGTCTGCCCATATTATCTCCTTTCGGCAATGTTGTCTTTGCCTTTATAGATGCTGTTCGCGGCAAGCACCCCGCGGAAGCATGAAGTCGGATAAACTATGCAGTTTTTGCCGAGCACAGAGCCGGGGTTCAGCACGCTGTTGCAGCCGACCTCGGTGCCGTCGCCGACCATCGCGCCGAACTTCTTGAGCCCGGTCTCGATATCGCCGCCGTCCGGGCCGTGGAGCACGACGAGCGTCTTGTCGCTCTTGACGTTGGAGGTCACGGCGCCCGCGCCCATATGAGCGCACCAGCCCAGAATGCTGTCGCCGACGTAGGTGAAGTGCGGCACCGTCGCCTTCTCGAAGAGGATCGCGTTCTTGACCTCGACGGAGTTGCCGACGACGGCGTTTCTGCCTATCAGCGCGGAGCCGCGGATGAATGCGCAATGGCGTATCTCCGCGCCCTCGTCGATGATGCAGGGCGCTCCGATGAAGGCCGTCGGCGCGACCTTCGCGGTCTTATGTATCCAGACGTTCTCGGCGGGGTTGTCGAATTCCTCCGCCGGGAGGGTCAGGCCGAGCGCGAGCAGGAATTCCTTTATTCCGCCCAGCGCTTCCCACGGATGCTCGAAGCCTTCGAGCCATCTTCCCGCGCGCGACTTCGTCAGGTCGAAAAGCTCTTTTGTTTTAACGGTTTTCAAAGCAGTCACTCCCGTTCAGATTTTTGTCTCTATATTTTATTTCGAAAATCACGAAATAGTTACATTGACCTCGTGCCTGCCGCCCTCAAACAGCGGAAGGCGCGTACCCTCGACAGCCTTGCCGTCGACCGTGACGGAAACGGCGCCCTTTTCGAGCCCCTTCGGGTTCTCGATGGCGATATCGTATTCCGCGCCGCGGAAAACGCGCCTGACCTTGCAGGACTTGAACTCCGCCGGCAGACAGGGGTCGATGACGATGCCGCCGAAATCCGGCTTGACGCCGAGCATTTCATTGAGCAGGACGGTGGTGAACCACGCGACCGAGCCGGTTATCCAGGTGAACTCCGTGATGTACGCGCTGTTCTTGTGGTCGGGTCCGAAGTAGCAGTTGGCGTACATGAACGGCGGGTTGTTATCCTTGTTGTCGTCCGCGGAGACGAGGTAGCCGGGGGAAACCTTCTTGAAGAGCTCGTAGGCGAGGTTGCCCTTGCCGATGCGGAGCAGTCCGAGGATCATCCAGATATTGAGGTGCGAATAGATCGTGCCGTTTTCGGCGATGCCGGGCTCCATACTGCTGATCCTGCCGATGCCGGGATCGAACTCGCGGAAGCAGGGGGCGAGGAGCAGGTAGCCGTATTTCGTTCCGAGCAGACGGTCGCAGGTCTTGATGACCTGCTCGGCGCGTTCGCCCGTCGCGACGCCGGAGATGAGGCTCCAGCACTGCGGCTCCATAAAGATCTCGGCCGCCTTCGCGCCCGCCGCGCCGACCTTCTTGCCGTAGTCGTCGATGCAGCGGATGTATCTGTCGCCGTCCCACGCTTTTTCGTTGATGACGGTCTTCATATCCTCCATACGCGCGAGGTAGTTCGCCTCCGCGTCCTTTTCGCCGAGGTAGTGCGCCAGCGCCGCCATCTCGGTCAGCGCCTCGACGTAGGCGATGCTGAGCCAGACGCTCTCGCCTCTGCCCTCCTTGCCGGTGCCGGTGAGCGAGTCGTTCCAGTCGCCGAATTTGATGAGGAGCAGGCGGTCGGCGCCCTTGTTGCTCTCGAGGAAGTTAAGCGCGCGGTCGATATGACCGCGGACGGTGTCGCTGCCGCCGTCGTAGAACGGGACCTCCTCTTTGAGCAGGTCGAAGTCGCCGGTCTCGCGCAGGTACGCTATCAGCGTGAAAACAAGCCACATCGCGCTGTCGGAATACGCCTTCTCGTCTATCGGGTTCCATCCGCGGACGGCGAGGCCGCTCGAATACTGGCGCTTGAGCGCCTCGACGAGTATCTCACGGGTGCGCGCCGGAGTCTGCGCCGCGCAGCCGAGTCCCTGCTGGACGATGTCGCGGTAGCCGTTATAGCCCCAGCGGCCCCAGGCGGCGCCGTAGAGGTTCGCCTGCTTCGCCCAGACGTTGATGAGGCGGTCGAAGTGCTCGTCCGGAGTCGTCGCCTTGTTTTTGCCGATGACGGAGGCGAAGTACGCCTTGACCTCGGCGAGCTTTTCATCGAAGCTGCCGACGTACTTATCCTTGAACGCCTTGACCTCGGCGGCGGAATCGACGACGCCGACAACGATCTCGATATCCTTCTTCTCGCCGGCGGCGAGCCTGTAGTTATACTGCGCCGCTCCGACGGTCGCTTCGGCGGAGCCCTCGGTGTTCGTGCAGCTTCCGGCGGCGACGGCGTCGGGCGCGGCGAGGGAACCGTATCTGCCGACGAAGGCGGCGCGGCTGCCGTCGAACGCCGCGATCTTCTCATCCGAGGCGAAGAAGGCGGTCAGATGGCTGTGCGGCTTGATGAAGGGGTGCTTCACGGCGACGATGGCGTTGTTCTCCTTATCGAAAACGACGCTGCGGTAGATCATATCGCCGTAGCTGTCGAAGCCCCACTTGAAGGAAAACTGATACTGGTTATAGCAGAAAACGGAAATGTCGCGCTCTCTGCCGGAAACGTTCTCGAAGGAAAGCTTCCAGAGCTCGGCCGGAACGGGTCCGACCGGCAGGAATACGGTCATTTCGGCGGCTATGCCGTTGGTCTGGTTGCGGATTATCGAATAGCCGAGCCCCTGAACGCACTCGTATTTCTCGTACTTCGCCTTTATCGGCTCCCAGTTGAGGGTCCAGAACTCACCCGTCTCGTTATCGCGGATATAGATAAGGCGGCTCATGAGGTGGTCGCGGCCGAAGACGTCGAAGTCGCAGATGCGGCCGATGCCGGTGTAAAGCTGCACCGCTTCCTTGTCGCCTATCTGGTAGTCGAACCAGCCGATGCCGGTCTGCTCGACGTTCGCCTGCGAGCACTCGTTGAAGAGGAAGTTATCGAACGCTCTCGGGCAGTCGGGACGGGTCACGATGAACTCGGTGCCGTCGGAATTGAAATGTCCGTACTTGTAATTCATTTTTTTCTTTCCTTTCGGTTTTGTATTTTTATTTTAATTATCCTTGAATAATTACTTCGCCGTGATTTTTAAGCTTTCGCCTTCGGCGGAAAGCGCGACGCCGGAGCTTATCTTTCCTGTGACCATCAGCTCCGCGACCTCGTCCTCGACGTTGCGGCGTATCAGGCGGCGCAGCTCGCGCGCGGACTGCTGACTGCCTTCGGCGCGGACGGCGAGCCAGAGCTTTACGTCGTCGCCGTATTCGAGGCTCAGCCCCTTCTCCTTCATGCCCTCGGCGAGCTCGTCGAGCATCAGGCCGGCGATGTCCTTGTAGTTATCGAGCGTCAGCCTGTTGAAGTAGATGACGTCGTCGATACGGCTGAGCAGCTCGGGGCGCATGATCTCTTTCAGCGCCTTCTCCGCCTTCGTCTTATCGAAGGAGCCTCCGCCGCCGCCAGTGAAGCCGAGGGTGGAAACGCCGGTGCCGCTGCCCGCGTTCGAGGTCATAACGACGATGGTGTTCTCGAAGTTCACGCGCCTGCCGTGGGCGTCGGTGAGGCGGCCTTCGTCGAGTATCTGAAGCAGTATGTTCAGCACGTCGGCGTGGGCCTTCTCTATCTCGTCGAAAAGTATTATCGAGTTCGGCTTGCGGCGGACGCGCTCGGTAAGCTGTCCCTGCTCGTCGTAGCCGATGTAGCCGGGCGGCGAGCCGACCAGCTTGGAGACGGAATGCTTCTCCATATACTCCGACATATCCAGCCGGATGAAGTTCTCCTTCGTATCGAACAGCTCCTCCGCCATAACGCGCACCAGCTCTGTTTTGCCGACGCCGGTCGGGCCCATAAAGACGAAGGACGCGGGCCTGCGCCTCGTCGTAAGCCCGGCGCGCGCGCGTTTGACGGCGCGGACGACGGCCTCGACGGCCTCGTCCTGCCCGACGACGCGGCGCTTTATGCGCTCCTCGAGCAGCGCGAGCTTATCGAACTCCTGCTCCTTTATCCTCTCCGCGGAGATGCCCGTCCACATCTCGATGACGGAAGCGAGCTCCGCTATCGTCACGGGCATTATGAGATTCTTCTGACGGAGCTTCTCGACGTCCTCCTCGAGGCGGCAGCGCTCGACGCGCAGGTCGGCTATCTCCTTGAATATCCCGTTATTCTCCCCGTCGCCCTCGGAGGCTTCGCTGCTCGTCAGCTCCTCCTCGCGCGCAGAAAGCTCGGCTATCTTCTCCTCGAGCTCCGCGAGCTTCGCCGCTTCCTTGTTCTTTATGCTCGCGGTGGAGCACGCCTCGTCGATGAGGTCTATCGCCTTGTCGGGCATAAAGCGGTCGGTGATGTATTTGCCGGCGAGGACGGCGGCCTTGTAGCAGAGCCCGTCGTCCAGTTTGACGCCGTGGTGTTCCTCGTAATATCCCTTTATCCCCTCGAGGATGGCAGCGGTCTCCGCGACGGACGGCTCATCGACGTTTATCGTCTGGAAGCGGCGCTCGAGCGCTGCGTCCTTCTCGATATACTTGCGGTATTCGCCGAAGGTGGTCGCGCCGATGACCTGTATCTCGCCGCGCGAAAGGGCGGGCTTGAGGATGTTGGCGGCGTTCATGCCGCCCTCGCTCTCGCCGGTGCCGATGAGGTTATGCACCTCGTCGATGAAAAGTATGATGTTCCCCTCGCGCTTGACCTCGTCGACGAGCCCCTTGACGCGGCTCTCGAACTGCCCGCGGAACTGCGTTCCGGCGACCAGCGCGGTCAGGTCGAGCAGGTGTATCTCCTTTTTGCGCAGACGCGGAGGGATGAAGTCCGCGTTCTGCAGAGCGTACGCAAGCCCCTCGGCGATGGCGGTCTTGCCGACGCCGGCTTCGCCGATAAGGCAGGGGTTGTTCTTTATGCGGCGGTTGAGTATCTGGACGGCGCGGTAAATCTCCTTATCGCGGCCGATGATGCGGTCGACCTTGCCCTGACGGACGCGCTCGGAAAGGTTGATGCAGAAGCCCTCGAGGAACTTGCGCTTCTGCTCCTTCTCCGGCTGCTCCTGCGCCTTTTTGCTCTTCGCGCCCTTCTGCTTTTTGCCTTCCTCCCTGCTCTCCTTGTCGCCGGAAAGCTGGAAGAAGGGCATCGGCGCGGTGCCGCCCGGCTCGAACATATCGCCGTCGCCGATAAGCTGCGCCATACTTTCGTTTACCGCTTCCATATCCTCCTCGGTCATGCCCATCCTGTCGATAAGGCTGCGGATGTTCGGGAGGTTCATCTCGCGGGCGCAGGGAATGCAGTAGCCCTCGTTGGACTGCTTGCCGTTCTCCATCTTCGTGACGAAGACGACCGCCACGCGTTTTTTACATTTGCTGCAAAGCATTTCGTTTCTCCTGTTCTCCGGCGGCTGACCGCGGCCACGCCGGACTCTCTGTGTTCTATTCCTTGCGGGCGGCCTTGGCCGCTTCGCCCGCCTTCGCGGCGGCGCGTTCGGCGCGGTCGTTCGCCTTTTCTACCGCCTGTTCGGCGTTTCTGACGGCGGCGTCCGCGTGCTCCTTCGCCTTTTCCGCGTGCTTTTCGGCGCGTTCGGCGAGCTTCTCCGCGCGTTCGGCGTGGCGCTCCGCCTGCTTCTCGGCGCGTTTGTAAGCGCCCTTGAAGCCCTCTATGTAATACCTGATGAAGGAATACACAAGCAGCACTCCGACGACGCCGAAGACGACGTAGCAGACCGGCTTCGGGATGCCCCAGCCGAGCGAAACGCCGTTTGCGCCGATGTGTCCCTCGATGCCGTAGCCGCGCCAGATAAGCAGGCTCAGGAAGAGGAAGATTATCGCCGTGTTCAGCTTGCCGTACCATTTGGAAGGCATAATTTCCTTCTTATCCTTTATCAGCTTGAAGCCGCCGATTATCTGCAGGACCTCCTTCGCGCAAAGCACCGCGAGCAGCCATATCAGCGGGTGGAACTCGATAGCGAGCAGTACGACCGCGCACATCTGCATCAGCTTGTCCGCGAGGGGGTCGATAATCTTGCCGAGGTCGGTCGTCATATTGAACCTGCGCGCGATCCAGCCGTCCAGCACGTCGGTCACTCCAGCCACGAAGAAGAGTATCGCCGCGAGCAGGAAGCTGTCCGTCGTGTACGCCCAGAAAAAGAACGGGATGAGTATGAACCTGCAGATGGTCAATATGTTGGGAATGTTCATATGAAGTCTCCTTTTCGGAAGTATATGTCCGGTTTGCAAAAAACCGTGTATCCGAGCCGTCCGGGAAACGGCTGAATATTTCCGTGAAATCACTCGCCGTCGACAAGCGAGTAGGCGTATTTGAATAGTATCGTCTTATCTATATCGGCGCGGCTGACGGCGTTCGAAACCGCCGGGAGCGCGAGCCTCAGCAGGAACGCCAGCAGCAGCACGATGAGCACGCCCTTCACGCCGCCGAGCACTCCGCCGAGCGCAGAATCGAAGGAACTGAGGCGGAACGCCTTCAGCACCGGTTTCACCAGCAGCTTCAGCAGGAACAGCAGCAGCACGCCGGCGATGACTATCGCGACGGCGGCGATTATCCGCGATACGCTCGCGGAAAGCTTATCGACCAGCGAGAATATGCCCTTGACGACGCTGCCGGAAGCCTCCCGCGCCGCCTGCTCGATCTTCTCTTTGCCGATGCCGAGCACGGAAATGCCCTCGCCGTTCGCGTTCGCCCGCCCGATCTCCGTTTCAAAGCCCTCGAGCTGCGCCTCCTTGTCGCCGTCCCGAAGCTCCACGCCTATCGTTTCGGCTATGCGGTCCGACGCGGCGCTGCGCAGCGACGGATTGACGATCTTGCCGTCGATCACCCCGCCTAACGGGACGGAAAGCTTATACGCCATAAAGAACACGACGATCATTCCGAACAGCGCGAGCACCGTCTTCAAAAATCCCTTTTTAACTCCGAGCAGCACCGACGCCGCTATGATTGCGACCGCTATTATATCAAGCGCTATATTCATAAGACGCTCCTTTCGTCAGACGGAAACCTTTGAAATACTGCCGACGCCGAAGACGAACACGTTATCTCCGGAAACGCATGCGAAAACGCCGTCGGCGGAGGCCTCCGCGACCGCCTCCTGCTCCAGCTTCTTCGAGAAGACGGTCACCTCGTGAGAACCGAGCACCGCTACCCCGCTCTTTCCGGCGTAAACGCAGCGAAAATCGACCGACATATCCGTCCTCGCCGCTTCCTCGCCGTCGCCGTCGAGCGAAACTATCACGCAGTCCCTGCCGACGCCGTATTTGTTCAGCACGAGCACGGTGCGGTCCGAGGTGCAGGAATAACCGCGCAGGCTCATTCCGCCGTAGTCGTATGCCGCCTCGACGGCGCCCTCTTCGTTCAGCGTCACGGCGCCCGAAGCTCCGATAAGCGTGACGTTACTACCTTTATATGAGACGTAGTAGAAATTATTACCGTCGAGCGGCACTTTGAGCGGTTCCGTCTTGCTGCGCGGGTCGAAAACGAACGCCGTGACGGACACATCGCCGCCGTCCGAGCTCATCCCGAGCGCGGTAAGCGCCTTGCCGTTCGACTTCATACCGACCTTGTAAACGTAGTTATCGGCGGAATACCAGACGTAGGTCTCCGCGCCGGAGGAATCGAAATAATGAAGCTCGTTGTGATAGCTCTTCGATGACGTCACGAGCGCCATGCTTCCGTTCGAGGCGACGGCGGCGTCGATAATGTCATACGGCGCGGCGCCGGAACGGATAAGCCCGTCCTTCGAATAAAGCTCCCAGCGCGCGCCGCCGCGGTCGAAGACGAGGAAGCGGTCGCCGCACACAACGGCGGACGGGTCCGCGCAGCCGTGCTGGGCGGTCATAAGCTCCCTGCCGCTGCCGCTCATAAGCATAACGCCGATGTCGCTGACGACAAGCACGTCCGAGCCCATCAGCCGCACGTCCTCGACTGAGGTGCCGTTAAGCGCGGCCACCCTTTCGTCGTTTCCGGAGGTGAAGGTCTCGATGAAGAAGTTCTTTATCCCCTTGAATGATATGACGTCGTTGCCGAAAAGGAAAAACCACGCGGCGACGCCGAGGACGGCTATCCAGAAAACCGTCTTCAATACTCGCCTGCGGCGGCGTGTTCTTATTTTTTCCTCCCGCGTAAGCTCGCGGGAATCGGTTTTGCGTTTCATTCTTACTCCGCTTTCAGTCGTAATATACTTCGCTCAGATACAGGCCCTGCGGCTTCGCCGTCGCGCCGGCGGCGTTCCTGTCGCCGGAGGCGATTATGCCGGGAAGCGCGCCGGGCGCGATCTTGCCCTGCGCGATCTCGAGCAGGGTCCCGACCATTATCCGCACCATGTTGTAAAGAAATCCGTTGCCGGCGACCGAGAAGACGACAAGGTCGCCATCCCGCCGCACAGACGCTTCCGTTACCGTCCGCACCTTGTCCTTCACCGAGCCGCCCGCCGAGCAGAACGCCGAGAAGTCGCGCTCGCCGAGAAACGCCTTCGCCGCTTCGTCGAGCAGTCCTTCGTCCAGCGGGTAGGGATAGTGGAGGGCGCGTCCCTCCCAAAACGGATCGCGGACGGGAGAATTGAGTATGTAGTATTCGTAGCGCTTGCCGGTCACGCTGAAACGCGCGTGGAAGTCCGGCTCCGCTTCCGCGGCCGCCTTCACCGCGATATCGCGAGGCAGCAGCGCGTTGAGCCCGCGCACGAAGGTTTCCGGCGACGCCTTCGACGGCGTCGTGAAGGAGCAGACGTAGTTCTTCGCGTGGACGCCGGAATCGGTCCTGCCGCAGCCGTGAAGCTTCGGGTACGCGCCCGTCAGCTTCCCGATCGCAGCGGCGAGCGTTTCCTGCACCGTCGTGCCGTTGCGCTGCGACTGCCAGCCGCAGTAGGCGCTGCCGATATACGTTATATCAAGCCTAATATTTCGCTCCATGGGGGCACGTCAAATCCTTTCACCCTTGCGAATATCACCGCGCCGAGCAGCGTCAGGACGATGAGCGCGGCGAGCGCGTCGCGGTATCCCGCCTTCATAACGCGGAGCTTCGTCCTGCCCTCGCCGCCGCGGTAGCAGCGGCACTCCATCGCCGTGGCGAGCTCCGGAGCGCGGCGGAACGCCGAAACGAGCAGCGGAACGATTACAGGGATGAGCGCCTTCGCCCTGTGCAGGAGCCCTCCGCTCTCGAAGTCGGCTCCCCTCGCCTTCTGGGCGCACATTATCTTATCCGCCTCCTCGAGCAGAGTCGGGATGAAGCGGAGCGCGAGCGTCATCATAAGCGCCGTTTCGTGCACCGGGAAACGCACGGCCTTCAGCGGCTTCATCAGCCACTCCAGCGCGTCGGTCAGCGCGACCGGGGTCGTCGTATACATCAGCGCGGAGCTTACGATTATCAGGCTTACGATGCGCGCTATCATCTTCAGCGAAAACAGCACGCCCTCAAAGGTCGGATGGAATATCCACCACTCGAAAAGCGTTATCGCGCCGTGTGTGTAGAAGATATTCAGCAGCGACGTGAAGATAACGAGTATAAGCAGCGGACGCAGGCTCTTCAGATAAAGCTTCAGCGGAACCTTCGTCATAAGCATCACGGCAATGCTGAAAAGGAAGACCGCGGCGTAGGATACCGTGCCGTTCGCGGTGAAGATCGCCGCCATCAGCGTTATCATAAGCAGTATCTTCACTCTCGCGTCGAGCTTGTGGACGACGGAATCGGCGCGGTAGTAGCTGCCGAGGGTTATGTCTCTCATAGCGGACCCCTCCCGAGCAGCTTTTTCACCGCTTCCGCGCCCTCGGCGACTGTCAGCGCGGTTTCGCCGCAGCCGAGCTCGGCGCAGATGCGCGTCACCTGCGGCACGGAAAGCCCGTGTTCAGCCAGCTCCCCGACGCGGGAGAATATATCGCGGGTCGCGCCCTGCATAACGAACCTGCCGTCGCGCATAACGGCGACCTTCGTCGTATAGGCGGCGATGTCCTCCATCGAATGGCTGACGAGCAGTATCGCGGCGCCCGTCTGATTCGCGTAAGCGATTATATCGAGCATAATGCGGCGGCGCGAGATCGGATCGAGCCCGGCGGCGGGCTCGTCGAGCACCAGCGCCTCCGGCTCCATGGCAAGCACGCCCGCGAGCGCTGCGCGGCGCTTCTGACCGCCCGAAAGCTCGAAGGGTGAGGCTGCAAGCTCGCTCTCCGTCAGCCCCGCGAACTCGGCGGCGCGCGCGACGCGGCGCTTTATCTCCTCCTCGCCGCAGCCCATGTTGCGCGGCCCGAAGGCTATATCATTTTCGACGGTTTCGTCGAAAAGCTGGTATTCGGGGTACTGGAAAACCAGCCCGACGCGGTGGCGGAGCAGACGGCGGTCATAGCCTTTCGCGAAGATGTCCTCTCCGTCGACGAGCACCCTGCCGGAGGTCGGCTTCATCAGCCCGTTCAGATGGCGGATGAGGGTCGACTTGCCGCTGCCGGTGTGGCCGATTATCCCCATCACCTCGCCGCCGGTCAGCGTGAATGACACGCCGTCGACGGCGGTCTTTTCAAACGGACTGCCGGGCGAATATATATGCGTAAGGTTTTCCGTGGAAATCGTTATCAATTCGGGTTATCCTTTCAGAAGGGCTTTCACGGCGGCTATGCACTCCTCGGCGGTGAGGATACCGGCGGGGATGTCGAAGCCTTCGTCGCGGAGCGTATCCGCGAGCTGCGACGGCTGCGGAGGGGTAAGTCCGCTTTCCGCGAGCTTCTCCCGCTGCGCGAAGACCTCGCGCGGCGTGCCGTCGAGCAGTATCCCGCCATCCTTGAGCACTATCACTCGGTCGGCGGCGACCGCCTCGCTCATATGGTGGGTAACGCACAGGACGGTCATTCCGCGCTCCTCGTTCAGACGGTGCGCTATCGCGGTGACGTCGCGCCTGCCGACGGGATCGAGCATCGAGGTCGCCTCGTCCATTATCAGGCACTCCGGCTCCATGGCGAGCACTCCGGCGATCGCGACGCGCTGCTTCTGCCCGCCGGAAAGAGTCGCGGGCGTGTGGTCGCGGTGGTCGTACATACCGACCGCTATCAGCGATTCGTCCACCCGGCGGCGTATCTCCTCGCGCGGAAGCCCCAGGTTTTCCGGCGCGAACGCCACGTCGTCCTCGACGATGGTGGCGACGAGCTGGTTATCCGGGTTCTGGAAGACCATACCGGCGCGGCGGCGTATTTCAAACGTATTCGCCTCGTCGGAAGTGTCCAGCCTGGCGGTGAAGACCCTGCCCTCGGTCGGAACGAGGATGCAGTTGATGAGCTTCGCCAGCGTGGACTTGCCGCTGCCGTTATGCCCCAGCACCGCGACGAACTCGCCTCTGCCGACGGTCATATTTATATTTTTCAGCGCCGGCGTTTCTCTTTTCGGATAGGTGAAGCCGACGTTCTCGAAGCGTATTATCTCATCCATTCGCTATTTCAAAAACTCCGTTATCGTGGTGTTGCCGCATGGGAGCACGCCGCCGCTGACTATCGGAAGCCCGAT
>JAFTEJ010000084.1 GCA_017453725.1 Clostridia bacterium | reverse complement strand
CGTCGACGGCGACGGCGAGATCACGGTCGGAGACGCGCTTATGACGCTGCGCGTCGCGGCGAAGCTTATAACCTTCCCCGACGAGGCGACTTTCGCGCTCGGCGACGTCGACAAGGACGGCGAGATCACCGTCGGAGACGCGCTTAAGATCCTGCGCGTTGCCGCCGGGCTTATTGACCACATCTGATGCGGCGCGGGACGGCGTAACCCGTTCGCGCATTGAAACGCTCACTTTTTGCACCTCCCTCAAAGCCGAGGGAGGTGCGTTTTTATGCTTGAAAAAACGCAGGCGGGAGTGTCCGTGAAGTGAATGGTATCAGATGTGCGCTCCGTATTCGTGTGTTAAGATAAATCAAATAACACTTGACTAACACATCGGGGAATGATACAATTATTATGTGAATTTTTAACCTGCGTTTGCAACGCGCGGCGTTATCAGGAAAGGAGCAATACTATGAAGAAGACGTATTTTTGCGGTCGCATAATCGCGATAATACTTACGCTTACGCTGGTCGTTTCCTACGCGGGAGTTCTCCCGCCGGTACTGACCGCGTACGCGGCGGATCCGAGCTTTGACGGATACCTTACTAACGGCGACTTTGAAACGGGCGATATGACCTCGTGGACGAAGCTTTACGGCGATATGTCGATCGTCTCCGGCGGTCATAACGGCAGCGCTTACGCGCTGCGTGTCGCGGGCAGTCAGTGGTCATGCATCTATCAGTCGATACAGGTGGAGCCGAACACCGACTACCGCATTTCCGGCTGGGTAAAGCGCGTCAGCGGTACCGGCGCCCACTACCTTTATGCGAAGGGCAGCGACGGCGCGAATATCAGCGCTATAAACGGTACGAAGCAGTATTTCAAATACACCGACAGCGACTGGGTATATCACAAGTGGGAGTTCAACTCCGGCAGTTACACCAGTGTTGAGCCGCGTATTACGATAGAAGACGCGAACTCCGTTTTCCTCTATGACGATATCAAGGTCGAGCCGCTGCCGAAGCCGAACAACGACGGCTTCATCTCAAACGGCGACTTTGAGCTCGGCGATTTCGGCGCGTGGAGCAAAGCGAGCACCTGCTCCATAGTTGAAGGCGGCCACGACGGCAGCGGCTACTGCGTGAGAGTCGCGGGCAGCGCCTGGTCTAAGATCCATCAGGACGTGACCGTCGAGCCGAACACGGACTACCGCCTTTCGGGCTGGGTCAAGCGCGTCAGCGGCACCGGCGCCCACTATTTCAACGCGAAGGGCGCGACGACAAGCACGCTGACGACGCTGAACAAAACCAGTCCGTGGCACAGATACAACACTCCCGACTGGGTATGGCACATATGGGATTTCAACAGCGGCGACAATACGAAGATAAACATCCGCGTTGACATCGAGGACGCCGCCTCCGTCTGCCTCTATGACGACATCACGCTCCGCAAGCTGACTGACGCCGACAAGGCGGGCTACCTCAACAACGGCGACTTCGAAGCCGGCTTCCCGAACGGCTGGCAGCCGAGCAGTATGTCCTCCGTCGTTGCCGGCGGGTATAACAGCGACTACGCCATGAAGGTCGACGGGCTCGTCAAGCAGTATATCCGCGTCGACTCGATGAGCGACTACCGCGTGACCGTTCAGGCGAAGCGCGTCAAGGGAACGGGCAGCCACGAGTTGCGCGTGCAGAAGGGCACGAACGTCTACGAGGCGATAAACGGCACGACCGGCGTTTTCAGCAACGAAACGGACGGCTGGGAGGAGCATTCCTTCGAGTTCAACTCCGGCAAGACGACGCAGGTAACGCTTTTCCTCGCGGCGGTCGACGCAGGTACCGTATACCTCTATGATAACGTCACCGTGGAGAAGATAGAAAAAGTCGAGCCGGACTATTCCGGCGTTCTCAAGGGCGACGTCGATCTCAACGGCGAGGTCAACGAAGCCGATCTGACGCTTATCCGGAATCTCGGCGGCACGGTCGAAGGCGCCGCCGCGTACGCCGCGGATATGAACTGCGACGGCAGCGTTACCCCCGACGATATACAGATGCTCGACGACTATCTTGCGCTCGGCGGAGACGGCGTTATGGCGCTTTACCCGACTCAGGGCGAGACCGTTGCGAAGGGCAACTGGCAGATAGACGAGCTGCTCCACGACTACTACCCAGGCAAGTCGGACGACTACTCCGGCGTATATTTCGGGATGGGCGTCCACACCGACCAGTACGCCCGCGACCCGGTCGTGCTCCGCTGGATCAGCCGCTCGCCGAAGAACAGCTACGTTGTGCGCCTCACTCACGAGGTGAATTCCGACGGCACTCCCGACTTCACGAACTCCAAGTCTTACGTCGCTTACGGAACGGAGCTGTCGATCCAGAACCTCCTCGTTGATACCGACTACTACTGGGACGTTGACGGCGGCGGAGAGTATGCCGGCGGCGTGTTCCGCACCGCGGACACCGTCCGCACCTTCTATATCGACGGCGTGACAAACACCCGCGACCTCGGCGGCTGGAAGACGATAGACGGCAAATACCGCATAAAGTATAACGTCGCGTTCCGCGGCGCGGAGATGGAAGGCGTTACCGCCGAAGGCCTCGCGGCCGCCGCCGACCTCGGCATAAAGACCGACGTCGACCTGCGCGGAAGGGGCTCGCATACGGGCTCTCCGCTCGGCTCAGGCGTTACCTGGTACCTCTCCGGCGAATACGGCGGCGCTATGTATTACAACTCCGAGCCGACGACGATATCCGACCTGACGAGCGCCTACGTCAAGGGAACGGTCAACGCCCTTCGCGCCTTCACCGACGCGAATAACTTCCCGGCATATTTCCACTGCACCTACGGCCGCGACCGCACCGGAACGCTCGCGATGTTCCTGCTCGGCATATGCGACGTCTCGCTGGACGATATTCTGAAAGACTACGAAATGACCTTCCTGACCTCCTTCGCCGGCGGCTCATCCTGCACGATAAAGTCCTACGAGGGCATAACCAAGACGGCGAAGTGGCTCATCGATAATTACGCCCCAGGCGGAACGCTCCGCGAGGGCTGCGAAGGCTACCTCCGCGCTGTCGGGCTGACCGACTCCGAGATGGACGCCATCCGCTCGAACCTGCTTGAGCGCGTTGCGGACGTTGCCTCTGTCGAGCTTACGCCGCCGACCAAGACCTCTTACGTCGCGGACAGGGAAGAGCTCGACCTTACGGGCGGCTGCCTCACCGTAACTTACAGCGACGGCGACAGCGAGGTCGTCGGCCTCACCGCCGATATGGTCAGCGGCTTCGATAACAGCGTTATCGGTCCGCAGACGCTGACCGTCAATTATGGAGGATTCACCGCGACCTTCGATATCGAGATCGTTATCCTGTCCGGCGACGTTGACGGCGACGGAGAAGTCACCGTAGCCGACGCGCTCGCGGCGCTCCGCGCGTCGGTCGGGCTTTCGGAGCTTGAAGGCGCCGCCTTCATCACCGCCGACGCAGACGCCGACGGCGAGATAACCGTTTCCGACGCGCTGCGCATCCTGCGCATAGCCGCGAAACTGGCATAGCCTTGCCGTCCGGACGCGCCTTACGCCGAATGATTCCCGCACCCGGCGGTCGGCGCTTTGCGGCGCAATGGCCACGGAATGAAAAATCCGCATAAAAAAACAACCCCCGAATCGAGAGATTCGGGGGTTGCCTTTATATCAGCTTTTGCGCGTTATCGCTTCAGCTTAATACATTCCGCCGGGCATACCGCCGCCCTGGGGCATCGGAGGCTCGGGCTCCTTGATGTCCGCGACGAGCGACTCGGTGGTCAGCACCATCGCGGCGACGCTGGAAGCATTCTGCAGCGCGGAGCGGGAGACCTTTGTCGGATCGACGATGCCCGCCTTGAGCATATCGACGTATTCGCCCTTCTGCGCGTCGTAGCCGTAGCCGACCTTGCCTTTGGAGACGATGTTGCTCAGGATGACGGAGCCCTCGATACCGGCGTTCAGCGCGATCTGTCTGATCGGGGCTTCAAGCGCCTTGAGGACTATCTGCGCGCCCGTCTTCTCGTCGCCTTCGGTCGTCTTGAGCAGCGCCTCGACGGCGGGGATGGCGTTGACGAAGGCGATGCCGCCGCCGGCGACTATGCCTTCCTCGACCGCCGCCTTGGTGGCGGCGAGCGCGTCCTCGATGCGGAGCTTTTTCTCCTTCATCTCGGTCTCGGTGGCCGCGCCCGCCTTGATGACGGCTACGCCGCCGGCGAGCTTCGCGAGGCGCTCGTGGAGCTTCTCGCGGTCGAAGTCGGAGGTGCTCTCCTCGATCTGCGAACGGATCTGCGCG
>JAFTEJ010000083.1 GCA_017453725.1 Clostridia bacterium | reverse complement strand
TCTGCCCGTAGGTGATGCAGATCTCGGGCATATGCATCTTCTCGATGACCTCGCGCATTACCTTTATGGGGCAGGGGCTGCCCGCCATGATGCCGGTGCGCATATGCGAGAAGTCGGTGGTCGGGAAGTCCGGGTGCGAGAGCATCGTGATGAACATCGTCGGAACGCCGTGGAAGGCGGTTATCTTCTCCTGATTGATGCACTTGAGTCCCTTGCGCGGCGAGAACGCCGGTATCGGCGACATCGTCACGCCGTGGGTTATGCTCGCGGTCATCGCAAGCACCATGCCGAAGCAGTGGAACATCGGCACCTGTATCATCATCCTGTCGGCGGTGGAGAGGTCCATACAGTCGCCTATCGCCTTGCCGTTGTTGACGATGTTGTAGTGGGTGAGCATAACGCCCTTCGGGAAGCCGGTCGTGCCGGAGGTGTACTGCATATTGCAGACGTCGTCCTTGTGGATGGCGGCGGCGCGGCGCACGACCTCGGAAACGGGGACCTGCTCCGCGGCTTCAAGCGCCTCCTCCCAAGTATAGCACCCTTTCATCGAATAATCAACCGTAATTATATTGCGCAGGAAGGGCAGACGGCGCGCGTGGAGGGGCTTGCCCTTCTCGTGGTTCTCCAGCTCGGGGCAGAGCTCGCGGATGATCCCGGCGTAGTCGCAGTCCTTCATCGATTCGATCATAACGAGCGTGTGGGTATCCGACTGGCGCAGGAGGTATTCGATCTCGTGTATCTTATAGGCGGTGTTGACCGTGACGAGCACGGCTCCGATCTTGACCGTCGCCCAGAAGGTTATGTACCACTGCGGAACGTTCGTCGCCCATATCGCGACGTGGTCGCCGGGCTTGACTCCGAGCGCGATAAGCGCGCGGGCGAAGGTGTCGACGTCCTCGCGGAACTCGGGGTAGGTGCGGGTGTAGTCGCATTCGGTGTAGCGGAAGGCGTACTGCTCCGGGAACTCCTCGCAGACGCGGTCGAGCACCTGCGGGAAGGTCAGGTCTATCAGCGTTTCCTTCGGCCAGATATACTTGCCGGCGTGGCGGTTATCGTCGCAGAGGCGGCCGGTGACGCCCGCGCCGTCGATGTACTGCGACATGAAGTTGGCGAAGTGCGGGAAGACGATGCCCGCGTCGCTCAGGTAGGGCGCGTAGCGCTTGAGCCATTCGAGGGAGATGTAGCCCTCGTAGTTGACCGAGCGCAGCGCGAGCATAATATCCTCGATCGGCAGGTCGCCTTCGCCCATAAGGCGGTATTCGACCTTGCCGTCGACCATGACGGAGTCCTTGATGTGGGTGTGCTTGATGAAGGCGCCGAGGTTCTGAACCGTCGTTTCGGGGCTTTCGCCGAAGAAGCGGTAGGGGTGATGGATGTCCCAGAGCGCTCCGATGTTGTCGCTTTCGATGCGCGAAAGCAGGCGCATCAGGCGCGCGGTGTCGGCGTAGACTCCGTTCGTTTCGACCAGCAGCGTGACGCCTTTCTCCTCCGCGAGCGGAACGAGCTCCGTCAGCGCGGAGAGCACGACCTCGTCGTCGACCTCGCCGTCGGGGAACGCCTTCTCGTCGCCGAGTATGCGGATATACGGGCAGCCGAGCCGCCCGGCGAGCTCGATGTACTGCGTCAGCTCGTCTATCGCGGCGGCGCGGCGCTCGGGGTATTTCAGGGCGCAGCCGGAGGATATGCAGCATATCTCAAGCCGCAGCTTTTTGAGCTGCGCTATCGTCGCGTCGACGTTTTCGGCGCGGAAGGGCTTTGCGTTGACCGAGAAGATCTCGTCGCCGAGTCCGCGCAGCTCGATGCCGGCGAAGCCGAAGTCCTTCGCCGTCGAGCAGATGTCCGACCAGTCGAAGTCGGGGCATCCGAGCGTTGAGAATGAGAGTTTCATAGTTATCAATCCTTTCTCTTTTGGGACGAGCGCCGTAAGCATGCCGGGCATTTTAACACGGAACGGGGCGGTATCGGCCGCTCAAAACCGTGTTGACCTTGCGGGGATCGGCTGAAAAAAACAAAACGCCTTCGTCCCGGATAAGAGACGAAAGCGCAAACTTCCGCGGGACCACTCTTATTGACGGCGTCCGCCGCCCCCTCAGGCCATTCAGCCGTACCGCTGTAACGGGCGGACCCGACCGGCTTTACTCGGCTTTCGCCTTTCGTCCGGCGGCTCGGGAGCGAGCGCGGAAAAACGCGCCGTGCCGCCTCGCACCTTCCGGCGGCTCTCTGTAACGGTCCTGCGTATCCCTTTTTCTCCGTCGTTGCCTTTTTATAATACAAGGATGATAACAGAAATCTCGCGCAATGTCAAGTTTTTTTTGTATTTGGGCGCGCAAAACGCGTTTCGCGCGCCCCGATAGCTTTTACAGTAGCTATTGATTTAATCCCCGGTATCTGTTATAATGGTCACGATAAACATGATCGGAGCGGAGGTGACGCCGATGAAGAATACGCGAAGACTGATTGCGCTGCTTGCGGCGCTCGCGCTTATATCCGCGCTCTGCGGCTGCGGGAAAGCGCCGGAACCGGCTTCGTCCGCGCCCGCTTCGGAGCCGTCCGGAGGCTCAAGTTATTGGGTAAATCCGGAGTATACCGTCGACGCAGATGGCGAGCTGCCGGAGGTGCCGGATGAGTTCCTGCGCAAAGCGATGGAGGCTTACTCCTGGTTCGAGCTGAATCTGCTCGGCTGGATCGTGGATATACCGGCGAAGCATACCGAAAACGCCTATCTCGTTGAGGAGGATGAGTTCCGTAGGTACGACGATTTCCGCGATTATCTGCTCGGGCTGTTCAGCCCGGAGATAGTCAACGGACTGCTTTCCCGCGGGTATTACGTCGTGGAGGACGGCTATCTTTATACGCGCCATTTCCCGCGCAGCGCCGACAAAGCGGTGATAAACGTAGACTTCAGCGAGGGCGAGATCGTCGGCAGAAAGCTTATTTACACCGCCGAGGTCACCTTCGGCGATATGCAGACGCTCGAGCCGATAGGCTTCGAGACCTACGAATTCGTCGCGGAGCCGGTGGGCGGCAGATTCGTCTTCACCGAGTTCCCTTACTTCTATTGAAGCCATACACGGGGGTGGTAATATGAAAGGACCCAAAAGATCGATTTCCGCCGCGCTGCTCTGCGCCGTGCTGCTGTCGCTGCTGACGCTCGGCGGCTGTATGAGCAGGCGCGAGCGCAGGATACGCGACGACCTGAACGCCGACGGCGCGGTCATTACCGCGGTGGTCCTCCGTGTCGACCGCGGCTACATAGAGGCCGACGGCTTCGCCGTGACCGAGGTCGGGACGACCGCCGAAACGGAGTCCGGCGGCAAGACGCTTTACGAATGCGGCGTTACCGTCGCCAACGCTTACGTCGCCGCGACCCTGCCCTGCACCGTTACATACGGCGCTGACGACGTCTTTGAAGCCGTGGAGATCTCCGCGCCGGCCGAATGGACGTGGGAGGCGCTTTCCGGCGTCGAGCAGACGAAGGTCGGCTACGACGAGCTGCCTAACAACGACAGCGTACCTTACGGCGAGTGTAAGGTCAAAAGCGTCGGCTTCAGCAAGCGCGACCAGACCTGCACCGTCAACGTGGACGTCAACGCCGACGCCGGCTACGTTATCGCCTCGGGCGAGCTGCGCATAGAGTTCGCGTATAATGATGGGAAGTGGGCGATAACAGGCTACTCCTACGGCAGAGATTTCGCTATGAGCTGGGACATCGGCGGGCTCTGGGAGGGCGACGAGTGGAAGTGGAACAAGAGCTCCACTATGAATCTGAAGCTCGATTTCAGCATCGACTCCATCTCGCCGTCAGGCGCGATCGATTCCACCGTGCATTCTCACATCCGCAGCGGAAATAAGGATAAGGAAGAACTCTTCGCCGCGACCGGCACGCTCGACTTCGCGACTATGACGCTCACGCTCGATTACGAGAACAGCAGCGGGCCCTGCCGTATAACCGCGAAGTTCGTCAAGGTCGGCGACAAGGCGGCGCGTTTCGAGGGCGAGGTCGTCGGAACGGCGGACAACTTCAGGTATTATAAGGGCAGATTCAGGCGCAACGGCTGACGCTTCCCGTCGGAGAAGAAGTATTGAAAAGAACAAAGCTTAAAGAACGAAGGCTGCCGGATTATACCCGCGGCGAAGAAATATTCAATATGGTTTCGCACGTCGTCGGTGCAGGCTTCGGCGTTATCGCGCTTGTCAACTGCGTGATAAAGGCGGCGATTTACGGCGGCGCGGGAGATATAGTCGGCGCGGCGGTTTACGGCGTTTCGCTCATCGTGCTTTACACGATGTCGAGCCTCTACCACGGGCTCAGGCCCCTGACGGCGAAGAAGGTCTTTCAGATAATCGACCACTGCACGATATACCTGCTCATCGCGGGGACGTATACGCCGATCTCGCTTACCGGGCTTATGCGCGAGTCGGTGTGGCTCGGCTGGGGCGTCTTCGGAGGCGTCTGGGCGTGCGCGGCGCTCGGGATAGTCTTCAACGCGATCGATTTGAAACGCTACCGCGCCGTTTCAATGGCGCTTTATATACTGATGGGGTGGTGCATAGTATTCACCGGCGGCGCGGCGATACGCGCGCTGACGCTCCCGGGCTTTCTGTGGCTGCTCGCCGGCGGCGTTATGTACACGGTGGGCGCGGTTTTCTACGGCGTCGCGGCGCTCGGCAAAAAGCCGCGCAGGTATATCCATTCGGTGTTTCATCTGTTCGTCGTCGCAGGCAGCGTGCTGCAGTATATCGGGATTATCCTGTATCTGTATCGGTGACGGGAATAATAAGAAACAGGAACGCTCCCTTTCCGTTGTGAAGGGGAGCGTTGTTTTATTTCTTCTCCCGCGGCTTGAAGAGCAGGGCGGCGAGCAGCGCGAGTAAGACGACCGCGCCGAGCCCTCCGGCGACGGAGGTGAAGCCGCCGGTCAGCGCTCCGAGCAGTCCGTACTGCCGCACGGCTTCCTGCGTGCCCTTCGCGAGCGCGTAGCCGAAGCCGGTTATCGGCAGCGTTGCCCCGCAGCCGGCGAAGCCGACCAGCGGCGCGTAGACCCCGAACGCCGTCAGCGCGAGCCCCGCGAGGACGAAGGCGACGAGTATCCGCGCCGGCGTCAGCTTAGTGAAGTCGATGAGAAGCTGCCCGACGGCGCATATCGCCCCGCCTATGAGAAACGCGTATAAAAAAACCATATCCGCCTCCGTGCCCCGCCGACGCGAGGAGTTGTGAGTTATGATCGCGCTTCGCGCGAGTTATGAGTTCGCCTTCGGCGAACGCTTATCGTTCAAATCGCTTCGCGATTTGTTCATCAACGCCGCCGCGGGCGGCAAGCCATCTCCCGCACATCCGCCTCGTTTTCAGCGCAACGCTTATACATAAGGAGAGCTGTCGTTATCTCTCCCTCCGTCTTTTGCCTTCGGCAAAATCCACCTCCATCCTCAGAGGGAGGCAAGACCGACCTAACCCTCAAAGCACACGAGGTGCGCTATCGCGGGGATCGTATCGCCCTGATTCACGCGCAGCGGGCTCATCAGCGCCCCCGTCGCGGCGAAGACGACGCGCCGCGCCTCTCCGCGCGCCAGCGCCGGCAGGAAGTGCGCCGCCGTCACCGCCGCCGAACACCCCGCGCCGCTGCCTCCGGCGTGTACGTCCTGCCTTTCGCGGTCGTAGAGCATCGCGCCGCAGTCGAAGTGCCTGTCCGCGAGGTCGAAGCCCTCCTCATTCATCAGCTCCGCGAGCAGCTCCGAGCCGACGAAGCCGAGGTCGCCGGTCACGACGGCGGAGCAGTCGGCGGGCTTCAGCCCGCTTGCGCGAAAGAAGCGGCAGAGCGTATCCGCAGCCGCGGGCGCCATCGCCGCGCCCATATTCGCCATATCCGTCACGCCCATATCGACTATCCTGCCCGGCAGCGCGGAAACGGCGTAGGGCGGCTTACCGTGCGCGGAGAAGAGAAACGCCCCCGCCGCCGTCGCCGTCCACTGCGCGGTCGGCGCGCGCTGCCCGCCGTATTCGAGTGGAAAGCGGAACTGCCGTTCCGCCGAGCAGAAGTGCGAGGAGGCGACCGAAGCGGCGCGCTCCGCGAAGCCGGCGTCAACCGCCGCGGCGGCGAGGAGCTGTCCCTCCGCGCAGGCGGAGCATGCGCCGTAAAGCCCGAGAAAGGGCAGGGAGGTTTCCCGCACCGCGTAGGATGTCGCGGTGCACTGGTTCAGCAGGTCGCCGCCGAAAACGCAGTCGACCTGCCCCGCGTTGATCCCCGCCTTCGCGAAAACGCCGTCCAGCGCGAGCTGCTGCATGCGGCTTTCCGCCTGCTCCCATGTGTCCTCGCCCGCGAGCGGGTCGGGGCAGACGACGTCGAAGCGGGAGCCGAGCGGTCCCTCGCCCTCCTTTTTCCCGACGACGGCGAAGCCTATCGCCGACGGCGCGGAGCGGAATACCATAAGTTCGTTTCTTCCCATATCGCTCAACAAAGCCCGAAGGCGTAAACTATAACGCCGTAGACGACGCTCGCGGCTATCCCGAAGACGATTACCGGCCCTGCGACGCTGAACATACCGACCGCCGTGCCTGTGACGAGCCCCTCGCGGCGGTATTCCATCGCGGGAGAGGTCACGGCGTTGGCGAAGCCGGTTATCGGCACGAGCGTGCCCGCGCCGGCGAACCGCGCAATATCGTCGTAAAGCCCGACCGCCGTCAGCGCGCAGCCGACGAATATCATGATCACCGTTACCCATTTTGAGACCGCGCTTTCGTCCGCGATAAAGGCGCCGAGCAGCGTCTTGACGCCCTCCGCGGCGGCGCATAACGCGCCCCCGGCAATGAAGGCGCAGAGCGTGTTCTTCACCTTCGGCGACGGCGGCGACCCGCGCTTTACAAGCTCGCCGTAACGCTGCTTATCCGTAAAACCACCCCGTTTCTTTCGGGATTAGTTTTAGCCGCGCCGCGTGCGAATATACAAAAAAACGCCTCCGGAGAGTCGGCTTTCCGGAGACGTTATGTGAAATATTATTAAAAGGCCTCAGTCGGGATACTTGATCGAGAGACCGCCGAAGCTGACGGCGGCGTTGACGCGCAGGACGTACCGCGCGTCGGGGTCGGGCGAGCCGGTCACGCCCTTACCGGAGAAGGAGCCGGCGGTCGCCAGCTCGGCGCGGACGTTCTTCGGCAGCAGTACCTCGGCGTCGCCGAAGGAGA
>JAFTEJ010000082.1 GCA_017453725.1 Clostridia bacterium | reverse complement strand
GCGTCGCTCTTCAGATGATCGCCGTACAGATGCACCATGCGGTTCAGCGCGGATCCCATCAGATCGCCGGGGATCAGGACGCTTTTTTCTTCTCCGGGCGTCTCGAAAAACAGTCTTGTGGTCATCGACGCCATGTTGGAATCGGTCGCGAGGATGGGATACAGATCATCCACGGTCTCGAGGATCTCCATCTGAACGCCCGGGAAGGAGAGCGTCTGACCTTCGTATGGCGAGAAGCAGGGGATCCCGTTTTTGTTGGCGAGGATAGGAAGCTCTTCGGCAAGGAAGGGCTCATCCCAACTCTTTCCTCTCGCGTTGAGAACCGGCGGAGCGCAGAACAGAAAGCGTTCCACGGTCGCCCTTTCCGGACAGCGCTTCAGAAAGTCGAGGACGCAGAGATAGTGGTCACCGTGCGAGTGCGTCAGCACCCACGCCGCGATCACCGGCTTCTTTCCGTTCGGCGTCTGCGCGGCGAGGTAGTTCATCAATCCGTCCGTTTCGGTCGGATAGCCCCCGTCGTAGATCAGGAAACGACCGTCCGCAAGCGTCACGACCATCCCCATGCCGTTGTCGTGGGCATCCTGAATGGAATAATCCATGTTGATCAGGACCATGCCGGGGCGGCGGGTCGCTTCCCCTTCGGTCCCGAAAAACAGTTCCTCGTCCTGTGACGTGATCACCCGCAGGGCGCCGATCCCGGCTTGCCGGGCGACAAACACGGTTTCGCGTCCGCGCCGCCAGAGCCGGGTGGTCTGATGTCCCGCAGACCGGTCCGAACAAAGGGCAAAGCCTTCGTCCGCCAGCCGTTTTTCCAGCGCGTCCGCGGCGCCGAAATCGGTGACCAACCGGAAATAGCCCCGTCTGCCGGCAGAGCATTCATATTGTCTGGTATCTTCTCCTAAATACGAAAGGATCGTCCGCTCGTCCGTCATTCCCTGAATGCCTCCCATGAAATGTGATCCTGCCGATCGGAATAATCCGCGAGCGCGTAGGTCTGCTCGGTGTCGTCCGGATCCGACAGATTGATCACGGTATATCCGCCGTCGGCGACATAGTATTTTTCCACGTGCAGGGAGTTCAGCAGATAGGTAAGAGAGGAGCTGTTCCGGATCCGTTCGGCCGCTTTCCCCCTTGCGGTGTTGAAGAATACATAGGACGGGTCAACGTTCGCAAAGAGCGTGTTATAATCGGAACCTTTGTTGAGGCCGTGGTGCGGAAGGGACAGAAAATCACTCTGCATCGCCGTGCCGTACAGACGGTTCATGATCTTGATCGGTCTTTCCAGAATGTCACCGGTCATCAGGAAGGTCTTTCCGCCGAAGGTGACGCGGAAGGCGAGCGAATAGTCGTTCGGGTCGCTGCTGCTGTCCGGCCAGAGCATTTCCCCGGTATAAAGGAACTCGACCTCCAGCTCGCCCAGCGCCATCTTCTGTCCGGCGAGCGGGACGATATACCGCGCGCCGTATCGCAGGACGCAGTCCGCGATCCTCTTGTTTACGACCGGGAAATTCTCCTGGAAGCTCTTATCGAACTGCGCGATGAAATACTCCATGCCGACGTCCTTGGCATGACTGTCCGTAAAGGCGACGAAATTTTCGTAGTGGTCGCCGTCCGGGTGGGTAATGATCCACGCGCGGATCAGGATCTTCCCATCCTCCCGCTCGTTGTTGTCCGCGAGATATTGATACAGTTTTTCCGCCTCATACTCCTGACCGCCGTCGATGATCACATAACTGCCGTCGGAAAGCCGGAACACGAATCCCGCGCCGTTGTCATGGTTCGTTTGCTTTTCGTAATCCATATCCATCAGGGTAACGGTCCGACGGACGGTTCCCGCGGTATCGGAGAGGACGGTGGGGTATTCCACAGCGCCGGACGCCGACGAAACGAGAATGTGCGCCGTCCTCACCGTCGGCAGATAGTACGCGTGGACCATCGCCTTTTCATTGCGGAAGGTCACATAGGCGTTTCCGTTGATCGTGTTTTCCGCGTAGCGCTCAAACCCTTTTCCCGCGAGCGCGGAGAGGTAGGCGTCAAATTCCGATTGCGCGGTGTCGGTCACATAGATGCGGAAACAGCCGTTGGTAAATTCCCGGATGGAATCCAACGTTCCGCCCGCGTAGATCGGGATATTCCCGCACCAATCGCTGTAAATGCCCTTTTCCGGCTCAAAGCTGCGGATGCGGACGGTTTTGCTCCCGTCGGAATACGTCCCCCGCGCGATCATTTCCTTCAGGCGTTCGCACGCCTGACCGACGCTGTAATCGTCCAGACCGAACAGGTAGATCTGATTTCCCGTCTGCTCCAGCTGCCACTCAAAATACGATTTCCCGGCGCGCAGGGTGCGGCAGTAGTCGTACTCCGTGTCGCCGACGATAATGGACTTGACCGAGAGGTCATACTTTCTGCCGGGGCGGATCCAGTCGGTGGTGAGAGTCCCCTGATCCGGCGCGTCCGCGGAGATAAGATTGAAAAGATCGACCGCCGCGGCGATCACCTTTGAGGATGCGTTCTGCCCGCGTACCACCTGATACTGCGGAACGCCCTGCGCGTCGATGATCTCCAGATAGGGGATCTCCACGCTTTGGTACGACAGGTTTTCCCTGATGGTGAACTTGCCGTCGCCGCCGGTGGGCAGGACGTAAATTTCCATGAGGTAATCGAGCGCCTCTCCGATCAGTTCGGGGGTGGGAGCGGCGACGACCAGCTTGCTGCCGATCTTCCGGACGCAGAAAGCGAACGCGTCGCCCAGTTCCGCGTAGACGGCTTCCGATTCGGGGCGGTTGGTCTTCCCGATCAGGATCTCCTTCGCGTCGGGATCGAGCGTTTCTCCCCTGCCGAGATAGTCGTCGCTGAGCACGACGTCGCTCCCGGTAGCGTCGTCAAGCGCCCGCTTGAAGTTCGCTCCGAGTTTGACCAACGCGGTCGGCGCGCGGTCGGGGCGGATCAACGTGTACGCGGCGAGGTCGATCTCTTCCGTGACTTCCGGGGCATCCCCGGTGACATCGGCGGTAGGATCGGTCGCGTCGGCGGTATTCCCGGTCGGTTCGCCGCTCTGCCCGCTGTCCGGGTTGTTCGACACGCAGGACGCGAGAACGGCGATCAGCAAAAGAAGCAGAATTGCCGCAAAGAAACTCTTTTTCATGTAACTTTTCCCTCTTTCTGTTCGGTTTTGACGGCACTGATGGAAAAATGCCGCACGGCAGACCATCCTTCTTGCGTATCGCAAATCGGTGACCCGGACGGAACCGTGCGGCACTCTTCCACATTGTTATTTGTAACAGTCGTAAACCTTCTGCAGGTCCGCTGCGAGCGCGTTTTCGATCTCCGCTTTCACGCTCGAAAGATCAAGCTTGTTGAACTTGAGCATATTCCGGGGGATATAGGGATATCCCTCGTAGGTAATATCGGTTTTGCCCTTGGCGAGCATCCCGCCAAACTGCATTGCCGTATCGAAAACGACGTTGCTCATCGTGACGTCCACCATGCGCGCGACGTTCTCATCCTTGGAATAACGGTTTTTCAGCGCTTTGTCGTAATACTGGTAATAAACGGTTTCCGAGCATTCGGCGGCAAGCGCATCCGCGATGTGCGCCGTGAAATCGAGTTCGGATTCCGGCAGAGAGGTCGGGATGCCCCAGATGCAGTATTGGTCGTTCAGATTGCTGTAATATGCGTGCTGATCGCTGTCCAGCATGGGGGTCGGCAACAGCCCGTAGGCGCTCGTCCCCATCGAGGAGGAAAACAGGGTCAGCGCGTTCCTGAACGGGACGGTGACCGTAGCGGCTTCGCCGTTCGCGAATTTGGTCGCGTCGCCGGGATGATCGTAACCGCCGACGAAAATGCTGTCGTAGCCGTGGAAAACCTGTCCGAGCCTTTCCAGAATGCCGTTGTTTCTCTCCAGATTTTCATCGCTCCACAGCGTGGGGATGATGGTGTGGTTTTCCTCGTCGCGTTCGGTCAGGTGGATCCCGAAGGACGGGAACCAGACGTCCATGGAGTTGCCGTCCACGGCGTAATAGCCGAACAGATCGCCGTCGGATTTGCTGTTGCTGTTGTCGTTGTCGAAATAGATGTCTTTGACGAGCTTCTCAAATTCCTCAAAGGTCCACTCGTAGTTGTCGACCAACTCGAAAAGTTCGGTCTCGTCGACGCCGTTCTTCATGAGCAGTTCGGTATTGTAGAAAAGCGCGGTGGTCGAGAGGAGTTTGGAAACGCCGAGACTTCCGGTCGCGGCGAGGAGCTTGCCGTTGAAGGTCGCGGATTCGTTCAGCGTCCGGTCCCATCTTTTCGCGGTCAGGTCGATCATTGCCGGGTTGAGCGCGTTCCAGTCGCGGAAGCACCCCTGCGAGATGACCATGTAAACCTCATACGCGTTGCCGCCGTAGAGATTGATCTCCGACGTTCCCGTCAGAATTTCGGCGGAAACGTTTTTGAACCACTTGCCGGATTCGATCGCGAAATCGACGTCATACCGCCGGCTGATGGTCTGTACCCAACGGTAAAGGGCGTCGTCCAGTTGGTTGCCGTTGATCCCTTCAAGGTTGAATTGGTAGGTCTGGCTGTTATAAAGCCCGAATTTGAATTCCTTTCCGCCGTACCGGGCGGTGGGAAGCGTATCCAGAATATCCGGGTCGTAAACGGCTTCGGTCAGCGCTTCGGTGGTGAGCGCCGCTGTTTGCGCGTCGGTCCCCTGTTCCCCTGTGACAGCCGTCGTCTGCCCGTCGGTCCCGGATTCGGTGGTGACGGCGGGTTTGGCGTCCGGCGATCCGCAGGACACGGCGAACGGAAGCGTCAGCGCGAGAACGAGTAGAAAGATCCAAAGTTTCTTCATAGTTGCCTTTCCTTTCGCGTGACCCGGGCGCCGGAGCGCCCGGGTCAAGGTTGTTTGACGGATTATAAGAACTTATCGAAACTGATCCGGTCCTGAACGTCCTCGTAGTTCGCTGCCACCGGCGGGACGGACGTGGCGATCACGTCCCCGCAGATCATAAAGCTGATGCTGGGAGAATCATATTTTTTCATGTTTCAAAATCTCCTTTTCTGTAACATCGTAACCGTTACGTTCCAATCACAGATCAACTGATGACGACCGTCTGCGCGACGCTCTCGATCACGTCGCTCTCCCCGACGCGGTAATAAGGCGTGACCGTAAAGGTGATCGCACCGACGTCCGTGGGAATGTCGTCGATGTGGAGCGCAAAGACGTAGTTGCCGCCGAGCTCTTCCGCCGTGACGGAGTTGCCCGCCGCGAGGATCGAGGTGTAGACGTAGGAGCAATACTTCGTGACCGTCTTGTCGACCGGAGCGGCATCCTTGGTGTACTGCGCGCGGATGATGAAGCCGACCGAGGAGACGTCCTCCAGATAGTTGATCGTAGCGACGAACCGGGCGGAGTATTTTCCTTCGCTCACGTCGGAGACCTGGTATCCGGCGTAGGTCGGGAGGACGGTCTTATAGATCGCCTTGACCGCGATCTCGGAGGCCGTCATGTCTTCCGCGGCGATGCTCGTCACCGTGCCCGCGTTGAAGGTGTAGCCCTCAAACCGGTAATCCGGGACTTCCGCCGCGGCGGGAAGATCGAACGCGACGCCCCAGGTGCCCTTGTAGGCGGTCTTTGCGCCGTTCACGCCTTCGACCGACACCCAGACGTTGCGGCGGATGTCCTCGGGGACTTCACCGAGGCTGTGGGTGGCGTTGCGGCTGCCGCGGGTCTGGTTCACAGTATATTTCAGCTGTCCGCAGAACCGGCTTCCGCCGTTGGCGTTCCAGTAACCGATCTCGATCGACTGGGTGTAAGCGAACGCGTTGGTGGGGCAGCGCGTGGAGTTGGCGCCGATTCCCCAGCAAGCTCCGTCGGCGTCCGAATAGTTGAGCAGGACCATGCTCTCGAGGTTGCCGAACTGACCGTTTCTGCCCTTCGACATCTCCGCGACCGGCTTATAGTTGCCCGCGTTGTCCGAACCGGTGTTGGTCACCTTCGTGACGCCGAGAACGAACCAACCGCCGCTGAACCAGATGCCGAAATCGTTGTCGCTGGAAGCGTAGAAGGTCTTGATCTCCGAGCCGGCGGTCTGTCCCCAATAGTAGACCTCGCACTCCTTGACCGTCTTCATCGAAACGCCGGGTTGACCGACGTAGGCGCTTCCGTTGTAATCGTTCTTCGGGATGACGATCATCGCGCTCTCTCCCGGTTGCAGAACGCCTTCCTCATAGGAGGGGTTCGTGTAGGACCGGCTGTAGGCGCCGAACGTGTGTTCTCCCGGATACAGGAAGGCAACGTCCTTATCCCAGTCCGCGGTGAAATTCAGATTGTACTTGCCGTTGGTCGCCGACGCCTGAGGCGTGTGATCCTGGAACAGCGCGTAATCGAACACGTTGATCGCGTAATCGGAGGTATTCGTCACTTCAGCCCAGTTGAACAGGTAGCCGCGACCGTTGCCGTAGTTGTCGCCGCCCTCCTTGGCGTAGATGCAGAGCTCGCTGATGACGAGTTCGGGAACGTAGGAGTAAATCTTGACGTCGTCGATCAGAATATCCATGCCCGGCTGCACGCGCAGACCGATCGTGTCGGTGATCACCGCCGCGGCCTCGGACGCGATCCACGTTCCTGCCTGACCGTTGTCACGGTTCATGTAGGTCACGAGCGTGCCGTCCAGCCAGACGCTGATGCCCGCAATATCGGGGTCGACGAGGATCTTCATGGTGTGCTCCGCGCCCATGATGGACGCGCCCGTCGTCGTACCGGCAGTTGGGTCATCCATGTAATCGTAGGTGTAGCTTGCCGCCGTGGGAGCGTAGGTGGCGTTGGTGTACTTGAAGAAGGTGTCGCCCTTCCAACCGTTGTCGTACAGGGAACGTCCGCAATCGTACTGACCGTTCGGCAGAACGGGGCATTGCCAGTAGCCGGTTCCGTCGACGGACGTGAACGCAGCGTACTGCCGGAGCGCCTGACCGTCGTTTTTGACGGTCTTGGTCACGCTGTCGGAAGCGCGCGTCACCGTGACGTCATCCTGTCCGCGTTTGTCCTGATAGGTGAACTTGTACTCGATGACGGTGGCGCCTTTGGAAATGCGCGGATCGGTCACGATCCGGTACACGTTCTCGTTCGCCCATCCCGCGCTGTTTTTGACGCCGCCCGGGGTGTACTGCGCGACGATGCGGAGCTTGCCGTCCTGGATCATCATCGTCTGATAGGCGTTCGGCGCGCTCCAACCGATCGCCGTGGAGAGGTCGGAGTCGACGAGGGCCGCGTACGCGGGATCGTCGAAGTCTTCCTCATAGTAGACCGCACCGCTCGCAGTAGCGGCCGCGGGGGCGGGAGTCTCCGGTTCTTCCTCGCCGGCGGGTGCGTAAATATTCACGTCGTCGATCAGGATGTCCACGCCGGGTTTGACGTAAAGACCGAGCATATCGGTAATGGCTTTCGCCGCGTTGGCGGAAGTCCACGCGCTCTTGGCGCTGTCCTTGAGCGAGGAGATCAGCACACCGTTCAGCCAGGTGCTGACGCCCGTTTCGGGATCGGCAACGATCTTCACCGTGCATTCGGTTCCCAGAACGGTCTGGTCGGTCAAGCCGCCGTCGGCGACCGTCGTCCAGTAGTCCCAGACGTATCCCGACTGCGTCGCGACGGCGCCGCATTCGCGGGGGATCGAAACGTTAAAGTTGTCGCCGCCGCACCATGCGTTGTCAAGACGCAGAGCCAAGCCCGCGTCCGTATATCCGCACTCCCAGAGCGGAGCCGCCTGCCAGAAGTTCTCCCAGCCCGTACTCGAGCGGATCGCGGCAAAATGCGAGAGGAACATCCCGTCGTTCGGGATGGTCTTGGTCACGCTGTTGGAAGGCGTCACCACGACGTCGGCGGTTCTTTCCACGTACGTAAACTTGTACTCGATGACGGTCGTGCCCTGTGCGATGCGCGCGTCCTGCACGATCACGTAGGTCTGGTCGTTCGCCCAGGTGCCGGAGTTCTTGACGCCGGTCGAGGTCGCCTGTGCGACGATGCGGAGCTTGCCGTCCTGGATCAGCATCGTCTGCGTCGCGCACGGTGCGCTCCAACCGATCGCCGCGGCGAGGTCGTAGTCCACCAGAGACGCGAGGGCCGGGTCGTTGAAGTCGTTTTCGTAGTAAACGACGCCCGGAGTGAATTCCGGTCCCGTTGCCGAAACCGTCGGGACGATTGCAACGAGCATTCCCATGCACATCGCGACCGTCAGGAGGATGGATACCGCTTTTT
>JAFTEJ010000081.1 GCA_017453725.1 Clostridia bacterium | reverse complement strand
ATCTGATTGATGTATTCGTAGGCGTTCCAGGAGAAGCTGTTGCCTATCATCAGCAGCTTGGTGGCGCCTTCGCCCTTGTTGACGAGCGGATCGGCGACCGCGCCGAAGGAGGCGACAACGTCATCGGAATCGAAATCGCCGTTGTCGACGAGCGCTTCGAATATCTGAGTGAGCCATTCGACCATCTCGTCGATCTCTTCTTGAGTCGCTCTGATGTTGTCGCGCAGTCTCTCGGCATCGATAATGTCGTCGTCAAAGAGGTGATCGACGTCGAGCTTCTTGACGTTCTCGATGAGCTGGATGAGCTCGTCGCGCGGGAGGATCTGCTTCTTGCTGAAGAACTGGACGTCGGAGAAGTAGAGCTCGCCGCCGTTTTCGCTGACGATTCTGGAACCGGTCAGCTTGAGCGTGAAGAGCGTGTAGTTCGCCTGCTTCGAGGGGTCGAGCTCGGCGAAGGTCGGGACCGTTCCTGAGCTGGCGACCATATCGCTGAAGCGGACGTAGATGTAATCGGCGTCGCGGTTTATCAGGCTGAGCTCATAGTCGGCGGTGAAGGAGGGCGCGTTCGCGACCGTTCCGTTGCCGTAGAGCGTGAAGACGACGTGCGCGTTATCCGGCAGCGTCGGGGTCAGGCCGTACTTGTTTGTGACCGCGAAGCGGATACCGTCGTAATATTCGAAGTCTGTTTCGAAGCCCTCGAAGGGGTTGCCCAACGCGGGCTCGGAGTTGGCGTCCTCGCCGGCGTTGCAGTTGGAAACCGTAAAGCCGTTGGCTCCGAAGTCGTCGGCTGCTACGGACTGGAAGGCGTCGCCTACGAGACACTTGTTGGAAATGGCGACCTCGCTCTGATTGACGCATTCGTTGTGATCTTCGCAATCCTCGGCGGTCCACTCCTGGAAGAAGGGGAGGGAGACGGTGTCGTAGTAGTAGCCTTCCTCGCCCGCGTATGTGGCGGACTCGATGACCGCGTTGAGGAGCGCTTCGGCGTTGTCGATCTGCTCGGCGGTCGCGGCGTCGTCAATGAGGACCATATTTGCCTCGGCGATCGCGTCTGCGTATCTGCCGGTCTTGTCGAGCCCGGCGGCCTCGTTGATGAGGTTGAACAGGTCGAGCTTGCTGTCGGAGATGAGTATTTCGGAATACGCTCTGACGTCGGAGATCTTGACGGTGGTGCCGTTGGTCACGTTGTAAGCCTCGACTATGAAGACGATGACTTCGTCGAGCTCTTCGGTCGCGAACTTAGCGCTGGTCCACGAGGCCTTCTGGAAGTAGGTGAAGGGGATGTTGATGTAGCCCTCGTCGTCGACGTATTCGGGCTTTATCCTGAGCGCGTAATCTTCTCTGGTCAGATTCTTGCAGTTGGAAATACCGATCAGTAACCTGTCGGCGGCGCCGTCGAGCACCTCGAGCTTCAGGCGGATACCGCCGTAGTTCTTGATGGAGGTGAAGTTGAGCGCGGGATAGCCGTCCATAGTGTTGCCCGAGGGTCCGTCGCCGCTTCTGTCCAGATTCTTCCAGCCGATTTCCTTCTTATTGAAGGCGGCGGTCGCGGTCATCGCGAACCAGCCGTCGCCGGCGGTGAAGACGGCGTTGTTGGAGAAGTCGCCGTTGTTATAAACGTTCTCCCTGTTGAGTCCGTCGCCGATGGAGTCGCAGAGCTTATCGGAGTTGAGGGCTACGACTTCCTGCACCTGCTCGGTCGTCCAGTCGGCGAACCAGCTTTCGTCGGAGACGTTGACTCTCGTCTTTTCAAGCGCTGCGGCCGCGGTGCTGACAGCGGCGTAGGCGGCGTCTTCATCGACGTTTTCGGGATCGGCCCAGACGTCGTTGACGGCGCGGGCGAACGCGGCGTAAGAAGCGGGCGTGTAGTTATAGCGCCAGGCGCTGTAGAAATCGCTCATCAGCGGCGCGAGGTCGTCGCCGAATATCACGCCGGCGAGCGCGCCTCTGACAACGTTGATGTGATACGCTATGGTGGCGTAAGTGAAAGAGTTGTTCAGGAGCGCCTGATCAGCCTCGAGAATAGCGTCGAAATTAGGATCGGAAGAAACGTACATTCCGAGCTGGTCGGCTATATCGATGAGGTTATCAAGCTCGTCTCTCGCCGCTTCCTCCTTCTTTTCGAGGCCGGTAATTATATCGAGCAGCTCGTAAACGTAGGGCTGGATCTGTCCGGCGGTGGAGGCGGCGTTGGAAGCGATGAGGCTCGCTTCGGAGATGACGTCGTAATAGGTTCCGAAAGCGTCCATTTCGTTGGCTCTGCCGACGAGATTCTTGAGGTTGTCCTGAGTCGGCTCCGGCGGAGTGTTGAAGAACTGGATGTCGGAGATATAGATCGCGCCGCCGGTATAGTTGGGGGCGTTTATGCCGCCGGTGGCGAGGTGGAAGTAAAGGTTGGAATACTTCCAGTTGCTGGTCAGATACTTTTCATAAGCGTTTCCGCCCCAGCCGCTGTTGAAATCCTTGAAGAAGAAGTAGTAATATCCGTCGTAATAGTCGGCGTTATACGCGAGCTCCGCGTCATTCGCGCGGTAGTAGCGCGTGTTGGTGACATAAGGCAGGGAGCCGTTGTCCCAGGAGCGCGTGCCGGAGCCGACGATCCTGAGCTGGACCTTCTGCTCGCTGGAGCCGTCCCAGGTGTTGAGCGAGGGCTCGTCGCCGTTGGCGTTCTCGACCGCGATGCGGATACCGTCGAACTTGAATATGTCCTTAAGAGTATCGTAATCGCCGAGGACGTCGCCGAGCTGGCTGGCTGCCTGCTTATCCGCCGCGTTGCCACAGGTGGAGAAGCTGACGGTCCAGGTGTTCGGGGTGGGTGAGCTGCTCATAATAAGCTTCAGCGACTTGGTCGCCTTGCCTCTGAGATGCTCAGTGGAGAACTCCGCGTGAGTACCGGTCGTGCCGTTGACCTTCAGCTCGCACTGCTCGTTATAGAGCGCGAGAAGGTCGTCGTCCCAATCCTGGAAGCCGGGGAGCTGGGTGTAGGTGAAACCTCTGTCGAAGGGAGGGATCGCCTCGACCAGCGCCTCGTAGATGGGGGTGAGTATCGCGACCTGCGCGTCGACGTCCTCCTGCGTCGCCGTCGGATCGTTGATAACGGCGCGGGCGGCGTTCAGCTCGGAGACGTACTGACCGGCGGTGTCGAGCTCGGAAACGTTGTTATAGAGCTCGATGAGCGCGGCCTTGTTGACGCTCAGCGCTGCGTTGAGTATCGCGACCTGCGCGTCGACGTCGGCCTGCGAGGAGGCGGTGTTTTTATAAACGTTTTCCGCGGCAGTTATGAGGGAAGCGGCAACGCCGGCTTCTCTCGACTCGCGGATCTTCTGATGGAGCACGGTCGTGTCGGAGGTGCCGACGAGGTAAACGTCCTCGAGCCAGAATGAAACGCGGACGCCGGGGGTCCTGAAGACCATCGCGAATGTCAGGGTGTTGACCCTTCCGTCGAACGCCTTGTCTATCGTGTCGATGCCGCTCTCGTCATAGCCGTTGAGCTTCATCTTGGAGAAGTCGTAAATGTAGTAGCCGTTCGACTTGGTCGGGCTCTGGAGAGAAATGACGGTTCTCTCGCTGCCGCTGCCGAACATAAGGTTCGCGTTGGAGAAGTTGGCGGTAAAGTTTTCGTCGCCGCCCCACTTGAACGCGATTTTGGACTTGTTGGAGAGTTCGGCGTCGCCGAAGATGTCGATTCCTTCAATAAGGTTGTTCTTGGTGTAGGGCGTTGCGCTCGTTCCGGTTGAAAAGTAAATGGATGAAACTTTCCATTCTTCACTTAACTCCGGAGCGACGGTCGCGGTTACGACCGTTCTGCCCTGATCGTCCTTTGAGAACACGAAATCCGAGCCGTTGGAACTGTTTCCGCTGCTCCACGTGTTCCTTGTTCCCATCTGCTGCGCCTGCGCGAGTGTGTACTGGTTGATGAAGGGGATATGCATTTCCACTTCAGCCGCGGACGCGTTGAAAACGACTAATCCGCTGAACAACGCCAGCATCATCGCAAACGCAAGCAGTGTGCTTAACATTTTTTTCATGTTTTTTCCTCCTTGAAGATTTTGGTTTTCCTGTGGGTGTCCGAAATGATATGAATCGAACATAATCACACACAATTATAATACAGCGGCAGAATTAAATATTCTTGTCGCTCTGTGACTTTATTACTGATTTGTGATAATTGCGCAATAATTATTTCATATATTTATTGTTTCCGGCAGCGCTCGTGTGAGAAATATGGGAATGGATTACCAAAACCGCTCAGTATCGGGCTTTTCGCGGCTGAATACCGAATAAAAAAGCGAAACGCCGCTCCTTCGGAGGGAGGGGCGGCGAATAAAGCCGAGTTTATGTCACAAAATCGTATCAGAAACGATACGGCGGTCGAAGCAGTCCGCGGTCGGTTATTATCGCGCTTATCAGCTCGCCGGGAGTGACGTCAAAGGCGGGATTGTAAACCTTTACGTCCGTGGGGGCCATAGGTTTTGTATACCACAGCGACGTTACCTCGTCGGGCGAGCGCTGCTCGATCACTATATCCCTGCCGGTCGAGCAGGAGGGGTCTATCGTCGAATAAGGCACCGCGACGTAGAAGGGTATCCCGAAATGCTTTGCGGCAACGGCGACGGAAAGCGTTCCCGTCTTGTTGGCGGTATCGCCGTTCGCGGCGACTCTGTCGCCCCCGACGATAACGGCGTCGATTTCTCCTTTCGCCATAAGTCCGGCGGCCATATTGTCGCAGAGCAGGGTGCAGTCGATCCCGGCCGAAGAGAGTTCATAAGCCGTGAGCCGCGCTCCCTGAAGCAGCGGGCGAGTTTCGTCGGCGTAAACCTTCAGCGCAACGCCCTTCTCGGCGGCGCGGTATATCGGCGCGAGCGCGGTTCCGTAGCGAACGGCGGCAAGCCGGCCGGCGTTGCAGTGCGTGAGCACGCGCATTCCGTCGCGGAAAATGGGAGCGCCGTATTCGCCTATCGCGGTGCAGGATGCTATATCCTCATCGATAACGCGTTCCGCCTCCGCCTTCATGGCCGCAACGGAAGCGGCGGGCGTATCGGCTGACGCAAGCGCTTTTTCCATACGCTCAAGCGCCCAGAAGAGATTATGCGCCGTCGGGCGCGAAGCGGCGAGGATCGCTATAGCGCCGCGCACAGCAGGATAGAAATCCGCGCCGTCGCGCAGCGCCTTCTTCGCGGCGAGATATGCTCCGCAGGCGGCTGCGACCCCTATCGCGGGCGCTCCGCGAACGCGCAGACGCTTTATCGCGTCGGCAATTTCTTCGGTAGTAGTCAGCTCGGCGAAAAACTCCTCGTTCGGGAGCAGAGTCTGGTCGATGATCACCAGCGCGTTTTTCGCATCGTCGAGCCAAAGCGTATCCTTCAAAATGATCACTCCATAAGACGGGTATAATGCGCCTCAAACGGCAGATAATTATAGTATCAGAATAATCGGAGGTATGTATGACAAATCTCAGATGCGGCGTGAGGACATGCGTGAATAACGAAAACCTGCAGTGCTGTCTGCCGAAAATCGACGTGGCGGGCAAAAACGCGACGAACTGCGGTGAGACCTGCTGTATGTCGTTCGGCGAAAGGAAGATGTTCGCCAAAAACTCGGTCAACTCGTTCGACGGCGAACCGGCGACCGACGTCGGGTGCGACGCGGTCGGCTGCGTCTACAACAGCCGGGGCGAATGCGAAGCGGTTACGGTCAGCATAGCCGGCAGAAAGGCGACGAAATGCTACGATACCGAGTGCGACAGCTTCCGTCTGCGCCGCTGACGGCGAAGCCGTCTATCTTACCCCGTCGGGATTATACACCCTGACGGGGTTGATTTTATGCGCGTTCGCCCGCACGGCGGCTTCGATACGCGCGATATTTTCGGGTGTTCCCGTGCCGCGGAGCAGGTATTCGTCGATCTCCGCGTAGGTTATGCCCATTTCCTCCTCGTCCGTCTGCCCGTCGAAAAGGGCGGCGGAGGGGGCTTTTTCGATTATCGCGGCGGGAGCGCCGAGAAAGCGGAGGAACTCGTAGACCTCGGTGACCGTAAGGTCGTAAATGGGGTTGAGGTCGAAGGCGCCGTCGCCCCATTTTGTGAAGTAGCCCATCGTGCGTTCGCTGCGGTTCCCGGTGCCGGCGACAAGGCATCCGGTCGAAGCGGCGATAGCGTATAGCGTTGTCATACGCAGGCGCGGCGCGATATTCGTCAATGCGCCGGAGGTCGGTTCGGCAACGGATTGTATACCTGAAACTATCGCGTTTCTCGCCTCGGTTATGTCGACTGAAAGCGTGCGTATGCCGAACTTGTCGGCGACGGCGCGGGCGTCGTCTGCGTCCTTTCCGTAGTGGCGCGCGACGCCGCAGGGGAGCATAACTCCCGTCACGTTTTCGGTTGCCTGGCGGCATATGATACCGACGAGGGCGCAGTCCTTTCCGCCGCTGTTTCCGAAGACTATCCCCTTCGCGTGAGCGGATTCCATAACCTCCCTGACGTAGGCGGCGCGTTTTTCAAGCTCGACGGCGTAATCTCTCATAGATGTCTTCCTTTCATTCAGCGTATGCCGGATACGACGCGGCGCAGGCCGGCGTAGTCGCGGCGGCAGTGTATATGTCTGAAGCCGGCGTCGGCAAGCAGTTCGCTGACCGGCTCGTATTGCTTGAAACCGATCTCGAAGGCGAGCATACCGCCTTTCTTCAGCAGTCCGACGGCGTTTTTCGTGATGGCTCGGTAGTATTTCAGTCCGTCGCCGCCGTCTGTGAGTGCGGTTTCCGGCTGCGCCGTGACGTCGGGCGGCAGCTTTGCGTATTCTTCCGCGGTGACGTAAGGCGGATTCGACAGGATAATATCGTATTTATCCTCGCTCGTGAAGGTCAGCGCGTTAGCGAAGACGGCGTTGCAGCGGTCGTTTCCGGAAAGCCCGATATTGCGTTCAAGATAGCCGAACGCGTCGGGATAGAGCTCCACGAGGTCGGCGTAAACGTTTCCGCAATAGTGTGCGACGGATATTCCGACGCAGCCGCTTCCGGCGCAAAGATCGAGCAGGCGGACGCGCCCGCCCGCGCTTTTCGCGAAGTCGATCCCCGCCTGCGCGAGATGCTCGGTATCGGGCGAGGGGATGAAGACCCCTCTGCCGACGAAAAAGGGCAGCGACATAAACTCCCACTGCCCGAGAAGGTATTGCAGCGGCTCTCCCGCCGCGCGTTTTTCGGCGATCGCGCACGCTTCCGCGAAGTCGTTTTCGGAAAGCGTGAGCGCGTATTTCAGCGGCAGCTCCGCGGGTTCTCCGCCGGTGAAGCCGCAGAGTATCAGCTTCGCCTCAAACTCCGGGGCTTCGACGTAAGGGGAGTCGAGCAGTTCGCGGATGCGACCGTAAGCCGTCCTTACGTCAGGCATCGGCGCGTTCCTCGGCGGCGTCGACCGCTTCTCCGGAGGCTTCCTCGGCCGGCGCCGTTTCTTCGGAAGCGGGTGCGCCGGAGGCTTCGGCGGTTTCGTCCGCTGGCGCTTCGCCGGTTTTGCCTTCTGCCGTTTCATCGTCCTTCTTTTCGCAGCGGTCGAAGTTGGGGACCTCTCTGCCGAGCGCGGCGCAGAGCGACGCGATGGCGACTTCTATCTGAGCCTCGTCCGGCTCCTTGGTCGTGAAGAACTGCATGGAAAGACCGGGCGCGGCGAGTATCTTCGTCAGCCAGTTGTTGAAACGGCCGAGCAGCTTGATTATCTCAAATCCGACGCCCATTATTATCGGGACGCAGACGATATTCACCGCGTAGCGGAGCGGGAGGTTTTCCCAGTTGATGAAGGGGAATATCTGCTGCAGCAGCACGAAGAACGCGATGCTGAAAACGAGCATTACAAAGAGAAATGACGTCGAGCAGCGGGGATGGAAACGCGAACACTTTTTCACGTTCTCGACCGTCAGCTCCTCGCCGGCCTCCAGGCAGTGTATGCTCTTATGCTCCGCGCCGTGGTACATAAGCGTGCGTCGCACGTCCTTCATAACGGCGCAGAGCGCGAGGTAGCCTATGAAGATGACTATCTTCAGCACCGCGTGGATGATCGTCACGTAGGTATCGAAATGCTGGTAGTCCTCGCTTCCGAAGAAGAGCAGTCCGAGCTGCTTTGCGAGAAATCCCGGCAGCAGAATGAAAATCGCCACGCAGATGAGGATGCTCAGGAAGATGCTCACCCAGCTGATGAACTTGACGATATTGCCGCCGGTGACCTTGTTGAGCCACTTCTCGAATTTACCGGGCTCCTCGCTTTCCTCGAGGTCCTCGAGTCCGCTCAGCTCCGCGGAACGCATCAGCGATTTATATCCGAGCGCGATCGAGGTGGGAAAGCCGAGTATGCCCCTGATGAAGGGGACCTTAGAGAAGAATTTGAAGACCTTGCCGCGCTTTTTCAGCGGCACGTCCTCTATAACGACGCGCCCGTCGGGCTGACGGACGGCCATGACCGTTTTTTCCGGCGAACGCATCATAACGCCCTCGATAAGCGCCTGGCCGCCGACGTTTGCATAGCAGACTTTATTTTTCTTTGCCATACCTTTTTTCTCCGTTCTGATATGAATTATTCTCCGTCCTGCAGAGCGGTCTGCATTATCGGGAAGGTTACCATTACCGTCGTACCGTTTCCGGGTACGCTGTCTATCTCGAATTCTCCGCCGTGCAGATTCACTATGTCCGTCACTATCGCGAGACCTATCCCGCTGCCGGGGCGTGAACTGGCGCCTTTGAAGAATTTCTGTTTTATCTTCGGCAGATCCTCGGAGGAAATGCCGATGCCGTTGTCCGCGATGATTATGCAGACACGGTCCTTTTTCTCGAAAAGATTGATCTCGATTCTGCCGCCGTCGGGCTGCGAATACTTGATGGCGTTGTCGATGATGTTGACGAAGACCTGCTTGACGCGCGCCGCGTCGCCGAAAACGGGGGAGCAGGTCTCCGGCGCGGTGAGGATAAGCGAAATGTTGTTTTTCTTCGCTCTTTCCTCGAACATAAGCACAGTCTCCTCAAGTTCCGCGACGACGTCGAGCTTGGTCATGTTCAGCGTCATATTGCCGTTCTGAAGCCGGGAGAAGTCGAGCAGTTCGGAAACCATCGCCGAAAGCCTCGCGCTCTCCGCCGAGATGACCTTCATGCCCTTTTCTATCATATCGTCGCTGCGCATATTCGGGTCAGAGAGCGTTTCGCTCCAGCCGCGTATCGCGGTAAGCGGAGTGAGCAGCTCGTGGGAGATCGAGGAGGTGAAATCGTTTTTCATCGCTTCCGAAGCGCCGAGCGCCGCCGCCATATTGTTTATCTCGTGCGCGAGATCCCCGATCTCGTCGCGGTACTTGTCGTCGATGCGCACGGAGAAGTCGTTCTGCGCTATTTTTTTCGTCGTTTCGGTTATCGTCGAAAGCGGATTGATTATCGACTTGACAAAGTATCTGCCGGAGAAGTAGCAGGCGAGGAGGAGCAGTATCCCGAAGCCAGAGAGCATAAGAATTACCGAGAGCACTCTTCCCTGTATTCCGCGCATCGAAATAACGTAGCGCAGAACGCAGGCTACCTTGTCGCCGGCCTTGACCGAACGCGAGACGGCGATCACGTTTTCGCCGTAGGAGTTGCTGCCGACGAAGCTGGCGGTATCGGAGGCGAGGGCCGCCATCACGTCTTCGGGGTAGTCCGTATCCGAGGCGAAGCCACTCGAGGTCAGTGTTACGCGGCCGACGGAGTTGGCGACCATCAGCTCGATTTTTTCCTTCTGCGCGTAGTTTTCAACGTATGTGCGAACGCTTTCGATCAGATCGGTTTCCTTCGCATAAAGGTTTTCGAAATACGCCCCGTCGCTTTCCGCCTTGTTTATAAGCGCCTGCCTCGCGGAGGAAATGTAGTATCCGCGCACGGCGAGAGAGCCCCCGACGATAAGCACGCATATCGTCACGAACACGATCGTGAATATATTGATAACCCATCTTCGGGTTATTCCGGATCTCAGGATTTTGAAACCCACTTGTAGCCGTACCCCCACACTTTGATTATGGTCCTCGGATCGGAGGGATCGTCCTCGACCTTCATACGAAGTCTGCGTATGTTGACGTCAACGACCTTAAGGTCGCTGTGATAGCCGTCGCCCCAGACCGCGTCGGAAATGCTCTCGCGGCTTATCGCGACGTCGGGGTTCTCGAAGAAGAGCTTGAGCATAAGGTACTCTACCTGCGTGAGCTCGACCCGCTCGTTGCCCTTGACGAGGGTACGCGTCAGGCCTATCAGCCTGAAACGACCGCACTGGAAATCCTCTCCGGCACGTTCCGAACGCTCGAACTTTCCGCTGACTCTGCGGTAAAGCGCGTCGACGCGCGCGACGAGCTCGGAGGGGGAGAAGGGTTTGGTTATGTAATCGTCGGCGCCGAGCATAAGTCCGCTTACGCGGTCTATCTCCTGCGAACGCGCGGAGAGCATAATGACGCCGGAATCGGTCGTGCGCTCTCTGATGGCGCGGCAAACCGCGAAGCCGTCGATGCCGGGAAGGTTTATGTCGAGAAGGTAAAGAGCGAATCCGGAGGGCTTGCTTTCGATAATGCTCAGCGCTTCCTCTCCGGTGGAAGCCTCGACGATGTCGTAGCCCGCGCGTTTCAGGTTGATGACGATAAAGTCGCGTATAGTCGCTTCGTCTTCAAGAACAAGTATGTTTTTCATAAGAGCCTCCTGTTTGAGGTTTTTTGGAAATGTGCGACGCCGATCAGCCTGCCGAAATCGGGAAAACGACGCGCGTTATCTCATCCATAGTCAGTTCGCGGCCGTTGAAGGTCTCCGCCGCGGCTTTAGCGGTTATCATATATCCGCCCGTGCGGAAAAGGATGGTAT
>JAFTEJ010000080.1 GCA_017453725.1 Clostridia bacterium | reverse complement strand
TACGCTGACTCGCTGCTATTTTTCACGGCGGGGCTTGTAAAGGACCCCGGCGACGCGGAGGAGATAGTCTCCGACGCGTTTGTCGCTCTGGCGCTGAAAAAGCGGGCCTTCCGCGGCGAGAGCCAGCTTTCGACATATCTTTACGCCATCTGCCGCAACAAGGCGGTCGATCTTATCCGCAAGCGGGCGCGTAGAGGCGAGGTCCTCTCCCTTGATCCGGAGGAGGCGGCGGACCTTTCGACTCTGGAGGAGCGCGTGATACACACCGAGCGCGACAAGCGGCTGCACGCCGCTATGTCAGAGCTTTGCGAAGACTACCGCGTCGCTTTGTACCTCACCTATTTTGAGGGCATGAGCCATGAGGAGACGGCGAAGGCGATGAAGAAAAGCCGCAAGCAGACCGAGAATACCATCTTTCGTGCGAGAAGTGCGCTTCGCGCTATGCTCGAAAAGGAGGGCTTTACAGATGAAAACATATGAAGAAATGACAGGAGAGGTTTTGGAAAAAGTCAAACGCGAGAAGAAGAGAAGGCGCGGGATAGCCGCGCGGATAGCTTCGCTTTCGCTTGCGCTGGTTATCGGCTTAGGCACGATAACCGCCTATAAGCTGGTCGGCGGCGACCCGGTCAAGGCGCCCACCGTCGATCCCGCCGTCACGGAGTCCGCCGGGCTTTCGGTCGGGCGGGACTACGGCGATATTTTCAGCCATATCAAAGAAAACGGGCGCGACTACAACGTCAGCAAATACGGCGTAACGATGGACGGCGCGGTCTCGAACGACTTGTCCACAGGCGTAAAGGAAGCGCCCACGGAAACGGAAAACTCCAGGGGCGAAGTGATAGAAAAGCCGAGCGGACATTCCGAAACCAACGTCCAGGTCGCCGGGATCGACGAGGCGGACCTTGTAAAGACGGACGGCGAATACGTCTACGCGGTCGGACACGGCGCGGTGACCGTTATCTCCGCGAAGGACGGCGTGATGGAGAAGGCGTCAAGCTTTGACTACGTCGACGAAAACGGATACGTCGTCGGGTCCGGCGAGGTCCTGCGTACCTACGGGACGCCGGAAATTTACCTTGACGGCGACAGGCTGGTCATAGTTATCCGCGCGTACGAGAGAGCAAAGGGCGAAGATCAGCCTAACGATATCCAGATCGACGGCGATATTTACGTCGGCATACCGTACCGCTATTTCAACCACGACAGCTATTTCACGGCGATATACGATATCGCGGATAAGGCGGAGCCGCGGCTCGTCGGCACCGCTTCGATCAGCGGCAGCGGCATTTCCAGCCGCTTAAAGGATGGAAAGCTGTATATTTCCGCTTCCGACTGGTACTACAACTCCGACGCGGACATCCCGGAGACCTTTATCCCGTCGATATGCGCAAACGGCGATTCCGCGCTGGTCGAGCCGGGCTGTATAGTGTACGGCGAGGGCGAGAACGACTGCAAATACCTCAATTTAGCCGAGATCGACGTTCAAAGCGCGGCGGTCACGTCCAACCTTTCGCTTCTCGGCTACACCGGGGATCTGATGTACCAGAGCGAGGAGAACATATACGTTTCAAGGACGGAGTACGATTCAAGCAGCGTCGAAACGCAGGAGGACGGCTTCACCGTCACCACCTTCAGCGACAGCAGCTGCACCGAGATCTTAAAGATATCGACGGCGGGCGGGCTTTCGCTTGTCGGGTCGGCAAAGGTAGACGGGCACCTGCTCAACAGCCTTTCGATGGACGAGTACGACGGATATCTGCGGGTCGTCTGCAGCGTGAGAAACTACGAATCGGTCGACAAATGGCGCGAAGTCGGTGAAAACGACAAGGAAGTGTACGAAAAGTATCCCTTGTACGACTGGGACAACTTTGAAGGCGACGAGTGGCCGAACTACTATTACGAGCCGGTATACGACGACAACGGCAACGAGACCGGGACCATGCGCCTCTATATCGAAAGCGAAGGCTCCGGAAACGAAATGTACAATCAGCTGTACGTGCTCGACTCCGCGATGAAGGTGACCGGCAAGCTTGAAAAGCTCGCGCCGGACGAGAGGATATATTCCTGCCGCTTTGAGGGCGCGAACGGATACTTTGTCACCTACCGCGAGACCGATCCGCTTTTCCACGTCGATCTTTCCGACCCGGCGGCGCCGAGGATAGTCGACGAGCTCAAGCTGCCCGGACATTCCGACTATCTGCAGCGTTTCGGCAGTCTGATGCTCGGCTTCGGACAGACCGACGAAGGCGAGATCAAGTTGTCGATGTTCTCCGAGGACGAAAGCGGCGCGATGACCGAGCTTTCCACCTTCGTCATTCCACACGCTATGTACAGCGACGCGCTCTATGAGCGCCACGCCATACTCGCCGACGCCGACCGCGGCATCATCTGCTTTGGCACGGAGAGCTGGGACAACGACGTTTTCAGGACGGACTACTTTATCATTTCCTGGAACGGACAGAGCTTCACGCTTGCAAAGAGGGTCGACCTCGGTGAAGGCGCGGAAGCTATGCGCGGCCTGTTCATCGACGGCTGCTTCTACGTCTACCATCTCGGTTACGGCGAACAGAACGTCAGATCCTTCGACCTTTCCACATTTGAAGACGTTGACGTTCAGGAGCTTGCAAGCTCGGCAGGCTGGGAAAAAGAAGGCGGCATCTTTTGGGACGTGGTCTACAAATAATCGATAACGTTGCGGCGTCGCGTTTCGCGCGAACGAAATGCACCGAACACAAATAATCGATAACGTTGCGGCGTCACGTTTCGCGCGAACGAAACGCACCGAACACAAATAATCGATAACGTTGCGGCGTCACGCTTCGCGCGAATGAAACGCACCGAACACCGTAGGGCGGGGGCTTGTTCCCCCGCCGTCTTCGTTATAGTTACGCCCGAAAAATCATTCCAGCCCGCGAAGCGACGTTTACGGTTGGGCTTCCCCGTGGGGGAAGCTCCCCGGCTCTGCCGGGGTGATGAGGGATCCCGGAGGGCAAAAACAAACTTGGTTGCTGAAACTACATTCCAGCCCGCCCGAAGAAACTCCCACCTCTGTCATTGCGAAGCCGCAGTATCATACGTTGAATTCGCTGCGGGCGTAACGCGGCTGTGGCAATCCGCGTCTCCTGAAACAAAGATACAGCAGGTATTTTATTCGAAGGGGAACGGATTGCCGCGTCGCGCCGGAACAGCGGCGCTCCTCGCAATGACAGCGGTGGTTGATTTGTTGAGATGGCTTGTATTATCATTCGTGCAGATTTATT
>JAFTEJ010000079.1 GCA_017453725.1 Clostridia bacterium | reverse complement strand
GAATTTCAATTTTCATCAAAAAAATCCGATTCACGCCGAATGTTTGCCCGATTTTGCGGATTTGCCCTTCCTGTTTTTGATTATTATCAGCGCCGCGAGCACGACGGAAGCGCCGATCGACATAGCCGCTCCCGCGAACAGCACGACCTTCAGAAACGGCGCGTTCGAATTCAGCTTGATGGTTGTCGAAACGTCTATATCGTTGGAATTGATAAGGAAAAAGCTTCCGGAGCCCGAGGAGTAGACGGTGAGCTTCGCGTTATCCGCGTCGATTTCGTAATCTATGTTTTCGAGGGTGCGCGTTTCGGAGTTATAAAACATAAGCGCAAGCTTGCCGTCGCTTTTGTAGCAGTTGACGCAGGCGGCGTTGATATTGTAAATATACTTGATCCTGCCGTCGAAAGAATTCAGCTCCGTCGGGTATCCCTTCATATCGTAAGCGGTCATAAGCAGGGTAAAGTCCTGCAGTATATGCGAAGACTTTATCGCGGAAGAAACCCTGTCGAGTACGGATTCATCGGCGGGACCGTATGAAACGACGAGCTTTGAATTGATATGGTCATCCTCGACGCAGGAGGCGGGGATCTCGATAGGCAGCCACAACTCGCAGTCCTCAAACTCTATGCGGAAATTATCGTTGCCCTTCATGCCCTTGGCTTCCGTGTTGCGTATGACGACTTCGCTGAATTTGCCGTTTTCTTCCGGCTCGAGTTTGAAATCCTTTCCGTCGTCCGGGTCGCAGTCGCCGAGTTCGAGGTCGGCGAATTTCGGAGTCTTGCCCTTCACGGGATCGCCCGTGAAACGCGAGCCGGACGAGCTTGATTCCGGCTTTGAGCTGCTTGGTTCGGGTTTGGACGAGTCGGATTCGTCCGGCTCGGAGCTGTCGGGTTCGGCGGCTTCGGAGTCGGAGCTGTCGGAGCCGGGCTCGTCGCTGCTTGACGATTCGATCTCGGTGCTCTCGGAAGAGGCCGGTTCGGTCGGCGAGCTCTCCGAATCGCCCTCCGCGAGCGAAACGAGGCAGGGGATACAAACCAGCGCGAGTATCAATATAAAAATCATAAGGGTTTTGAGCTTCACTTTATCATCCGCCTGTAAAAAGTCTGATAATCAATTATACATCGCTATTCGGCTTTTTTCAAGACTATTTCGGCAACTTCCGGACGGCAGAGAAACCGCAGCGGGATAAACGCCCGTCCGAGCCCCGCGGTGACGAACATCTTCGTCCTTCCGCGTTCATAAAGCCCGTAGCAATACTCCGGGAAAAGCCGCCGCGTCGGAGAAAACACGCCGCCGAGTCCGGGGATGCGCACGATGCCGCCGTGTATGTGCCCGCTGAGCACGAGGTCGTAGCCGGCGTCCGCGTACTGCGGGAAGAACTGCGGAATGTGCGCCATAAGTATGTTCACTTCGCCGTCGACCGGCTTCAGCGTTCCGTCGAGGGTGCCCTCCGGTATGCGGAACGGATGAACGCCCTTGTGCCGCGCTCCCTCGAGCGAAAGCCCGAAAAGGTTGATGTGAGCTCCGTTCTTTTCTATTCTGCACGCCGAGTTGTGGAGCAGTACGCAGCCGGTTTCGTGCAGGTCGGCAATCTGCTTTTCAAGCAGGTCCGGATGCCGGTAAACGAGCCTCAGCTCGTGGTTGCCGAGCGAAACGTATACCGGCAGCGGCTTCAGCGCGAGGCACAGCCTGTGCGAAGCGCCCCTCTCCGGGCGCTCGAACGAAACGCCGCCCGCGAAGTCGCCCGTCATCATCACGCAGTCGGGCTCGCATTTCTTTATACGCGAAACAAGCCTCCGGTTGCCCTTGCCGAAGGAGGCGTTATGCAGGTCGGATATGTGGACGAGCTTAAAGCCGTCGAATTCGTCCGGCAGGTTCCGGAGCGGGATCTCCAGCCGCGTCGTTCGTAGCTTGAAGGTGGAGATCAGCGCCGCCGTGAGGAACGCCGCGGCGGCGGCAATCAGAATGTAAATAGCCATACGCTAATTATACGATATTTCCGCCGATATTACAACCCCGATTTTGCCGAAGCCCGCGGTTTTAACACTCAGGAAGATAATAACTTTGACAACGGCGCGTTTTTGTGTTATATTATGTCGAAAGAGGGAAGGGGGCGGCGTTTACGGAACCGAAAACAAAGCGTATGGTAAGAATACTAAGCGGCGTTATGGCGGCTCTTGTTTTCGGCGTCGCCGTTTTCACCTTTTTCGCGTTCAGCGAGAATAACTACGTGGCAGACTACGGGAAGATCCAGAAAATCGTCGCCGCGAACGCAAGGGTGAGCAGCTCGAAAAACAGCGGCGCCCGCTTCTCGTTCAACCTGAAGGAAGCGGACGCGCTTTCGGATGAAACGGGATCCGGCGACTCGGACAGCGAAAGCCGTGATGAAACCTCCTCGTCGGGCGCTTCCGAAAGGCGCTCGTCATCTTCTTCGGCGAGCTCATCGTCCGTCTCCGGAGCTGGCTCGTCCTCCGCGTCGGGCTCGGCGGAAACGTATTCGGGCTCGTCTGGGGAATCGCCGGCTTCGTCGGGAGAGCAGAGCGACGTTATCCCGATACTCGGCGCGAGCGTGCTGACGAAGTCGCAGCTCCTCGCGTACTCCGCGTCGCACATAAGCTCGATGCGCCTGACGTGCTCCTGCGAGGAGCTTATCGGATATTACCTTTCCGTCGGCGCGAAATACGGCGTGCGCGGAGATATAGCGTACCTCCAGGCGATAATCGAAACGGGCTGGTTCAAGTTCAATCGTCCGAACGGATACTATGAATACATCGACGGAAAATGGGTCCGCAACAACGGTCCGCGCCCGGAAGGATACTACGTTGTGCCGTCGGATAACAACTTCTGCGGACTGGGCGTCACCGGCTACATAACCGAAAGCAACCCCCTCTGCCGCTTCGAAACCGCCGCGCTCGGCGTTGAAGCGCAGATACAGCACCTTTACGCCTACGCCTGCAAATTGCCGCTGCCCGCGGGAACGACCAAAATCGATCCGCGCTTCGGACTCGTTAAACGCGGCTGTGCGCCTGACTGGAACGACCTCGGCGGCGGCAACTGGGCGGCCGATACGGAATACGGCAAAAAGATTCTCGATTCTTACCGCAAGGTCCTGAACAACTATTAGTGCGATTCATAAGCGGCCGCGGCGATCCGCTTTAGCTGAAAAGGTTTTTAAGGAATCGGAACCATTCGACTACCTTCAGCTTGATTTTATAACCCGTTCCGCTCCCGCTCCGCATAAGACTGTACTCCCGCGCCGGAAGCTCGTCGCCGTCGGCGGCGGAAACGCACAGCGGCGGGAAGAGAACGCACCACCAGTTTTTACCCTCGCCCTTGCCGAGCACCACCTTCAGCGCGTCGTAATCGCCGGAAGGCAGCGTGTTGCCGTCGTATTCCCGCGTCTCGAAGTAGGAGCGCGAAAGCGAGATTTCTGCGCCGTAGGCGAAGCCTTTTTCCGCGAGAAATGCGTTGACCTTCTCCGTCAGCGCCGCCGCGTTTTCGCGGAAATAGTTTTCGGCATCGTATTTGTCAGCCGCGTCTCCGACGCGGCTTTTCGTTTCCCCGAGCAGCAGGTCGCGGACCTCGAGCTTGACCGCCTGATCGGCTTCGGAGTCGGAGTTCGCGATAACGTGCAGGCGCAGCACGTCGCCGCGCAGCTCCTCGCAGTCGCGCGCGAAAACGGAAACGTCCGCCGCGAACGCGGATATGAGCAGCAGAATAACGGTAAGTATGACCGCCAGACGCGTCTTTGTCATTTTCATCAGTCCTTTTCTTTGGGTTTCAAAGGGATTATTTGCCAAGCGCCGGCGAATTATTCGTAAACGCTTGCAACTTTTTCCGAAATGTGCTAATATCAAAGCATCAAATACGAAGGGTGTGAAAATATGCTGAAACAAGCGAAAACATTCGTTCAGGCGATCGCCGCGGGGCTTATGATAAGCATCGGCGGCACCGTCTATATGATCTGCCCGAACAAGCTGCTCGGCGCGTTTATGTTCGCGCTCGGCCTGTTTATGGTTTGCGTATGGAAGTTCAACCTTTTCACCGGCAAGATAGGTTACGTCGTGGAGGACAAATCCACATGGAAAACGCTCGCGCAGATATGGGTGGGCAACCTCTGCGGAGCGCTTATCGCGGGCTGCGGCATCCGCGCGACGTGTATGTTCGATAAGATGAGCGAAGCGGTGACCGCCTCCGTTGAAGCGAAGCTCGGCGACGCGTGGTACAGCACCTTCATTCTCGCGGTGTTCTGCGGGATGCTGATGTTCCTCGCGGTCGATACCTTCAAGACGGTCGAGAGCGGCTTTATGAAGACCGTCGCGGTAATCCTGCCGATAGCCGTCTTCATCGTCGCGGGCTTCAACCACTGCATTGCGGATATGTATTACATTTCCGCCGCGAACGCCTGGTCGCCCGCCGCCGCCGTCTACGTTCTCATCGTAACCGCCGGAAACGCGGTCGGCTCGGTGATAATCGCGCTTTTCAAAAAGTTCAGATAAAATAAATCTCACCTCTGCGGGCAGAATACCCGTAGAGGTGATTTTTTTTGAAAAAGAAGATGACCGTTATATTCCTTTCCGCGCTGTTTGTGCTGGGAGCGCTCGCGGGAGCGTGGTTTTACCTGCGCGGAACGGTCGCGGATGAGTATTACGTCAGGGATAAGTCGGAGTTTGAGATCGCCGGCTCGTCGATAAGCGTGCGCGTGGACGGCGAAGCGACCGCCGCTTCGCTCGGCGGCGGAAGCTTCACGGGCACGGCGCGGCTGTTCGGCGTCATACCGCTGAAAACCGTAAAGCTCAGGCAGGTGCCGGAGAACTCCGTCGTCATCGGCGGCGACGCCTTCGGGTTGAAAATGTATACCAACGGGCTCATCGTCGTCGGCTTCAGCGACGTCAAAACGGAGCGGGGGAGCAGGAATCCCGCCCTCGAAGCCGGAATAGAAAAAGGCGACCTGCTGAAAACCGTCAACGGCGTGCGCCTCGCTAAAAACAGCGACGTCGCCTCGCTGATAAACGCCTCCGGCGGCGCGGAAGCGACGCTCGTCCTCGAACGCAGCGGCGAAAGAATGACCGTCACGCTGAGCCCCGCGCTTTCGGCGGAGGACGGCAAATACAAGCTCGGTATGTGGGTGCGCGACAGCGCCGCGGGAATAGGCACGGTCAGCTTTTATGAGCCGGAGACCGGGCTTTTCGTCGGGCTCGGACACGGCATATACGATACGGATACGGAAACGCTTATGCCCGCGGCGAAGGGCGAGATCGTCAAGACGACGATAACCGGCGTCAAGCGCGGCGAAAAGGGCTCGCCGGGCGAGCTTTACGGCGTCTTCGATCAGGAGACCGTCATCGGCGAGCTTCACGGCAACTCCGCGCTTGGCGTCTACGGCAAGCTTACGAACGCGGTCGCGGGCGAGGAGCTCCCGATCGCGCTCAAGCAGGAGATAGAGGTCGGGGACGCGAAGCTGATAACCCCCGCTATAGGCGGCGGCAAAGCGGAATACGACGTGCGCATAACGAGCGTCGTCAACGACGACCGGGGCAGCGGCAGGAATATGATAATCAAGATAACCGACGAAAAGCTGCTTGAACTCACCGGCGGCATCGTGCAGGGGATGAGCGGCAGCCCGATAGTCCGTGACGGCAAGATCGTCGGCGCGGTGACTCACGTTCTAGTCAACGACCCCACCTGCGGCTACGCCGTTTTTGCGGAGCGAATGTATGAGCTGATAGGCTGACAATATTTAGCGATAATTAAAAATACAAGGTAAACAAAAGCCCCCTTAGACAGAGTGTTTAAGGGGTTTTTGTGTGGAAACAAAAAGCGGTTTTGCCCGGAACGTTCCAAAGTCCGGTTTATCGGACAGCGCCCTGTGTATAATGAGTTCGTTGAGGTTTATGGAGACTGCTAAAAAGACATCCTCGAAGTCATTTTCTGCGACGCGAAGGGCGCGATGGATAGGTGGGGCGTCAAGGGCGCGAAGAAAGCGATGGACGCTATCCGCAGAGCCGGAGGCGCGGTATATGAGGCAAGCGGGGCGCAGGCGACGCAGAGCAAGAGTGATGCAAAGACGTCAACTCCAACCGTTGAAGAAGCGGCATTCAGCCGGAACGAGTGGCATACAGGAATGTCGCCACAAGAGGTTCAGCGGCTTGAACGGATCGCGAAAAATGAAATTAACACATCGACTAACATCATTGGTAATACTGCAAAATGGTTTTATACCGCAAGAGGTGATACACCGTATTTCGCCGTTTACAGCACGGATGACACAACGCCGATGCCCACTATACTCTATGCGAGCAAGGGCGCGAAGGCTACGCGGGAGAATGCGTGGCTTGAAGACTATTCAGCAAGAAAGGAGATAGGAGAGAATGGAAGGAATGACACTCGGAGAAAAACTCTTAACGCAATATCTGTTCTCAACCGGGATGGAGGAGTGGAAGGTGCTGCGAACCCTCAAGATTCTATCGACGGAAGAGGAGCTTCGGGAGATGCTGCGCTATATCGAGGCGCATCCCGAGGCGGAGTCAGCCGAGCTCTACTCAACTGCCTTGAAAATATCACACGAAACGAATCTGCTGGAGGAGACGAAGAAGTAAGTTTTTCGCAAGAATCCTGAAAAACAATACTTTACTGTTGAAAATCATTGCCGAAGAGATGAGTGAATATATAGAAAGGGGCAATTTGAACGATGACACGTCAGGAATTTTCGACCTTTTTGAATACTTTGGTAGCATCAAAGTATTCGACAAAAGCGAAGGAAAATACATTGTATATGCTGATACCACTTCCGAAGGCAAAACGATGGGAAGTGGTGGAGAAGTTTCAAATACTCTTGCAGAAGGAACTGCCCGAGAAGGAGTTTTGGCACGAGACAAGCAGGATATTCGGAAAAGCGATGGGCTACGAGTAAGCGGCTCTAATGGCAAGTATAATCTTATAGAGGCAACAAAAGAAGATGTCGGATTCATCCCAATCGCATCCGGCTCTTACGAAGAAATAAAAGCGGAGGCGGCAAGATATGACGCAAGCAACAGCGGATATGATAGCAATGCTGAAATCTTTAGGGATAGACAAGACGACGACACTTGGTATCGTGAACTTTTTGGACTCGCCGGAAAAGATGAAGGCTATGGTGAAGTACATCTTGAAGGAGCACGACGCGGGCAAGCGTCCGACAGAACAGCAGATACTGCGGCAGCTGAAGGAGATACTGCGGCAGTACGGAGGTCTGAACGAAGGCGTGAAGTAAACTTCTCCCGCGAGGATATGATGAGCGTTATGGGCGAAACTATCACAAGTTTTAGTTTTATATAACAAAAAACTCCCGACCTCTGCGGTCGGGAGTTTTTCTGTCATATCGCATCTTACACGCTGTAAAGCAGATCGCCGTAGGTCGGGAAGGGCCAGTAGTCGCCGGCGACGAGCATTTCGAGTCCGTCGGCGGCTTCGCGGACGGCGTTCATCGCGGGGATGAGCGCGTCGCGGCAGGCGTTTGCCTTCGCGCCGGAATCGACGATAGCGCGCACGCTTTCCGTCGCGGCTTCGAGCGATTCTATGCGGTCGTAAAGCTCGCCCGCGAGCGCGTTTATACGGCTTATGAGCTTCGCGTCCGCGTCCGCGGAAATGTCCGCGTTCAGCGCGGCCTTACGCGCGGCGAGCCCTTCCGCGAGCCTGCCCTCGAATTCGAGCGCGGCGGGGAGGACGTCCTTCTTCGCCATGTCGAGCATTGTCAGCGCCTCGATGAGGTTGACGCTGCAATAGTTATCCGTCAGTATCTCGCAGCGCGAGCGTATCTCCTTCTCCGTGAAGATTCCGTGCTTCGTGAAAAGGTCGATGTTCTTGCCGCTTATGAAGCAGGGGAGCGCGTCCGCCGCCGTCGGCAGATTTAGAAGCCCGCGCTTCTTCGCCTCTTCCACCCATTCCTCGGAGTAGTTGTTGCCGTTGAAAACTATGCGCTTGTGCGCCGAATAGGTCTCGCGGAGTATCGCGTTCACTTCGGAATCGAAGTCGGCGGCGCCTTCGAGCCTGTCGGCGAAGCCGGCGAGCACGTCCGCGACGATGGTGTTGATCACGATATTAGGGCCGGAGATCGAGAATGAGGAGCCGGGCATACGGAACTCGAATTTGTTGCCGGTGAAGGCGACGGGGGAGGTGCGGTTGCGATCTATCGTGTCCTTGCGGAAGTCGGGGATGACGTTGACGCCCGTCTTCATACGCTCGGCCTTTTCGGGCTCGTACGGAACGCCGCTTTCGATGGCGTCGAAGATCGCCGTCAGCTCTCCGCCGATGTAGATGGAAATAATCGCCGGAGGCGCTTCGGTAGCGCCGAGGCGCAGGTCGTTGCCCGCGGAGGCGGCGGTGACGCGCAGCAGGTCCTGATGCATATCCACAGCCTTGATGACGGCGGCGACGAAGAGCAGGAACCGCTTGTTTTCATAGGGCGCGTTGCCGGGCTTAAAAAGGTTTTCGCCCGTGTCGGTGCTGAGCGACCAGTTGTTGTGCTTGCCGCTGCCGTTGACTCCGGCGAAGGGCTTTTCGTGGAGAAGGCAGGTCATACCGTGCTTCTCGGCGATCTTTTTCATTATCTCCATCATCAGCTGATTGTGGTCGGTGGAGGTGTTTGCGGAAGCGTAAACGGGCGCGAGCTCGTGCTGCGCCGGAGCCGCCTCGTTGTGCTCGGTCTTGGCGTAAACGCCGAGCTTCCAGAGCTCAAGGTTCAGCTCGCGCAT
>JAFTEJ010000078.1 GCA_017453725.1 Clostridia bacterium | reverse complement strand
GCATGAAAAAAGAGGAACGCCGTCGGGCGCGCGAATTACAGCGGCGTCTCCATATGCCTGCACTGCGTTTTGAAGCCCATGCGTTCGTAGAACGCAACGGCGTCCGCGTTGCATTCCCAGACGTTCAGCTCGAGCGAATCCGCGCCGATCTGAGCCGCGTATTCGCGGAGGAAGGCGACCAGCGCCCTGCCTATCCCGCGCCCGCGGAAAGCGGAATCGACGCAGAGATCGTCGAGGTACAGCACCCTGCGCGGAAGCATCTGCGCCGCGTCCGGCTGCCGTATCTCGCATAGCGCGTAGCCGACGCAGACGCCGTCCTCTTCGGCGACGAAGGCGGGGCGGTCGGGACGCGCAAGCAGCGCCTCGAGCTCGTCCGGGGCGTACTTCTCGCGGTCGGCGCGGAAGACGTCCGGGCGCAGCTCCGCGTGGAGGCGCAGTATCTGCCCGAGCAGTTCGTATATGCGCGGTATGTCGCGCTTTTCTGCGGTTCTGATAATCATAGGCGTCAGTTCTTTTTGAAAACGTAGTGGATGCGCCGGCTGTCCGCCTTCGGCGGCGAAATGGTATAGGCGTCGTAGGCGGCGGCGAACCCGAAGCCGACCTCCGTCAGCGCGTCCGTAAGCTCCTCGCGCGTCCAGCAGCGCTGTTCCTGCTCCTCGTCGAAGCGGCGCCAGCCGCCGCCCTCGCGTTCGAACCAGGTCAGCTCGTATCGCGCCTTGCGCGTGCGCGGCGAGTATTCGGTGTTCCATACGAGGTAGAGGTCGTCGAAGTCGTAGGTGTAGGTCCCGCCGGAAAGCTCCTCGCAGAACTTGCGTTCGCCGTCGGCGTCGAAGATGAATACGCCGCCTTTGTCGGTGAAGACGGAGAGGCGTTTGAACGCCGCCTTCAGCGCGGCCTTCGTCGTGATATAGTTGACGCTGTCCATCGTGCAGAAGCAGACGTCGACGGTGTCGTTTAGGTCGAGCTCGGTCATATCCTGGCAGAGCAGGAGCGCGTCCGAAGGCAGTCGCTCTTTGGCGAGCGAAAGCATCTCCGGCGAGCCGTCCGCGCAGACGGGATCGAAGCCGAGCTTCACGAGCTCGGCGGCGAGCCGCCCGCTGCCGCAGGCAAGGTCGAGCGGCTTGAGCATCGGACTGCCGTGCTTCTTTGCGAGCTTGACGAGGTATTCCGCCGCGCCGGCGTAGTCGAAATCGGACATAAGCCGGTCGTAGACGGCGGAGAAACTGCCGTATCCGCTCATTTCTTCTCCAGCCTTTCGGCGCCGAGTCTGTAGCCGCCGCTGCCGTATTTCAGGCAGCGTTTGACGCGGCTGACGGTGGCGGTTGAAGCCCTCGTCCTCCCGATTATATCGGCGTATACGTCGCCTTCGAGCAGCAGCCGCGCCACCGCGAAGCGCTGCGCCATCGTGTTGATCTCGTTTTCGGTGCATACGTCGTCGAAGAAGACGTAGCATTCCTCGCGCGTTTTGAGAGAAAGAATCGCGTCAAAAAGGCTGTCGGTCTGGGGGTCTGCGGTCTTGTTAACCATTTCGGTACCGCGCGGTGGCCCGCGCATCCTTTCGTGATAATAGCAAAGCGCACGAAAAATGCGCACGCTTTCACGTACGCATTTTAACACTAAAAAGCATAAAAGTAAACACTTTTCCGCAAATATTTTTCAGGCTTTGCGAAAGGCGGAATCCGGCCGGAAAAGCACGGTCAGATGGTGCTCTTGACCGGCTTGTTTTCGGCGACGAGCGCGGCGTCCGAAACGATGGCGTCGACCTGCGATTTGAGCATAAAGAAGCTGCCTTCGCCGTCGATGAGGTAGGCGTATCGCAGATTGTTGACGTGCACGAACTCGACCTTGACGTCGGGACTGCCGTCGTTGAAGGAGTAGATAAGCGTCAGGTACGCGGGCCCGCTCGGAGTCGCGTCGGTACGGCCTTCGGAAAGGGTCATTATGAGGTTCTCGTAGAACTGCTTGAAGTTGTCGGCGTCGAGCTTAAGGCTTCCGCAGTAGGGAACGGTCTCGCCGTCCGGGTGCTCGACGCGGAAGACGTGCGTGCCGTCTGCGGAGGTCACGGTGAGCCCCGCGAGCGCGGAGAGCGACTTCGTGAAGGTCAGGCGAGACATATACTTATCCGCGGGGTCGGAGAGGAACGAGGTGTAGGTCGGGTAGGCGATGAATACCGCGTCGAAGCCGTCCATCTTCGCGTAGCAGAAGTCGCCCGCGTCGGCGAAGTCTATGCGCACCTCGCTTTCCGCGAAGCGGAATACGAGCGTATAGTCGGGGTCGTCGAGCCCGTAGAACGCGAGGCGCTCCGGCGTCAGCCGTATCTCGGCGCACTCCGTGAAGCTCATTCCCGAAGCGTAGGTGACCAGGTCGCCCGTCGTCGTGGAGTTGACGGGGTACTCGATGGGCTGCGTCATAACGTAGGGGGTGGAGGCGGTTTCGTCGCTGACGTAGTTCGGGTCCATGATTATCTCGACGTTCTCGGCGCGCTTTTTGCCGCCGAGGAAGACGTATTTGACGTTGGTATCGGTGCCTTCGGGGTAGTCGTCCTTCGTGGGTATGACGTCGGTCTCGACGTAGGACGCCGCCGAGCGCGTGAGATAAAGCGGCAGGTTGTGGGTGACGATGTAAACGCCCTCCTCGCCCTCGAGCGCCATATAGCGTCCGCCGGATGGGGCTTCGCCGCCGAGCAGAAGCGTTTTCGCCGTGCCGTCGGAAAGCTCGACGCGGCAGGTCGCCGCGGGGGAGTCAAGCCCGTATTCCGAGAGCGGACCGGGCGAGGAAACGGTACGCGAGGCGTTCGGCGCGAGCAGCTTGTCGCCGACCCAGCCGGTGGAATAGTCGTTCGTCTCGAAGCCCTCGGCCTCCTCGACGGTGTAGCCGCCGTCGGCGGTTTTCACGAGCGTGAAGCCGCCGGATTCGTTGGTGACCGACGCGCGCAGGAACTGATCTCGCGTCACGGAATACATAACGACCGCCTCGTCCGGCTCGGACGAGGAAACGGTCTCCGCCGGCGCGGTCAGGAGTATGACGGCGACTCCCGCGGCGAGTACCGCGGCGATCGCAAGCAGTATTATAAGCAGGCGCTTATTCTTGCTCATAGGTTCTTCCTCTTGATGAAAACGAACGTGCCGACGCCTATCATAACGACGGGGATCAGTATCGAGAATATCAGCGCGAATGTCTTGATCTGACTGTTGGTCAGGTCGATGACCTCGGCGGAGAGGTCTTTTTTGACGATGGTGACGGGGTCGGACTTCTCCTGCATCGATTCGAGTATGCCGGTGATGAGCGTTCCGTTGCCGAAGGAGTTCGATGAGGAATAGTAATCGAGGAAGCCTACGCTCGTCACGAGCACGCCGGAGGACTCCTCGACCGGCAGGTTGGCGTTGCGTTTGCGGGTCAGGGTCATAACGGCGTAGCTGCCGGTGACGTCGTCGTCGCGCTTGGTTATCGCGGCGGCGGAATTGGCGTCCGGCGTTTCGGAGGCGGCGCGTTTGAAAGAGGTGTCGTATGTGCTCATCAGCGCGGTAACGGAGCGTATGTCGCGCTCCTCCCAGAGCACCTCGATCGGCTCGGGATTGTTTATCAGCGTCTTTGTCCCGGAATCCGCGAGCGCCTTTGTTATGTCGCTGTCGGCGTATTCGGAGAAGACGCAGAAGGGATAAACGAAGCAGTTATCCTGATCGTAAACGCGGGAGTCGGGATCGATTTTCACGCCCCAGCCGTCGGCGAGGAAAGCATAAAGATTCGGCAGATCGGCGGTGCCGCCGTCGAAGTAGAGCAGATTGCGGCCGTGGTCCTTGCCGTTTTCGAGGAAGTCGTTGAGCTTTTCGATCTCCGCCTGCGAGAAGTCGCGCTGCGGAGCGACGACGGCGAGGAACTTGGCGTCCTGCGGGATCGCGTCCTTCGCGAAGTCTATGACCTCGACCTTCAAGCCGTTATCCTCAAATATCCCGCTGATGAAGGCGAGGCTGCTCTCGTCCTCGGTGCGTTCGCCGTGCCCGTTCACAACGGCGACGGAGACGACATCGTCGCGCAGAACATAGCCGACCGCGTTGACCAGCGGCTGCTCGGTGAAGTAGTAATAGGTATAAGTGTCGGAATCGGTGTTATAGCTCGTCGTTTCGCCGAAGTCGGTGTTGATGAAGTCGGTCAGCTCGATGAGCTTGTAGCGCTTGGCGCTCTCGACCAGCATACACAGCTCCGGGCGCGACGGCTGCGAAATCATATTGTACTTATTGAGGTAGTTCGGGTTGGCGTCCATATCGACGTATTTGACCGTGATACGCTCGTTTTTCGCGACGTCGGAGAGTATCTCCGGCAGGCGGCGTATCGGCGCTTCGTAGATCGCGCCGTCGTAGCCCGCGTCGGTGAAGGCGGAGAAGGTCTTCAGACTCTGCTCCGACGAAAGCACCGTTATCGTAACGTCGCTGTCGACGGATTCGAAGTACGCCTTCGCCTCGTCGGTCAGCGAGAAGAGATGGTTCGCCGTGATGTCGAAGCGCAGGTCGACGCGCTCGCCGATGAGCGTCACGGCGACGTTGAGCAGGAGTATGACCGCGATGACGACGACCGTTATCGCCGTCGCGAGGGAGCCGTGCTTAAAGCGCGGGTTGGAGAAGAAGCGCTTTTTCGGCGTTTCCTGAATATTACCCTTTGGGGCGCCGTTGAGATTGCCGTTCATATCCGCGCCTCCTTTAAGACCATCTGCGCCGTTCCATCACTCTCACGGTGAGGAAGAGGAAAACGGCGGTGAAGCTTATATAAAACAGGATGTTGCTTATGTCGAATATGCCGCTGGTGAAGTCGGTGTAACGCGTGTGCAGCGAGATGAGCCCCAGCAGCGTTTTCAGCAGCGAGCTTGAAACTATCGAGGATAGGAGCACCGGCACGAAGGTAAGCACTATCGCGCCGAAGGTCGCGAACGCCGCGACCACCTGGCTTTCCGTCAGAGCGGAGATGAATTCGCCGACGGCGATGAGCGCCGCGCCGATGAGCAGTATGCCGACGACCATCCCTATATACTCGACGAAGTTGAGCTTGCCGTGCGCCGCGATGACTATCGCGAAAAACGCGGTCGTCCCGACGGCGATGGAATAGATGGCGAAGGCGGATAAGAACTTGCCGGTAACTATCTGCCCGAGTCCGACGGGGGAGGTGAGCAGGAGCTGATCCGTTTTCTGCTTGCGCTCCTCGCTGAGCAGGCGCATCGTCAGCACCGGAACGAGAAGCACGAGCACGAAATAGATCATTCCGAAGAAGTTGGACATTCCGCTCGAAACTATCCCGCTCTTTTCGCCTCCGATGATGGAAACGTAGAAGAATACGCCGTAGAAAATCATAAACAGCGTGAAGAAAACATAGCCGATGACCGAGGTGAAATAGGTCTTGAACTCGCGTTTGAATATCGTAAGCATCAGCGGTCGTCCTCCTCTCTCTTTCTGACGGAGCGCTTCGCCTTGCCGCCGGGCGCTCTGCGCGAGCCGCCGGTGAGATTGATGAAGACGTCCTCGAGCGACGAGGCGACGGGGTGCGTTTCGATCAGCGGCGTGCCGAGCGAAACGCAGACGTTGAATATCGCCTTGCGTATATCCGTGTCCTTTTCCGCCTCGACGAGGTATTCGAATGTGCCCTTTTCGGGCTCCGCGACGCGCTTGACGGATGTGACTCCTGCTATGCCGCGCAGCGCGGCGATGACCTGTCCCTCCGCGCCGTCGATGGTGACGGAGTAGACGGGCTTGCCGCCGGCGTTTCGCGTGAGGTTTTCGGCGGAGTCGTCCGCAACGAGCCTGCCGCGGTTTATGACGATTATGCGCCCGCATATCGCCTGTACCTCGGGCAGTATGTGTGAGCTGAGTATAACGGTGCGCTGTTTGCCGAGGTCCTTTATCAGGTCGCGTATCTCGATTATCTGCCGCGGATCGAGTCCGACAGTCGGCTCGTCGAGAATAAGCACCGGCGGATTGCCGATTAGCGCCTGCGCGAGCCCGACGCGCTGCTGATAGCCCTTGGAAAGGTGCCCGATTATGCGGCCGCGGACGTCGGAGAGCTTCACGACGTCGCATATCTGCGCGATGTGCGCCTTCATATCGAGCCCCTTGCACTTCTTGAGGCTGAAGACGAACTTCAGGTAGGCGTCCACCGTCATATCGGAATAGAGCGGAGGATGCTCCGGGAGGTAGCCGATGAGGCTTTTCGCCTCGTTGGGGCTTTCGAGTATGTCGAAGCCGCCGACGGAGGCGCAGCCGGAGGTCATGGAAAGGTAGCCGGTCAGAATGTTCATCGTCGTCGTCTTCCCGGCGCCGTTCGGACCGAGGAAGCCGACGATCTCGCCCTCGCTGACCGTGAACGAGATGTTGTCCACGGCGGCTTTCTTTCCGTATTTCTTTGTCAGATTCGTTACGGTGATCAAGCGGACGTCAGTCCTTTCGTGAGAATGCGGCGGTGCCGCTCCTTGAATATCTTATCAATAAATCGTGAAAAATCCGTTACCGACGGGTGAGAAATCAGCGAAAGAAGCCGCCGAGGTCGGAAATTGCGAGTTCCTTCGTTTCGCCGTCGCTCATGCGTTTGAGGCGGCAGACGCCGCTTTCGAGCTCGGAGTCGCCGAGGACGACGGTGTATTCGGCGTTGATCTTATCGGCGTATTTCATCTGCGCCTTGACGCTCCTGCCGACGGAGTCGTATTCGGCGGCGACGCCTTCGCGGCGAAGCTCAAGCGCGATGCGGAAGGCTTCCTTCCCGGCGGCTTCGCCCATCGAGCCGATGAAGACGCGGCAGCCGTTGCCGGAGTCGGGGAGCAGCCCCTGTTTTTCGAGCAGGAGCAGCATACGCTCCAGCCCCATCCCGAAGCCGAGCCCGCATATCGGGGAGCCGCCCATTTGCGCGGAGAGCCCGTCGTAGCGGCCTCCGCCGCACACCGTGCCCTGCGCTCCGATGTCGCTCGAAATGAACTCGAAGACGATACCGTTATAGTAGTCGAGCCCGCGCACGATGCGGGGGTTGACGGAGAAGGCGACGCCGCTTTCGGTGAGCAGCGTCTTGACCTGCTCGAAGTGCTCGCGGCATTCGCCGCAGAGGTAATCGGTTATAACCGGCGCGTTTTCAACGTCGCCGTCGCAGTCGGTATCCTTGCAGTCGAGGACGCGCAGCGGGTTGGTCGCGAGCCGTTCGCGGCACTGCTTGCAGAGCTTGTCCTCGCGCTTTTTGAAGTATTCGACGAGCGCGGTTCTGTATTCGGCGCGGCATTCGGGGCAGCCGATGGAGTTGATGTTGAGCGAAACGCCCCTGACGCCGAGCCTGCGGATGCATTCGTCGGCGAGCGCGATTATCTCGCAGTCCGCCTTCGGAGTCGCGGAGCCGAAGAACTCCACGCCGAACTGGTGGAACTCGCGCAGACGCCCCGCCTGCGGCTTCTCGTAGCGGAAGCAGGGGATGAGGTAATACGCCTTGACGGGGAGCAGACCCTTGTCGAGCCCGTTTTCGAGCATAAGGCGCATCGCGCTGGCCGTGCCCTCCGGGCGCAGCGTGATGCTTCTGCCGCCCTTATCCTCGAAGGTATACATTTCCTTTTGCACGATGTCGGTCGTGTCGCCGACGGAGCGGTTGAAAAGCTCGGTGTGCTCGAAGGTCGGGAAGCGGATCTCGGAGAAGCCGAAGTCCGCCGCCGTCTTCGCGAGCGTGCTTTCGAGCCATTGGTTTTTGAAGCTGTTTTCGGGGAGCAGGTCCTGCGTCCCTCTCGGAGCGGTGGTGATAAGAGCCATCGTCATTCGCCTTTCTTATGTATCGTGTGTTTTATTTGTCTTTTTTCGCCGGCTTGAAGAAGCGCAGGCGCAGCGAGTTGCCGACGACGAAGAGCGAGCTGGCGCTCATCGCGGCGGCGGCGTAAACGGGGGAGAGCTCCCAGCCGAGCAGTGAGGAGAAGGCTCCCGCCGCGAGCGGTATGCACAGGGCGTTGTAGAAGAGCGCCCAGAAGAAGTTCTGCTTTATGTTGCGCAGGACCGCGCGGCTGAGGCGTATCGCGGTCGGCAGGTCTGCGAGGTCGTCGCGGAGCAGGACTATGTCGGAGGATTTCAGCGCGATGTCCGTTCCCGCGCCCATAGAGATTCCGACGTCCGCCTTCGCGAGCGCGGGCGCGTCGTTTATGCCGTCGCCCGCCATCGCGGTTATCTCGCCGCTTTCGCGGAGCGCGGTCAGCGCCGCCTCCTTGTCCTCCGGCAGAAGCCCGGCGCGGACGTCGTCGACGCCGGCCTTCGCGGCGATAACGGCGGCGGTGGAGGGGTTGTCCCCCGTGAGCATAAGGACCTTTACGCCGTAGCTTTTCAGCTCCGCGACCGCTTCCGCGGAGGTGGGGCGTATCGGATCTGCGACGGCGAAGAGCGCGGCGAGCGCGCCGCCCCCGGCGAAGTATATGACGGTCTTGCCTTCGGCTTTCAGCGCCTCGGCTTTTTCGGCGGCGTCGGAAATATCGACGCCGTTTTCCTCCATCAGCGCGGCGCTGCCGGCGTGACAGCGCACGCCGCCTACGGTGCCTGAAACGCCTTTGCCGGTGACGCTTATGAAGTCGGAAACCTCCGGCAGCGCGAGCCCTTCGGCGCGGGCGCAAAGCGCGGAAGCGAGCGGATGCTCGGACAGCGCTTCGAGTGCGGCGGCCGCGGGGAGCGGGTCGCCTTCGGCAAATGAAACGACGTCCGTGACCTCCGGTCTGCCGCAGGTGACGGTGCCGGTCTTGTCGAGCGCGATGGCGGTTATCTTCCCGGCGCGTTCGAGTATTTCGGCGGAGCCGTAGAGTATCGAAAGCTGCGCGCCTCTGCCCGTGCCGACCATAACGGCGACAGGCGCGGCGAGCCCGAGGGCGCAGGGGCAGGAGATGACGAGGACGGATACCGCGTGCAGCAGCGCGGCTTCGAAGCCGCCTCCGAGCAGCAGCCACACCGCGAGGGTGACCGCGGCTATGCCCATAACGACGGGAACGAAGACCCCGGCGATCTTGTCCGCGAGGCGCTGTATAGGCGCCTTCGACGCGGCGGCTTCGGAAACGAGCCTTACGATGCGGGAGAAGGAGGTGTCCTCTCCGACCCTGTCGGCGCGGAAACGCAGGTAGCCGCCGTGGTTGACGGAGGCTGAGATTATTGTGTCGCCCGCCTGCTTGAAAACGTATTCGCTTTCGCCGGTCACCGCGGACTGGTCGAGATAGGAGCTGCCCTCAACTACCGTGCCGTCGACCGGCGCGGACATCCCGGGCTTGAGCGCGACGACGTCTCCGACGCGCAGCTCGCTCGCGGGTATCTCGCTTTCGGCTCCGTCGCGGACGACGATCGCCGTCTTCGGAGCCATATCCCCGAGCGCTTCGAGCGCGTCGCCCGTGACGCGCTTTGAACGCGCCTCCAGGTATTTGCCGAGCGTTATCAGCGTGAGTATCATCGCGGCGGAGTCGAAATAATAGTGTTCTCCGCCGGTCAGCAGGGAATAGAAGCTGTAGATGAAGGAAGCCGCTGAGCCGACGGCGATGAGCGTATCCATATTCGGCGAGCCGCGGAAGAGCGACCTGCCGCCGCTTATGAAAAACCTGCGGTTGATAACGGTTATCGGAACGGTCAGCGCGAACTGCGCCCATCCGACGAATTCGTGAGTCATAAAGCCGGGCAGGGTCGCGCCCGCCATATGCAGTATCATCAGCGCCATCAGCGGGACGAGGAACGCCAGCGAGAGCAGGAAGCAGCGCAGGAGCGTTTTCGCCTCGTCGCTTTCGGGGCGCGGAGCGCCGTCCGCCTTCTCCGCCTTGTAGCCGGCGGCCTTGACCGCGGCGCGTATCTCCTTTTCGGAAAGCGCGTTTTCGTCGTATTCAACGGTCATCGAAGCGCCGAGCAGGTTGACGTCCGCGGATGAAACGCCGTCGAGCTTTCTGACGGCGCGTTCGACCGCCGCCTGACACGCCGCGCAGTGCATTCCCGTCACGTTGAATTTTTCGGTCATATGCGTTCACTTCCGGGTAAGCGACCGAAGTCGCAATCTTATACAAAGTATATTATAACCGAAAATCGGGAAAATTCAACCATAATATGAAAAATATGTCGCCGCGCCGTTTGCGGTTAAGCGTACTTTTCGTAAACGGAATAAAGCTCGCCGAGCTCCTCTGCGGTCAGCCTTTCGGCGGCGAGCGCGTTGAAATACGCGCGTTCCTCCTCCGTGACGCCGTCGGACGCCATCGCGATAAGCCCCTCGAGTTCCTCCTCCGTCACCTTTGATGAGAAGAGGGAATAGAGCCGCATTTTTTCGGAAGCCGTCATTTTGTCAAAGACGGATATCAGCGTTGAAAGCTCCGGCTCCTCCGCGGCGACGGCGGCCTTCTCCGGCGCCGACCGCCGCGCGGAGTAATACGGCGAGACCGGTCCCTCCGTGAGCGCCTTCGAGGGGAAAATTATCCCGAATATCAGCGCGAAAAACAGCAGCGCGATAAGAAAGACCGCGATAAAAAGCGCCGCGTATTTGACGACTCCGTTGAATTTTTTGGCCATAAAAAACCACACCTTTCCGGGAAATCGCTCCCATTCTTAAAAATATTATGCAAAAGCGCAAAAGATTAAAACAATGATTGACGAAACGCGCGTTATGCTGTATAATATAAAATCAGAAAGGAATGGTCATATGGAACTTCTCAAACTCAAACCCGTTTTCAAAGAAATGATATGGGGCGGCGGCAAGCTCGGAACCGTTTACGGCAAGCCGATACCCTCCGACCGCACCGGCGAAAGCTGGGAGGCCGCCGAGCATAAAAACGGCTGCTCCCTCGTCGACGGCGGCAGATACGACGGAATGAAGATAACCGAGGCGCTCGGCGATATGAACGGAATGGGCGCCCTCAACGCGGGCGCGGAAAAATTCCCGCTGCTTATAAAGTTCATCGACGCCAACGACAAGCTCTCCGTGCAGGTACACCCCGACGACGCATACGCCGCGGAGCTTGAGCAGGGCGAGCTTGGCAAGACCGAGATGTGGTACATACTCGACGCCGCGCCCGGCGCTCGGCTCATCTACGGCTTCGACCGCGACGTTACCCGCGAGGAGTACGCGGACGCGATAAAAGAAGGCCGCCTCAACGAGCTGCTCAACTTCGTAGACGCCCGCAAGGGGGACGTCTTCTTCATCCCCGCCGGCAGAGTCCACGCGATATGCGACGGGCTGCTCATAGCGGAGATCCAGCAGAATTCCGATACAACCTACCGCCTGTTCGACTGGAACAGGGTGGATAAAAACGGCAACCCGCGCCAGCTCCATATCGAGAAGGGCGTGAAGGTCTCCGACGTCGCGTCCAGCAAGGGGAAGGAGCGCACCGAGCCGCTCGAATACGCGGCCGGCGGCGCGAAGATTTCCATGCTCGCGATGTGCCGCTACTTCGCCGCCGAGCGCGTGAGCGTCAGCGGAGAAGCGCGGTTTGAGTGCGGCTCCGGCAGCTTCTGTATCTTCACCGTCCTCGAGGGCGAGGGAAGGATCGCCGGCAGCGCCGCGAAGGCGGGAGACAGCTTCATAATGCCGGCCGGCTTCGGCGAATACGCCGTTTCCGGCGAAGTCACCTATATCAGATCTTACGTTCCCGATCTCGCGGAGGAGCGTGCGCGGCTCGCGGCCGCCGGCTTCACCGCGGAGCAGATCGAAGGAGTTGTGAAATAACAGCAACGCCGGCTATCCGTCAGGATACCCGAAAGCAAAGGGAGGCGCTATGAAAAAGCTTGTATCGTTCATACTGATATGCGCGTTTGCCGCGGCTATGATACCTGCGGCGACCGCGTCGGCGTACCATAACTACGCCGAAACGGGGCGCGTCGAGCCGACCTGCACCAAGGACGGCTACGTTGACTACGTCTGCGTCGGCGGCTACGTCGTCGAGGATCCGCTTATGATACTCGGCAAAAGCGTCCTGACGGCGGAGGATCTCTACGCCTATTCTGAAAAGCAGATTCCGAATATGCGCCTGACCTGCACTATCGAGGAGCTGATAAACTACTATCTGACCATCGGTGCGAAATACGGTCTGCGCGGCGACCTCGCGTATCTGCAGGCGATAAAGGAGACCGGCTGGTTCAAATTCAATCGTCCGCAGAGCTACCTCGAGCCGGACGGCGAAGGCGGCTGGGTGCGAGTTTACGAGCCGCGCCCGGAGGGACTTTACGCCGTGCCGACGGATAACAACTTCTGCGGCCTCGGCATCACCGGCAAGCTCGGTGACGAAGCCAGCCTCTGCCGTTTTGAGACCGCCGAGCTGGGCGTTACCGCGCATATCCAGCACATATACGCTTACGCGACCGCCGACGCGCTCCCGGAGGGCGAGGTCGTCGTCGATCCGCGCTTTTACTATATGGTCCACGGCAGCAAGCCGTCGTGGAAGGAGCTCGGCACGAACGACTGGACGAGCGACCCCGATTACGGCGGCTCGATAATCGCCGCCTACACAAAGGCGCTTGCGCTGAACGCGCACGCCGAGGACTGCGGCGAAACTCATCGCGAGATCCTGCCCGCGACGGGGCACGACTGGAGCGGATGGACGGTCACCGTTCCCGCCGGGGAATTCACTCCGGGGAGCAAATACCGCGTCTGCCGGACCTGCGGAGAACGCGAAACGCAGGAGATACCCCCGACCTCGGAGCATTTCTGGACCGAATGGCGCGTGACCGTTCCCGCGACGCACACAGCGGCGGGCGAGGAGACCCGCGTCTGCACGGAGTGCATGGCGCGTGAAACGCGTTCCGTCGCCGCCGTGCCCGAACGCTGGGGCGACTATGACCGCGATGGCGAGATCACCGTCGCCGACGCCCTGAACGTGCTGCGCGGCGCGGCGCGGCTGTCGGAAGTGTCCGGAGCGCAGTTCATCCTTTCGGACGTCGACCGCGACGGAAAAGTCGCCGTTTCGGACGCGCTGACCGTCCTGCGCGAAGCGGCGCGGATCGAGAGCGTTCCGCAGCTTGAATATCCGACCGGCAGAGCGGCGGTTCTGAAAAATTCGAGAAACGAGACTTTCCGCCTTACCCCGAACGACAGCGACACGAGCCTTCCGCAGTATTTCTGGCTGCCGGCGGGCACGAGGGATTATATAACCGGCGAATCGGTATGCTCGAGCGACAGCACGCTCAAATACTTCAACCTGCGCGGCGGACACCGCGTTTATCAGAAGGATTCCGAAGTGAAAAACGGCGTCGCCATACTGACCAACGACCTGCTCGCCGCCGAACTCAAAACCGATGGGAAATACACCTATTTCACCGTCGCGGCGACGCAGAAGACCCCCTTCAAGGTGGTTATGCACGGGCTGTTTTCCGGCAGCACGGACGCCACGGACGCGACCTGTTCGAGCTTCACCTCCGTCAGCGTTACCTTCACCGACGCGGCGGGAACTCCCGCCGTCACCGCCGACGCGAATCCGCTTTTCTCCTCCGCTTCCGTCACGGCGGCGGACGGCTCGGTCAAATACGTCTTCACGCTGAAGCGCAAGGGGATGTTCTGCGGATATAATTCCTACTATGACAAAAACGGCAACCTTGTGCTGCGCTTCCATAATCCGATCGACGCCTCCAACGGCCGCCTCGACGGAGCCGTTATCTGTCTTGACGCCGGTCACGGCGGCTACGACACCGGCGCGAGCGGCAACGGCCTGACCGAGGCGGAGGAAAACGTCAAGGTCGCCCTTGCGCTCCGCACGAAGCTTGAGGCGCTCGGCGCGACGGTTTACGTTACGCGCACGGAACAGTTCTATTTCTCCGACGGGGTGCGCGTGAACAAAGACACCGAACGCGTTCACCGGCTTGAGCTCATCGCCGCCTGCGACCCGGATCTGCTTATCAGCGTCCACCACAACTATTATGAAGATACGTCCGGCAACGGCACGGAGGCTTTGTATTTTTACGGCTTCAATCAGGCGCTGGCGCAGAAGGTCAGCGACGCGATGCACAACGTCAGCGGTATGAAGAACCGCGGCGGCAAATATAAAAACGTATTCGTTTACCGCAATCACGACTTTATGTCGATACTTCTCGAATGCGGATTCCTGTCAAACAAAAACGACGCCGCGTGGCTTTCCGCGGCGGGTAACACCGACAAGCTCGCGGGCGCGATAGCGAGCGCGGTCGTCGAGTATTTCAGGTAATATGTTATGAAAAACGCTTTCTTCAAAAAAACAACGGCACTGCTCCTGTCCGCGCTGCTCTGCGCGGGACTCTTCGCGCTGCCCGCGTCCGCGGCCGGCGAGGATAACGGCTGGAACATAGCCGAGACCGGCTACGCCGCCGGCACGCTCACGGTCGAGACCTTCTCGGTCTCGGGCAGCGAAATGACGCTGACGCTCGACGGAACGGACGTCCCCGGCGGGACGGTATCGCACACGGGCGGGCGCTACCGCCGCTCCTTCGTCATCGATACGACCGCATACGCGGACGGGAACAAGACTCTCGTCTTCTCGGTCGGCGGCGCTGTGGCGGCGGAAAAGACGGTGCTTTTCGACAACACCGCCCCGTATATCAGAAGCTGGGAGGCGATCGACGCGCTCGGCCGCAGATACACCGCCTACGATATGGAGGTCTATCCCGACGACATCATCGTTCTGAGCGACGGCCAGACCTTTGATATAACCTTCAACCCGACCGACGACGGCTGCGGAGTCGCCTCCGTCACCGCCGTGCTCGACGGGCGCGGCATTACCCCGCCTTACGAGGTGGAATACGATTTCATCACCGGCGGCTACCACAATATGAGCTATACGCTCACCGATAACGCCGGCAACAGCGCGACGACCAGCCTGCGCTTTGAGGTTCGCAAGCCCGCGCCCGCGTATTCGGATATGAAAGTCTCTCAGGTCGACGGCGGCTACCGGGTTTCCGCGAAGCTGACCGGTTCGTTCACGCGCTACAGCGCGAAGTTCTGCCTCGCGGAGATACTGAAAGCGTCCGCGAGCGAGAACGTGACGAGCGGCTCTATCGCAGAGGCTGTTCCCGCCGGCGAGCGCACTATGGGAGCTCAGGTCGACGGCGGCCTTCTGACCGAGACCGAAACCGGCGGCGAGCTTTATCAGACCTTCAGTATCGACGTTTCCGGAAAGACCGGGAAGGTCTGCGCCGACTATACCGGCGAGACCGCTATCGGCAACAGGATCGAGATGAGCGTATACAACGGTATCGCCGGCGAATGGGAGCCTTTCGCGGCAAAGACGAGCTTTACCGGCGAGGTGAGCTTCAATCTCGGCAAAAACGGACTCAATATCGCCGATTACGCCTCCGGAGGCGAGATGAAGCTGCGCTTCCGCGTGATTTCGGATTCGAATGTGAAGTATCTCAAGACGACTTCCTTCGTGCCGAGCGTGCGCTTCAATTCGCAGATAGGCGAAACGCAGACGGGGCTGAAAAACAGCACAGCCGCGGTCGTTTACACGGGCAACGTTACCTCCGCTCTCGGTTGGTATATCGTCGGCACCGCCGACCTTTACAACTCCTATTCTCCTACTCGTTCGTTCGACGTTTCCGTCGATAACTCGGCGCTGCTCGAGCAGTTCAACGCGAACTTCGGCGGCGACAGCGCGACCCGCGTTTCGGTGACGTGGCAGACGGCGGAGGATATGAAAACGCACGTCCAGCTTCTGCCTTACGGCAGCGCCTACCCGGATTTCAATTCCAACGAAACGAAGAATTACACCGGCAGCACGACCTACAGCGACGAGACCGGCAAGTACGTCCACAAGCTGCGCATCACGGGGCTGAAGGCGGGCGCGAAGTACTGGCTGCGCTACGGCGACAAGAACCGCGACGTATGGTCGCGTCCCTGCGTGGTCGAGACCGCGTCCGCGGACGAGAGCTTCGCCTTCGCGGCGGTCGCCCCCGGCGGAAGCGCGGGCGAGGTGCGCTCCGCGTGGAACGCCGCGTACTGGAGCGCCGCGCCCGATTTCCTGCTGACGACCGGCGGGGAGGCGGCGGGAGAAGCGGCTTGGAAGGATTACTTCTCGGTGATGTCCGGCGTTTTCGATAACGTCCGCGCCGTCCCGACCGCGGGCCCGTCCGACAGCAACGTCTGGTGGACGAAGTATAACATTTCCGAGCAGTCTGGAGCCGGGCACGCGACCGGCGTTTACTACTCGTTCGTATACAAAAACGCACTCTTCGCGGTGCTCAATTCCAACGATCTCGCCGCCGACGGAACGCTGAATACAAAGCAGCTCGGCTGGCTGACGAAGACGCTCGGCGCGAGCGGCTCCGACTGGAACTTCCTGCTGCTGAACGCGCCGATTACAGGCGACGCGTCGGCTTCGCCGCTTGCGGCGCAGATTTCCGCCGTAGCCGCGCAGTACGGCGTCGACGCGGTGTTCAGCTCCGGAGGAGCCGCCGTTTCCTGCGAAACGGGGGCGGAGACCGTAACCCTCGGCGGAGTCGATTACTTCACCGGTGCCGGAACCGCTTACGTCAACCTCGCCTCCGCGGCGAGCGGAATGGCGACGGCGAGCGTAGACGGCTGCAAGCTGCGCCTGAACTACGGCGAGGCCTCGCTCGACCTTTTCTCGACCGCGAGCTTCGAGCGCGTGGACGCGCGTATAGCCGCGCTTCCCGCTGCGGAAAATATAACGCTGGCGGACGCCGCCGCGATTTCCGCCGTCCGCGGAGCCTGCGACGCGCTCGACCCGGATCTTCGCGAGCGCTTCGTAACGCGGCTTGCGGAGCTGGAAGCCGCCGAGGCGGCGCTTGCCGCGCTTATCGCGGCGATACCGCCGGAACTTACCGTGAACGGCAGTCTGCCGAAAAAAGCGCTTATCGGCAGCGTCATAACGCTTCCCGCCGCTACCGCGCAGGATAACCCCGACGGCGAGCTCGCCGTTACCGTCGAAGTCATCGACCCGGACGGTATCGACGTCTTTTCCGGCGGTACGGCCGCGCTTGACAAATACGGCGTATACGCTGTGACCTACTCCGCGGTCGACTCGGACGGCAACGTGACGAGCGTTTCTAATATGATAACCGTGCGCGAATACACACGCTGCGATATGAATAACGACGGGAACGTGACCGCCGCCGACGCGCTGAAGGCGCTTCGCATAGCGGCGGGGCTCGTTACCGCCGATACGCTCGACATTGCGACGGGCGACATGGACGGCGACGGCGAAATAACCGTCGCGGACGCGCTCCGGATACTCCGGAAGGCCGTCGGGCTGGACGCCTGATAAGGCGGATCCGTCGCGAGGAAAGCATAAGGAGAAAGATATAATGGAATTACTCAGACCGGAGAACTACGCGGAATTCGAGCGCTTCAACAGGAACCACCCGCGCGGACATTTTATGCAGTCCGCGGAGTGGGCGGCGCTGAAAAGCGACTGGAAACGCGAGGTCGTCGTCACACGCAACGGAGACGGAAGCGTGCGCGGAGGAATATCCGTCCTTGTCCGCAAGATACCTATGACTCCGTATACGCTTATGTACGCGCCCCGCGGCCCGATTTTTGACGAAGACGATTCCGCCGCGTTCACCGATATAGTCAACGGCGTCCGCCGCATCGCGAAGAAACACCGCAGCGTCTGCCTGCGGATGGATCCTGATATACGCGCCGGCTTTGAGCCGTTTGAGAAGGCGCTCGCCGCGATGAAGCTGAAGGTCAAGGGCGGAAAGAATTTCGAGACCACCCAGCCGCGCTTCGTCTACCGTATGGATATAAAGGGCAAAACGGAAGAAGAGGTGATGGCGAACTTCACATCAAAGACGCGCTATAACGTCCGGGTCGCGATAAAGAACGGCGTCGAAACCCGTATCGTAAACAGCGATTCGGAGGCGATCGCGCAGTTCCACGCGCTGATGAAGGTCACCGGCGAACGCGACGGATTCATATGCCGCTCGAAGGAGTATTTCGAGCGCCTGCTGAGATCGCTCGGCGAGGACGCCCGCCTTTACGCCGCCTACTACGACGGCGAAATGATCGCCGGCACGCTCGCGATAAGATACGCCGACAAGGTATGGTATCTCTACGGCGCTTCCTCGAACAGGGAGCGCAACAGAATGCCCAACTATCTGCTGCAGTGGGAGATGATCCGCTGGGCGATAGAGAGCGGCGTTTCGGTATATGATTTCCGCGGCGTATCCGGCGATATGGACGAGAGCAACCCGCTTTACGGGCTTTACAGATTCAAGCGCGGCTTCAACGGCGAGCTGGTCGAGTTCGTCGGCGAGATCGACGCCGTGTTCAGACGCTTCGGCTACGCGTTCACCGAGTTTGCCACGCGCGCCTTCAAGCATATGCGTAAGCGCCGCTTCCTCGCTAAGACAAAGGATAAACGCCACCGCGTCCCCGCGCCTCAGCACAAGGAGGAGAAGCCGGACGGCGGAGTTGAAAAGGCGGAGTGATCCCGCCCGGAAGGAGAAATATGGGAGCGAGATTAGTCGTTGAGAAGGACGCCCTTATCAGAAACTACCTGAAGCTGCGCGAAATGTGCGGCGTCGAGGTCATACCCGTGCTCAAGTCGAACGCCTACGGGCTCGGACTGCTCCAGGCCGCGGGTATATTCAGCGAGCTCGGAGCGAAGCGCATCGCCGTCAGCCGCGTGGGCGAAGCGGAGCTGCTTTCGAACTACGGCTGCGCGGCGGAGCTTATCCTGCTTTCGTCGAGCGATATGCGCGGCGATATCGAACGCGCCGTCGCGACGGGCGCGACCCTCGCCGCCGGCAGTATGCAGTCGCTGAAGCTCATCAGCGAGGCGGGCGACCGCGCCGGCAAAAAGGTTAAAGTGCACCTGCTGATAGACACCGGCTTCAGCCACTCCGGCTTGCGCGAGTTTGAATACGAGCGCGCCGCGAACCTGATCCCCGCGCTGCGCTATGTGACAGTGACCGGCATTTTCACGCAGTTTACCGAGAGCCACGCCGCGCGTCCGCTTTTCACCGAGATGCAGAACGAGCGCTTCGAGAGCGCGGTCAGGTTCTTTTCCAAGCAGCTCGGCTCGAAGCTGCTCGTCCACGCCGCCAACTCCTGCGCCGCCGTCAAGTATCCCGAAACGCGCTACGACGCGGTTCGCATCGGCTCCGGTCTGCTCGGCAGGATGCCTGCCGGCTTCGACGCGGGACTGTTTAAAATCGGCCGCCTCGAATGCGACGTAGCGGAGGTCAAGCTGATCGAAAGAGGCCAGTACGTCGGCTACAGCCGCCAGTTCAAGACAAAGCGCAAAACGAAGCTCGCGCTGCTGCATATCGGCATATCGGACGGGCTCGCGGAGGGCAGACTGCCTTACGGCAGAAAGCGTATCTCAAAGCTGAAGGACGCGATAAAAGGGCTTTTCAACGCGTTTGAGGACGACGGGATATACGGTTGGGTGAACGGCAAAAAGGTCCCCGTCGTCGGCAAAATATCGCAGCATTGCCTCGCGCTCGACGTAACGGACGTCGAATGCGCCGTCGGCGACGTAGTGCGCTTTAACGCAAACCCGCTGTTCGTTCCCGCGGGCGTGGAGAGAAAATATGTATGAGCTTGAACGCGCGCTGAAGGAGCACGCGGAACGCGTTTGCGCTTCGTTTCATATGCCCGGTCACAAGGGCAGAAAGCCGGACGGCGTGCTGCCGCCGGAGCTTTACGGGCTCGACGTGACCGAGCTTCCGTTTTCGGATGAGCTTTTCGAGGCGGACGGCGCCATAGCGCAGCTTGAAGCGGAGGCTTCGCGTCTTTTCGGCAGCGGCGCGACGCTGATTTCGCCGTTCGGAGCCACCTCCTGCATACAGGCGATGACCGCCCTCGCCGCGGCGAGGGGAAAGCTGCTGATCCCGAGAAACAGCCACTATTCCGTCTTCAACGCCGTCGGACTCTGCGGCGCGGAAGCTGTCGTGCTTCCCGCGGCGCCGAGCGACGAAACGCCGGCGGGCGTCGTTCCCGCGGAAGCCGTCGAGGCGGCGTTCCTCGCCGACCCCGCGATCTCCGCGCTGATTCTGACGTCGGTCGATTACTACGGATATATCGCGGACGTCTCCGCTTTTGCGGAGATATGCCGCAGACATAAAAGGCTTCTGCTTGTCGATAACTCCCACGGCTCACACCTGCGCTTTATCGAAGGTTTGAAGCATCCGCTCGAATGCGGCGCGGACGCCGTCTGCGATTCGATACACAAAACCCTGCCCGCGATGACCGGCTCGGCGCTGCTCCACTTCGCGGACGCTCGGCTCGCCGCGTCTGCGAAAAAGCTGATGAAGCGCTTCTGCTCGTCCAGTCCGTCGTATCCGATAATGCTGTCGATCGCCGCGGCGCTCGGCTGGGCGAGGGACGAGGGCGAAAAAGCGTATAATAAGCTCGCGGAGCGGCTCGGACGGCTCAAAAACGACATCGAGGCTTACGGCTTCCGGGTGCTTCGCGGAGACCCCTGCCGGATTTACGTGACCGGCGGCGAAACGGGGCTTTCTGGCGCGGAAACAGCCGCGAGGCTCGCCCGCTTCGGCTGCGTGCCGGAGTTCACCGACGAAAACGGCGCTCTGCTCATGTTCTCCCCGATGAACACCGAGGAGGAGCTTTCGAGGCTGACGGGCGTATTCGTCACGGCGGAAAAGAAGAAACAACTCTTGCCAAAGCCGGAGCGGCGTGATATAATACTCCGCAGGGCTATGAGCATAGCGGAGGCGTTCCGCGCGCGGTGCGAGTGTGTTCCCGCCGAAGAAAGCGTCGGCAGGATCGCCGCCGAATGCGTCGGAGTTTATCCTCCGGGGCTTCCGTCTGTGCTTCCCGGCGAGTATATCGCGGCGCTTCCGGAAGGACTCAATATGAAACGTATCCTCGTGGTAAAGGAATAGCGGTATGCAGCTTGAGCTTACTGAACTGAAAGGTAATAAGGGACTCCTCGCCGCGTTTTCGTCCGCGGTGACTTCGGGCGCCGTGCCGCACACCTGGATAATCGAAGGGCCGGACGGCTCCGGCAGGCACACTTTCGCTTCGCTTTTCTGCCGCGTGATGATGTGCGAGGGCGAAACGCGCCCCTGCGGCGTCTGCGGCAACTGCAAACGCGCCGCCGGCGGGCACGTCGACGTGCATTACATAGTCCCGCTCAAGAGCGAGAACAAGACCGTCGGCGTCGGGGAGATACGCGCCCTGCGCGAGGAGGTCTATATCAATCCCACGAGCGCGAGGTGCAAGGTCTATATCGTCGAGGACGCCGAGGCGGTGACTCCGCAGGGACAGAACGCCCTGCTGAAGCTCGCCGAGGAGCCGCCCGAGAACGTATACTTCATTCTGCTGACGCATAACCGCCACGGTCTGCTCCCGACACTTGTTTCAAGAGCTGTGTGCTACTCGATGGAGCCGCTTTCGGAAGCGGACGCGAGAGCCGTGCTCGGCAAAGTCAGAGGCGCCGACGAGGTGAAGACGGAGACCGCGATAAGACTTTCCGGCGGCTTCGTCGGAGCCGCGAAAAGCTTCCTCAAGGGCGAAACGCTCGCAGCGGGGATCGCGGCGGCGGAGAAGTTCCTCAACGCCCTCGCGGAAGGCGACGAATACGCGCTGATGATGACGTTTTCCGCGCTTCCCGACAGCCGCGAAAAGGCGCGCAGCCTGCTGACGGCGATCGCCGCGGCGGTCGCGGAAGCGGTCCGCGTCAAGGCGGGAGTCCCGAACGCGTCGAAGCTGCCGATAGAAGCGGCGGAGCGTAAAGCCGCGTCCGCGGTCGGCTATCAGACGCTCGTTAACGTCTATGAATACGTTACGGCGGCGGAGAACGACATAGCCGCTTACGTCAACGTCAACGCGGCGGTGACCGAGCTGACCGTAAAGGTCGCGGCGGCGCGTCGTGAGAATAAATAAATAACGCTCGGTGAGCGAGAGGTGATAATATGACAGAAGTAGTAGGCATAAAGTTTAAGGAAGGCGGAAATATGTACTATTTCGCTCCCAACGGACTCAAGCTTTCGTTGGGGGAGAACGCCGTCGTCGAGACCGCGCGCGGGCTTGAATACGGCTCCGTCGTCCTCGCGAATAAAATGCTGGAAGATTCCGAGATCGTCTCCCCGCTGAAAAACGTCGTCCGCAAGGCGACGAAGGACGACGACGAGATCTACGCGAAAAACAAGGAGAAGGAAAAGGACGCCCTGCGCGTCTGCGAGAAAAAGGTCGCGGAGCACGGGCTTGAAATGCAGCTCGTCGACGTCGAATACACCTTCGACCGCGGCAAGATACTGTTCTACTTCACCGCCGACGGCAGAGTCGATTTCCGCGAGCTGGTCAAGGATCTCGCCGCGACCTTCCGCACGAGGATAGAACTGCGCCAGATCGGCGTGCGCGACGAGGCGAAGATGATCGGCGGGCTCGGCATCTGCGGCAGACCCTTCTGCTGCTGCGCCTTCCTCGACGATTTCAAGCCGGTCTCCGTCAAGATGGCGAAGGAACAGAATATGAGCCTGAACCCCGGCAAGATTTCCGGCACCTGCGGCAGACTTATGTGCTGCCTTAAATACGAGGAGGAGGCGTACCGCTCCCTCTGGAAGACGACTCCGAAGGTCGGCGCGCAGGTCAGGACCCCGGACGGTAAGGGCGTCGTTACCGAAGTGTCGCTGCTCCGCGGCGATCTGAAGGTCACGCTCGAAAAGGCGCCCGAAAGCGTCAGGCTTTATAAGCGCGCGGACGTAAAGCTCCTCAAGGACGGCGACATCAAGGTCGATAAAAAGGAAATGGACGACCTGAAGGGGCTTGAATAGACTGTTTTTCCGCGAAAACGTCCGAAAAACAGCCTTCGCGGCGTTATTTTCGGCTGTTTTTGTAAAAAAACTATTGCATAATTTCTATTTTGTGCTAAAATACTACTCAAACGGAGGTGTTATGAATGGCTTATTTTATCGGTGAAGAGTGCATCGCCTGCGGTTCCTGCGAGGCTGAATGCCCGAATTCCTGCATTTCTATGGGCGACGACAGATACGTGATCGACGCCGAACAGTGCATCGAGTGCGGCGCCTGCGCGTCCGTATGCCCGGTGGATGCTCCGAAGCAGCAGTAATTGCGGCTTTGAGCTGAAAAATGTACGCAACAGGGTGCTAGGCTGAAACGGAAAACGGAGAATCATCCGAGTCTGTTTTGTGCCTCGTGCCCTATTGTTGTATTATGTGTTTATCGTCGACCGATCAGCGATCGGTCTTGAGGTGTTTATGAAGGAAACTGTCGATCTCGGCGGCGGTCATACGCTTTTCCAGCCGAAGGGCGTGTACCCCTGCGGCACCGACGCGGTGCTGCTCGCCGCCTTCGCCGCGGAGCGCGGGGAGGGCGGGCGCTTCTGCGACCTCTGCTCCGGCAGCGGGGTGATACCGGTGCTGGTGTGCAAGCGTAGGCCGGACGTTTCCTTCGCCGCCGTGGAAATATCGCGGACTGCCTGCGAAGCCGCCGCGCGAAACGCCGCCGAAAACGGCTTCGGCGGCAGGATAAGCGTGATAAGCGGCGATATAAAATGCGTCGGCGCTCTGCTTGAAGCCTCCGCTTTCGACTGCGTCACCGTCAACCCGCCGTATATGAAAGCGGGCGGCGGCAAACCGCCGAAGGACGAGCTTATGAAAATCGCCGTCCGGGAGGAACTCTGCACCGCCGCCGACGTTATGAAGGCCGCGGCGTTCCTGCTTCGCGACGGCGGGAGTCTGTTCATCGTTCACCGCGCCGACCGCGTGGAGGAGATACTGCGCCTTACGCGTGAGAACGGACTGAGCCCGAAGCTTATCCGTCCGGTACTTCACGAGGCGGGCGGTAAGTCGAAGACCTTCCTTGCGCAGGCCGTAAAGGGCGGCTCCGGCGAGCCGGAGGAGAAGCCGTTCATACTTTACGAAAACGGAGCTTACACCGCGGAAGCGGCGCGGATATACGGGGAGTGACGTTATGGTTTTTGAAAAAGGCACGCTTTATATAGTCGGAACGCCGATAGGCAATCTGTCCGACCTTTCGCCCCGCGCGGTCGAGGTCTTTGAAAACGCCGACTTCATCGCCGCCGAAGATACCCGCGTGACGATGAAGCTGCTCAACAGCGTCGGCGTGAAGAAGCCGCTGATCAGCTACTACGAGCATAACGAAGCGACGCGCTCCGCCGAGATAGTCGCGCGGCTGAAGGCGGGGGAGATATGCGCCCTTGTCAGCGACGCGGGGATGCCGCTCATCTCCGATCCGGGCGGCGAGATCGTCGCGCTCTGCGCGAAGGAGGACGTCCCGGTATGCGTCGTTCCCGGACCGAGCGCCGTTATTTCCGCGCTCGCGGTCAGCGGTATGGAAACCGGCAGGTTCGCCTTCGAGGGTTTCCTCTCGGTCAACGCCAAGCGCCGCAGGGAGCATCTCGACGAGGTCAAAAACGACCGCCGCACGCTCGTCTTTTACGAAGCGCCGCATAAGCTGCGCCGCACGCTCGCGGATATGCTCGAAGCCTTCGGCGACCGTCGCGTCGCGCTCTGCCGCGAGATGACGAAGCTGCACGAGGAAACTCTGCGCACGACCCTTTCCGGAGCGTGCGCCTACTTTGAAGAAACGCCGCCGCGCGGCGAGTTCGTGCTCGTCGTCGAGGGCGCGAAGGCCGAGGCGGAGACCGACTCCGCCGATGCGGAAGCGGTTATGCGCGAGCTGCTCGCCTCGGGGATGAGCCGCAGCGCCGCCGCGAAGGAAACGGCGAGGCGCACGGGGATTTCGCGCGGCGAGGCGTACAAGCTCTGCGCGGAGGAATAGGAGGACGGTATGCTCGTTTACAGAAGAAAAGCGCACTATCACGAGGTCGATAAAATGGGCGTCGTTCACCACTCCAACTACGTCAAGTGGATGGAGGAGGCGCGTATAGAGACCGTCGCCGCGATGGGCGTCAGCTTCAAGGAAGCGGAGGGAAGCGGCATTCTTTCGCCCATCGTCAACGTGAACGTCGATTACAAGCGCCCCGTCGCGTTCGGCGACGAGGTGGAGATCCGCGTTTTTATACTGAAATACACCGGCGCGGTGCTGGAGCTCGGCTACGAGTTCTTCAACCTTACGACCGGCTGCTTATGCACGGAGGCGACGACCCGCAACTGCTTTATGAAAAACGGCAGAGTGGTGTCGCTGAAAAAGGTCGCGCCGGAAGCCGACGCGAGAATCCGCGCCATATTTGAAGAACAGCAAACGGAAGCCGCGCCCGGAAGCGGCAATTAAAAAAGGAGGCAAAACCATGAAGAACTACGTTCACGCCATCCCGACGAAGCTTTATTTCGGAAAGGGACAGATCAGCCGTCTCGGGGAGATCCTCGATCAGTTCGGCAAGCGTGTGCTCCTGACCTACGGCGGCGGCTCTATTAAGAAGATAGGGCTTTACGACGAGGTCATCGGTATTCTGAACAAGGGCGGCTTCACCGTTACGGAGCTTTCCGGAATCGAGCCGAACCCGCGCATCGAATCGGTGGAGGAGGGAGTCCGTCTTTGCAAGGAGAACAATATCGACGTCATCCTCGCGGTCGGCGGCGGCAGCACGATCGACTGCTCCAAAGCCATCGCGGCCGGCGTTTTTTACGAGGGCGGCGACCTCTGGCAGATGGTGGACTCGAACCACGGAGCGCTCAAGGCGCTCCCGCTCGTGGATATCCTCACTCTCAGCGCCACAGGCTCGGAATACGACGGCGGCGCGGTCATCACGAATCTGAAGACGAACGAGAAGCTCGGGAATATGTATACCTATCCCGCCGCGTCCATCTGCGACCCGACCTATACCTTCACGGTTTCGAAATACCAGACCGCGGCGGGCACGGCGGACATTATGAGCCACATCTTCGAGGGATACTTCTCGGCGACGGAGGACAGCGACCTTTCCGACCACATCGCGGAGGGGGTCCTGAAGACCGCGATCAAGTATCTTCCCGTCGCGCTCGCGGAGCCGGATAACTATACCGCGCGCGCCAACCTTATGGCGGTTTCGTCCGTTGCCTGCTCGGGCATACCCGAATACGGCAAGCAGGGGACGGGCTGGCCCTGCCACGCGATGGAGCACGAGCTTTCCGCGTTTTATGACATCACCCACGGCGTCGGGCTCGCGATACTGACTCCGCGCTGGATGCGCTTCATCCTGAAAAAGGACCCCTCCTGCGCCTGGAGATTCGTCAGATTCGCTCAGAACGTCTGGGGTATCGAAGGCGAAGACGGGCTCGCCCTCGCGAACGCGGGGATAGACAGGCTCGAGAGCTTCTTCAAAGAGTCCGGGATACCGATGACGCTGACCGAGCTCGGCATCGGTGAAGAGCACTTTGAAGAGATGGCGGCGCACGCTAACTTCGGCGGCTACCTCAAAAACGCCTTCGTCCCGCTGACGAATGAGGACATAGTCGAAATATACAAGGCTTGCCTTTGATCTGTTTTAAGGAGAATCAAGGATATGGATCTCGATCTCGTCGATATGATAGAAGCGATAAGGCCCAGAGCCGTTATGGTCGTCAAGGTGAACGGCAGGATTTTCTACGCGCACATTGAGGATAACCCGTCGGCGAAGGCGCTGACCGAAAAGCTGAATTCCGCCGGCGTCACCGTTGATATGCGCGACTGCGGCTTCGGGAAGGTCGGCTCGCTTCCGTGGGAGCTCCCGCGGAACGGTAAGCGGATCGCGGCGCGGCCCGGCGACCTCGTGCTGTGCGAAGACGGCGGGCTCGCCCTTTATTACGACGGAGCCGATGCGGATTGCACCCGCCTTGCCCGTCTGGGCAAAGAAACGAAAGAGGAGATCCTCGCCGCGCTCGGCGAAGGGGATGTCAGCGTCACCCTTTACCTCGAATGGAGCGAATGAGCGCGGCCGCTCTTCTTTGAGCGGATAATAAATCTCTGACCGCGCGGCCTGCGGCTCGAAAAGGATGTGTTAACACGGCGCTTTCGGAAAAGACGAAAAAGTTCATAAGAGAGAACTGCGATTGCTCCCTTGACGGGAAAACCGTGCTGATAACAGGCGCGAACAGCGGCGTCGGTTTCAAGACCGCCGAAACGATGGTATACCTCGGCGCGGCGGTGGTTATGGCGTGCAGAAACGCGGAAAAGGCGGCCGCGGCGCGTGAAAAGCTGCTCGCGGAATACCCGACTGCGAAAATAAGCGTAACGCCGCTCGACCTCGCGGATTTCAGCTCGATAGACGCCTTCGCGGAGCGGCTGCCGGACGTGGACGTCTTCATCAACAACGCCGGGGTTTTCCACCGCAGAGGAGAGAAGACGAAGGACGGCTTCGATCTGGTGATGGGCACGAACTACCTCGGCGTATTCTACCTCGGCGAAAAGGTGCTTCCGAAGCTCGCTGAGCGCGGACGCGAGGTCGCGTATATCAACACGATCTCGATCATCCACAAGGTCGCGCGCGTGAACTTCCCGCGCTTCGACGACAGCCGCGGAGCGTACGCGCGCTCCAAGCTCTGCCTGGCGCGTTATTCGCGCTATCTCGCGGAAGAGTACGGTGACAGCAATATCCGCGTCTATATGAGCCATCCGGGCATCGCGCTGACGCCGATCGCGGCGCATTTCCTCGGCGGAATGAACGCCCTGTCGAAAATCGTGCCGATCAACTCCGCGGAGAAGTCGTCGCTCGCGGCGGCGTGGATACTTGCGAACGAACCGCCGGTCGGAAGCGTCGTCGGACCGAACAAGCTTTTCGGCGGCTGGGGCTATCCGAAGCTGAACCGCACCTGCCGCAGGGCGAAGCGGGATATAGAACCGCTGATTGAATTCACGAACAAAACGATAGAAGCGCGGTCGGCGGTTTCCCGCGCCCCTGCTTCGGCGGAGGGCCGACAGGAAAACGTCGTATAGATTTCGCTTGCATCGGCGGCGAAACTGTGCTAAAATATCAAAGTAATCATACAGAGTAGGCGCGGACGCGTGAAGTGCCGTCGGGACGGGGAGTTGCCCGGCGGACGAAGGAACGTTCCGCGGTGTCCGCGCCGCATCCCGCTGTCAATATCGGACTGAAATATCTTCCCGATATCATTGCGAGAATGTATGGGGGAGGTATTGTTATGAATGAAACAAAAATCGAAAACGGGCGGCTGTTGAATCCGCTGAAAGTTCTGAAGGCCTCCGCGCTGGAGCTGACGAAGCTGCCGACCGTCTGCGTGCTCGCGGTAATGCTCGCGTGCTGCTACGTCTTCGGAATGCTGACGATACCGCTTCTCGGGCAGGCGCTGCAGATCAAGTTTTCGTTCCTGATCTACGCGCTCTGCGGCGCGCTCTACGGCCCCGTCCCGACGATGCTGCTCGGCGTGATGGATCAGCTTCTTGTGGAAACGCTGATGAAGGGCAACGGCTTCCTTATCGGCTACGTTATCTCTTTCGCGTTCCGCGGACTGATTTACGGCTCGCTTCTCTACCACCGCACGCTCACGCAAAAGGGGCTTTCCGTCGGGCGCGTCGCGCTGACGAAGACGGCGGACACGGTGTTTTACAACGTCCTTCTGAATACGTATCTGAACTATCACTACGGCTTTATCAGCGCGGGCTCGTTCGCAGCGGCGGTCACCGTCCGCGTCGGCAAGAACATAGTCCTGCTGCCGCTCGAAATATTCCTGCTCTGCGTATTCCTCGGCGCGATGCTCCGCGCCCTGCCGCACGTCGGCGGACTGCCTGAGGTCAGGACGGAGAAGATAACGAAAACGCAGCTCGCGGCCGTCGTTTCCCTCGCCGCGCTCGGTCTGGGACTGCTGCTTGCGTATCTGTTTATACCTTCATTCCAAGAGGTGCTGAAGTTTGGCTTATAGCGATATCGAAAAAAGACTGACCGAGGTGAAAAAACCCTCCCGCTACTGCGGCGGAGAGGTCAATTCGGTCATCAAAGATCCGGCTTCGACGGAGGTCAGCTACGCGTTCTGCTTCCCGGATCTCTACGAGGTCGGTATGTCGCATATCGGTATGAAGATACTCTATTCAGCCGCGAACAGGCTGGATTTCGTGCGCTGCGAGCGCGTCTTCGCGCCGGACCGCGATATGATAGAGCTTATGCGCGAAACGGATACCGCGCTGTTTTCGCTTGAGAACAAGCTTCCCGTCGCGTCCTTCGACCTCGTCGGCTTTTCGCTTCAATACGAGCTTTCTTATACCACGATGCTGCAGATGCTGAAGCTCGCGGGCATCCCGCTTTACTCCCGCGACCGCGGCGAAGACGAGCCGCTCGTCATCGTCGGCGGCCCCTGCTCCTATAACAGCGAGCCGGTCGCGGACTTCGTCGACCTCGTCGTGCTCGGAGAAGGGGAGGAGGTCGGCGACGAAACGCTTGAGCTTATCCGCGCCTGCAAGCGCGAGGGCTGCTCCCGCGCCGAAACGCTCCGCCGCTTCGCGGGGCTTAAGGGGATATACGTCCCGTCGTTCTACGACGTCGAATACGACGGCGTGAAGGTCAGGTCGATAACCCCAAACCGCCCGGAAGCGCCGGCGCGTATCAGGAAGCGCATCATCGAAAATCTCGATAACGCCTTCTATCCGGAAAGCTACGTCGTGCCCTACGGCGAGATCGTCCACGACCGCGCGTCCGTCGAGGTGCAGCGCGGCTGCATACGCGGGTGCCGTTTCTGCCAGGCGGGCTTCATATACCGCCCGTTCCGCACCAAGAGCGCGGCAAAGCTTAACGCGACCGCGAAAACGCTCTGCGAAAACACCGGCTACGACGAGCTTTCGCTGCTGTCGCTTTCGACCAGCGACTACCCCGAGCTCAGCGGCCTTGTCGACGGGCTAAACGAATGGGCGGAGCCGAAGGGGATAAACCTCGCGCTCCCGAGCCTGCGCGTCGATAACTTCTCGATAGAACTGATGAAGCGCGTGCAGAAGCTCCGCAAAAGCGGGCTCACGCTCGCGCCCGAAGCGGGCAGCGAGCGTATGCGCAACGTGATAAACAAAAACGTGCACGAAGCGGACATAATGCGCGCCGTGAACGCGGCGTTCGGCGGCGGCTTCACATCCGTCAAGCTCTACTTCATGCTCGGACTGCCGTTCGAGACGGACAAGGATATAATCGCCATCGCCGAGACCGCGCAGAAGGTGGTCGACGCCTACTACGCGAGCGAGGGCAGACAGAAGGGCAGGAGCGTTTCCGTTTCGCTCTCCGTCGCGGCGTTCGTGCCGAAGCCGTTCACGCCGTTCCAGTACGTGCCGCAGGACACAGCGGAGGAGCACGCGCGCAAGCAGAAGCTCCTGCGCGAGCACGTCCGTTCGAACAAGATAAAGCTCTCCACTCACGACGCGGATACGTCTTATATAGAAGCCGTCCTCGCCCGCGGCGACAGGCGGCTCGTTCCCGCGCTTGCGCTCGCCGTCGAGCGCGGCGCCTACCTCGAGGGGTGGAGCGAGAACTTCTCGCTCGATTTCTGGAAAGAGATCTTTGCCGAATGCGGTATAAACGGCGACGATTACGCCTGCCGCGAACGGAGCGCTGACGAGCTGCTGCCGTGGTCGCATATAGACATCGGTGTGACCGACAGATTCTTCGCGTCCGAATACGAAAAGGCGAAGCAGGCGGCGGCGTCCCCGAACTGCGCCGAGAAATGCCTCGGCTGCGGCGCCGCGGCGCTGGGAGGAGGGAGATACTGTGCGAAACGTTAGAGTCAGATACGAGAAGACCGGCGACGCGCGGTTCGTTTCCCACCTCGACCTCGTGCGCACCTTCGCCCGCGCCGTCAGACGCGCCGACCTGCGGGTGTACTACACCGAGGGATTCAATCCGCATATAAAGATGAACTTCCTGCCGCCGCTTTCGCTCGGCTACGAGAGCCTCTGCGAGGCGTTCGATATGCGGCTGACGGACGAAACGCCTTACGGCGAGGTCGCGCGGCGGCTCCGCGCCGTCCTGCCGGACCTGCTGCGCGTGACCGACGCCTACGAGCCTCAGACCGACCTTTCGGACGTCGCCTCCGTGCTCTATTCGCTTCGCTTCGACGCCGACGCCGGCAAGGCGGCGGAAACGCTTTCGCGCGGCGGGCTCGTCATAGAGAAAAAGACGAAGCGCGGGCAGATAACCGTCGACGTCCACGAGGCGCTGATTTCCGCGAAAAGCGCGGACGGAGCGCTCGATATAACTCTCCCGATGGGGGAAAGCTGCCTCAACCCGCGCCACGTCGTCGAGGCGCTGAACACCTACGGCGGCTTCGCGATCGAAGACTTCCGCTGCGTCCGCAGGCAGCTTTTCGCCGTCGACGGCAGCGTCTTTATGTAGGGACGGGCGATTTAATCGCCCCTGCGTTTTCTGCCTGCGCCGGAAGCCTTCCCCTCGAGGGTAAGGGGGCGCGACGCGCCGGATGAGGTGTAGCCGCCGCAGGCGGCGTTGGCTCCCCTGTGCAAGGGGAGCTGGCGCGAAGCGCCGGATGAGGTGTAGCCGCCGCAGGCGGCATTGGCTCCCCTGTGCAAGGGGAGCTGGCGCGAAGCGCCTGAGGGGTTGTTGGCTTCCTCAAAGCCGAATGCGTAATTGCACGCCCCTCTGTCAAATACTACTTGCGTCGTATTTGCCGCCGTTACCCATATAATCACCAAAGGAGCCGTACTTATGAAGATAAAGTTTCTCGGCACCGCCGCCGCTGAGGCGATACCGGCGCTGTTCTGCGCCTGCGAGACCTGCCGCGAAGCGAGGAAGGCGGGCGGCCGCGAGCTCCGTCTGCGTTCTCAGGCGCTTATCAACGATACGCTTCTCATCGACCTCAACGGCGATACCGCCGCGAACGCGCAGCGCTTCGGGCTGGATATGACGCGAGTTTTCCACTGCCTCATAACCCACGTCCACAGCGACCACTTCTGCGTGCCGGAGTTTTTCTACGTCAGCCCCGGCTTCACACACCGCGACGGAATGCCGCCGCTGACCGTACACGGCAGCGAGGACGTCGCGGAAGCGCTTGAAAAGACCGTTGCCGCCGCGAAGGGCGCGCTCGTCTGCCGTTTCGAGCCGCCGTTCACGCCGTTCGACGCGGGCGGCGTGCGCGTGACCCCGCTGAAGGCGAGCCACGGCATCCCGCATCCGTATATCTACCTGCTCGAACAGGACGGCAAGGCGATCCTTTACGCGCACGACACCGGCCCGTTTCCGGAGGAAACGTGGGAATACCTCGCGCGGTCGAACGTCCGGCTGTCCCTCGTTTCGCTCGACTGCAACGACGGCGACGTTGATGATATCGAATACGACGGACACATGTGCGTCGGGCGCTGCAAAAGGGTGCGCGACAGGCTGAAGTCGCTGGGGCTCGCCGGCGAAAACACCGTTTTCGTGCTCAATCACTTTTCGCATAACGGCGTCCGCACGCTCTACCGCGATATGTCGGTAATCGCCGGGCGCGAGGGCTTCATCGCCTCCTACGACGGACTTGAACTGACGGTTTAAGAAATCGAAAAAACGCCGCCCGAAGGGGTGCCTTCCATAAAGCAGGTTTAACCTGCCGAAAAAAGCAAAAGGAGTACGAGCGTTTTGTTCGTACTCCTTTTCACGCGCCTTGCTTACAAGGTATAGTGTGTTACACCTTTCAGATGAACTGTCGGGCGACAATGAGCCTCCCTTTACACAAGGGAGCCTTT
>JAFTEJ010000077.1 GCA_017453725.1 Clostridia bacterium | reverse complement strand
GGCGATTGATAATCGCCCCTACGCCGCCGCGCGGAGCGCGGCAATACGTTCAAATCGGCGCAGCCGATTTGTACCTTACCTCTTCACTCTTCACTCTTCACTATTCACTGCGAACGCCCCGCGTTCGCTTCTCCACTCCCTCAAAAACGCGGCTCTCGCTTCGCTCGGGTAGCTGACCTCGCAGAAGTCCCACGCCCGCGCCGCGAGGCGCTCGGCTTCGGCGCGGGGCAGCCGCGTCGAAAGCGTCACGCTCCCGTCGGGGTGCGGCGTGAAGACGGGGGAAAACTCGCGGCATATCCGCGCTATGACCGCGCCCGCGTCGGCAAGCTCGCGGAAGCGCAGCGCGATAACGCAGCTCCCTTCACGCGCCGGACGTAGCAGCAGCGCCGCTCCGCGCTCGAAGGCGAAGACCTCCGCAGTTACCCTTGCCGGCGGCGGCAGGAACGCCGCCTTCACCGCCCGCCTTACCGCTTCCAGGAAGTGCGGGCTTCCCGCCGAAACGCCGTCCGGCAGCTCGGAGGCGCGTAAGAAAACCACGGCGCATCCGTTTATCCTCGTTATTTCCATTATGTAAGACCCCGTTCAGGTTATTCGGGCCTTCCGGGCCCCTTTAATACAATAATATCCCCGCGACAGCATGTAATCAAGAGGTGATATTTGCCAATGCTCAGCAGATTCAGGGGCGGCGTGCATCCGCCCTATAACAAGTCGCCGCAGAACGAACGCGCGATAATCCCGCTCGCTCCCGGCGAAACGCTGAAGGTGCCGCTCAGCCAGCACATCGGAGCGCCCTGCGTTCCCGTCGTGAACGTCGGGGACGAGGTGCGCCTCGGGCAGGTGATCGGCGAGGCGCCGGAGGGCAAGCTCGGCGCGAGGGTACACGCCCCCGTTTCCGGGAAGGTCACCGGCTTCGAGATGATCCCGCACCAGTCCGGCGGCTTCTGCAAGTGCGTTGTGATTGCGAACGACGGCAGGGATCTGCTCGATCCCTCCATCCTGCGCGAGCCCCGCGACGTCGACGCCATGACGCCGGACGAGATATGCGAGGCGGTCCGCCGCGCCGGCGTCGTCGGCATGGGCGGCGCGGGCTTCCCGACGGCGGTCAAGATCTCGTCCTGCCGCGGCAAGACGATCGACTTCTGCATAGCCAACGGCGCGGAATGCGAGCCCTACCTTTCCTGCGACGACCGCGTGATGGTCGAGCATCCGGAAAAGGTGGTCGGCGGCGTTCTGTTGCTTTCGCGCGCTGTCGGCGCGCGCCGCACCGTCATAGCGATAGAGAAGAACAAGCCCGAAGCGATAAAGCGTATCGAGGCCGCGGCGGCGGCTTCGCCGGGGAACGTTACCGTCGTTCATCTCCCGGTGAAATACCCGCAGGGCGGCGAAAAACAGCTCATCAAAGCGATAATGAACAGGCGCGTCCCGGGCGGCAAGCTGCCCGCCGACGTCGGCGCGGCGATATTCAACGTCTCGTCCTGCGCCGCCGTCTACGACGCCTGCAGACACGATATGCCGCTGGTCACGACGACCGTCACCGTCGCCGGGAGCTGCGTCAAGTCGCCGGAGAACTTCGAGGCGCGTATCGGAACGCCCTTCTCGGCGCTCGCGGCGGCCTGCGGCGGCTTCTGCGAGGACCCCGCGAAGGTCATCAGCGGCGGCCCGATGACGGGCGCGGCGCTCAGTACGCTTGAAACGCCGGTCACGAAGACGACGACCGGACTGATAACCTTCACCGAGGCGGAGGTCAGGGGCGAATACAACGGCGCCTGCATCCGCTGCGGCAGGTGCGTGACCGTCTGCCCGATGGGGCTCAGTCCGCTGCTCTTCGCCGCCTACGGCGAGGTCAACAACGTCGACGCGCTGCGCCGTTATCACGTTAAAGACTGCATCGAATGCGGCTGCTGCGCCTACGTCTGCACCGGCCGCGTGCCGCTGCTCGCGCGTATCCGCGCCGGCAAGTCCCGCGTCGCGATAGCGGAGCAGGAGGAAAAAGAAAAAGCCGCGAAGGCGGCGGCAAAGGAGGCGGCGAAATGATCGAAAACGAGAACAAGGTCACCGTTTCCGAAAAGATGCTGACCGTGACTCTCCCGCCGCACATCCGCGAGCACGAAGGCACCGCCCGCGTTATGGGCTGCGTGCTGCTCCCGCTGCTCTGTCTCGTCGCGCTTTCGACGTATTATTACGGAGCCCGCGTCGTCATCATAACGGCGATAAGCGTGCTTTCCTGCGTTATCAGCGAGTGGCTGTATCAGCGGCTGACCATGAAGAAGTGTACGGTCGGGGACCTCTCCGCCGTCGTTACGGGAACGCTTCTCGCGTGCACGCTCCCGCCGTCAATACCGGTCTGGATGCCGGTCGTCGGAGGCGTTTTCGCGATAGTCGCCGTCAAGCAGGTCTTCGGCGGCATAGGCAGGAACTTTATGAACCCCGCGCTCGCCGCGAGGGCGTTCATGATGCTCTCATGGCCGGCGTCCTTCACGACATGGCCGCCGGTGCATACGCGGCTCGCGCTTTTCAGCTCGATGCCCGACCTCGTCAGCTCCGCGACCCCGCTCGCCTCGCTGAAGGCGGGCGAACAGCCGGCGGAGGACCTGCTGCAGCTCTTCATCGGCGAACGCGCCGGCAGCATCGGCGAGACCGCCGCGGTGATACTCATCGCCGGCGGGCTGCTCCTGCTTGTCACGCGCGTCATCACCTGGCACATTCCGACCGCCTACATAGGCACCGTCGCGGTCATCGCGGCGCTGTTCCCCAGAGTTTCGTATATGCCGCTCGGCACCTACGTCCTGACCGAGATAATGTCCGGCGGTCTGCTGCTCGGCGCGATATATATGGCGACCGACTATTCCACCTCGCCCGTCCATCCGGTCGGCAAGATAATCTTCGGCGTGGGGTGCGGAGCGCTGACCATGTTCATGCGCTATAAGGGCAGCGGCCCCGAATCCGTCTGCTTCGCGATCATCGTGATGAACTGCTTCACCTGGATGATCGACCGCGCCACGGCTCCCGTCCGCCTGCGCGACGGATGGTATAAGATAAAGGCGAAGTTCGCCCGGAAGGGGGCTGCGCGATGAAGGCTTACAAAGGTCAGATCCTGAAGCTCTGCGTGTCCCTGTTCGTCATAACGGCGGTCGTTTCGCTCGCGCTGGCGGGCGTCAACGCCCTGACGAAGGACCGCATCGCCGCGCTCGAAAGCGAGGCGGAGCTCGATACCATACGGCAGTTCTACGATTACGACGCGATCTTCGAGAAGCTCACGCTCGAGGACGGCACAGAATACTTCGCGGCGTATAAGCCCGCGTATTCCGGCGACGAAACCCCGTCCGAACAGCAGGAGGACGGCGGTCAAAGCCCGGAGGAAAGCGGAGAGGAGTCTTCGGAAGCATCGTCTGATACGTCTTCTTCGTCATCCTCATCGTCATCGTCGTCCTCATACTCATCATCTTCGTCTTCTTCGTCGTCCTCGTCTTCGTCTGTCATCCTGAGCGAAGCGAAGGATCCCACATCCGAAGAGGGAGCATCGCAGAAAGAGGAGGGGGATTCCTCGTCGGCGCCGCCTCCTCGGAATGACAGCGACACGGCTTCCGAAAGCGATACCGCGCCCGACGGCGAGTCCGACGACTCCGCGCCCGCGAAGGGCGAGCTGCTCGGCTACGCCGTGACGGTTTCCGAAAACGGCTACGGCGGCGAGATAAAGATGCTCGTCTGCTTCGATAAGTTCGGGCAGGTCAACGGTATGGGCGTCATCTCGATGTCCGAGACCAGCGGCGTCGGCACCCGCATAACGGGCGAGGGCTTCTTCGATCAGTTCACCGGCAAGACGGGGCCCTTCAAGTTCGTCAAGGGCACCCCGTCCGGCAAAAACGACATAGCCGCCATCACCGGAGCGAGCATCTCCTCAAAGGCGGCGGTCGGCGCGGTCAACAAGGCTTACGTCCTGCTGTCCGACCTGTTCATGGAAGGTTAAGGGGGCGGCGTTATGAAGAAAAACGGTTACGGAAAAATCATAAAGGACGGTATCATAACGCAGAATCCGGTGCTCGTTCAGGTGCTGGGAATGTGCCCGACGCTGGCGGTCTCCACAGCGCTGCTCAACGGCCTCGGCATGGGAGCCGCGGTCACTATGGTGCTCGTTTTCTCTAATCTGTTCATCTCCCTGCTGCGCAAGGTCATCGACAAGCGCATCAGGATAGCCTCCTTCATCGTCATCATCGCGGGATTCGTGACGATGGTGGAAATGCTTATGAAGGCGTTCCTGCCCTCGCTTTCCGAGAGTCTGGGCGTCTATATCCCGCTGATAGTCGTCAACTGCATAATCCTCGCCCGCGCGGAGGCCTTCGCGAGCCGCAACAGGCCGCTGCCGTCGGTCGTCGACGGACTCGCCTGCGGCATAGGCTTCACCGGCGCGATATGCATTGTTTCGGCGATACGCGAGCTGCTCGGAACCGGCGCTCTGCTCGGTTACGATTTCAAGCTCATCCCACCGATAATGATATTCACCCTCGCGCCCGGCGGATTGCTGGTGCTCGGCTTCGTTATGGCGTTCTGCGCCTGGATAGGCAAGCGCCGCAGGGCGAAGTCCGCCCCCGCCGGTGAAGCGGGAGCGGAAACCCCTGTCATCCTGAGCGAAGCGAAGGACCCCACACCCGAAGCGGATACGCCCTTGCCTCCCTCTGGAAGGGAGGTGGCATCCGAGGCGAAGCCGAGGATGACTGAGGGAGAGAAAAAATCTTCCTCAATCGGTAACGCGGCAAGCAGCAAGGGGAATTTCTCTCCCTCAGTCATCGCCGCAAGCGGAGCTGACAGCTCCCTCCCAGAGGGAGCCGAGACCGACGCCCCTCGAGCGGAAGGGGATTCCTCGTCGGCGCGTTCGCGGCTCCTCGGAATGACAGAAGCGCAGCCCGCGCCCGAAGCCGCCGAAGGCGGAGCTCCCTCAGACGAGGGAGCTGTCTCGGACGGCTTGCCGTCCGGGACTGAGAGAGGGAACGCCCTCCCCGAAGCGCAGCCCCCTGTGCTGGGGCTCGGACCGCAGCTTGAAAAGCGCGAGTCGGCGAGGCCGGTCGTTGAGATAGTTGAAACCGCCGAAGCGGCGGAAGAGATCGCTCCGCAAAAGAACGCGCCCGCGCCGAAAGCCTCCCCTGTGCAAGGGGAGGTGTCGCCGAAGGCGACGGAGGGGTTGTCGGTTTCAGAAAAGCCGCAGTCCGCATCCGGCGCAGACAACCCTTCAGTCATCGCCGCAAGCGGCGCTGACAGCTCCCCTTACACAGGGGAGCCCCGGACGAGCGATGCTCGTCCCTACGCCGACCGTCTGCAAAGTGAAGCGGAAGCCCCTGTCATCCTGAGCGAAGCGAATGACCCCGCACCCGAAGCGGAAACGCCGCAAAAGGAAGGGGATTCCTCGGAGGTTGCGCCTCCTCGGAATGACAGCGTGAGTGCGACCGAAACGCCTTCTGTGCCCGAAGCCGCCGAAGGCGGAGCTCCCTC
>JAFTEJ010000076.1 GCA_017453725.1 Clostridia bacterium | reverse complement strand
GGTCGCGCGCGCCGGCTCGCCGCAGAGCATATCGCAGACTGCGAGCGCGAGCGCCGGGCGCACCCTCTTGCCCTCCGAAAAGAGCGTATACTCCATCGCCTCGCCGAGCCTGCAATCCGCGTCGAAGGCTCCGGCAAGCCGCGCTTCCGCGAGCGAAACGTATCCGTCGTACTTCGCCTTGAAGTCAGCGTCATTCATTGGCGGTAAAGTCCTCTTTTTTCATAGCGTCGCCGTCCTTGACGAGCAGCTTTATCTGCTTCTCGGCGGCGGTGAGCTTCGCGCTGCAGACCTCGGTCAGCTTGACGCCCTTCTCGAAGAGCGCGAGCGCCTCGTCCAGCGGGATGTCTCCGTTTTCAAGCGATCTGACGATCTCGTCGAGCTGTCTTATCGCGTTTTCAAAAGTGATGTCGCTCATATCATTTTCCTCCGGTGATCATATCTTTAAGGCTTGTATTTTCAACGCGGCAGTCGGCGCGGCCGTCCTTGAGCAGGACGGTCAGCATATCGCCGGGAGAAAGCTCCTTCGCCGAGCGGACGGGCTTTCCGTCGCGCTCCGGGATGGAGTAGCCGCGCGCGAGCACGTTAAGCGGACTCATCGCGCTGAGCGCCGCCGCCGCTTCCGAAAGGTGCTTCCGCGCGCGCTCCGCGCGGAGCTTCATCGCGGACGCAAGCGCCTTGACGGTATAGTCGAGGTTCATACGGCGCTGGTCGACCTGGAACATCGGGCTCTGCATACAGCGCCGCGATTTCAGCTCGTCAAGCCGCCCGCGGCAAAGCTCGACGCGCTTACCCATCGCCGCCTCCATACGCTTTCCGCAGGTGTCGAACCAGGCGAGCATATCCGCGGAGTTCGGGACCGCGAGCTCCGCCGCCGCGGAGGGCGTCGGCGCGCGGAGGTCCGCGACGAAGTCGGCGATCGTGAAGTCGGTTTCGTGCCCGACGGCGGAGATTACCGGCGTTTCGCTCGCCGCGATAGCGTAGGCGAGCTCCTTTGAGTTGAACGCCCACAGGTCTTCTATCGAGCCGCCTCCCCTGCCGATGATGATGACGTCGACGTCCTCGGCGCCGGAGTTGAAATACTCGAGGCCGCGGATTATCGTCGGCGGCGCGTCCTCGCCCTGCACCAGCGCGGGATAAAGGATGATTTCGGCGAGCGGGTAACGCCTGCCGAGGATGTTTATCATATCGCGTATCGCGGCGCCGGTGGGCGAAGTCACGATGCCTATCTTCTGTGGAAGGCGCGGGAGCTTCTTCTTTTTCGCCTCGTCGAAAAGCCCCGCGAGACGCAGCTCCTCCTTGAGCTGCTCATAGGCGATATTCAGCGCGCCGAAGCCGTCCGGGATCATATCGTCGATGTAAAGCTGATACTGCCCGTCGCGCTCGAAGACGCTGACGCGCCCGTGCACGACGACCTTCATACCGCTCTGCGGCTCGAATTTCAGCTTATCGGCGCTGCTCTTGAACATCACCGTCTTTATCAGCGAGCCCTCGTCCTTGAGCGTCATATACATATGCCCGCTGCGGTGGTGGGTGAAGTTCGAGAGCTCGCCGCGCACCCAGACGGAGCCGAGGATGTCTTCGGCGTCGATTATCTGCTTTATGTACTTATTCAGCGCGGAAACGGTTATAACGTTTCGTTCGGGCAAGGCTCACTCCTCCTTCACTCCCCGGTAGTCGCCGCCGAGCGCGGCGGCGAGGTACGCCGTTCCGGCGGCGGTGTCCGATGGGACCTCCGGCTTCGTGAAAACGGCGTTTTCCACCCGCGCGGAGATGTAATTCCTGATATATTCGCTCGACATCACGCCGCCCGCGCAGAGTATCGGCAGGGCGCCGTATTCCTCGCGCAGCCTGCGCGAAACGCGCACGAGCGTTTCCGCGACGTAGCCGAAGCAGTAGGCGGCGACGCTTTCGGGAGAAACGCCCTCGTCGAGCAGCCGCGCGCAGACGTTCTCGACGCCTGACAGGCAGCAGTCCGCGCCTTTGAGCACCGGCTTCGCGGAGACGTCGCCGTTATGCGCGAGCGCGAGCTTATCCATATGAGCGCCCGCCGGGAAGCCGAAGCCGAGCCGCACGCCTATGCGGTCGATGAGCTGTCCGGCGCTTATGTCGAGCGTCTTTGAGGCAATATCGACGGAAATTCCGTCGCGCGAGCTTTTCACCAGCAGTCCCTCGGTCGTGCCGCCGGATACGTGGAACGCGATGAAGTCCGAGGCGAGCAGGTCGACGCGGTCGGCGCCGTAAAGCGCGGCGGCGATATGCCCAGCCTGGTGCGAAAGCTCCTTCAGCGGCGCCTTCGCGCTCGCGGCTATGCCGTAGGCGAAGGTCCTGCCCGCGAGGAAGCAGGGCATATACGAGCCCTCCGCGTCGCGCGGACGCGTCGAAACGCCGACTCCCGCGAGCCGGGCGTCCTCCGGCAGCCGCGCAAAGAGCTTCTCGGCGACCTGAGGGAGCTGTTTCGTGTGCAGGAAGACCGCGTCGTTCTGGCGCAGCCCCTTCTCGCCGGGCGCGACGGGCAGCAGCTTCTTTTCGCTGAGCATGGCGCCGTCCTCGAGGTAAGCCGCGACGGAGGTCGTGTAATTGCTCGTGTCTATTCCGAGATAGTATTTCATTCTTCCGCTTTCTCTTCCGTTTCGCCGGGCTTATCCTCCGGCGGATTCGCGTCGGCGGCCTTCGGAGGCAGGTCGCGGACTATCGAGCCGAGCACGCCGTTGACGAAGGAGGCGCACTCCTCCCCTTCGTACTGCTTCGCGAGCTCGACCGCCTCGTTGAGCGCGACGCTCGTGGGGACGTCGTCCGAGCAGAGCAGCTCGCAGAGCGCGAGCCGAAGCACCGCGGCGGTCACGGAGGACATGCGCTGTACCCTCCAGCCGACGCTGTATTTCTCGATGAGCGCGTCGAACTCGGCGCGTCTGTTTTCGCAGGCGATGAGCATAGCGACGGCGTAGTCGTCGGGCTGCTCCTCCTCCCCGCGCCGGACGGCGAGGATGTCTTCGGCGGAGTGCCTGCCGAAACCGTATTCGAATATCATTTCAAACGCCGCGCGGCGCGCCTTCATTCTGCTCATACGTATTCTCCCTTTTTACCTGATAGCCGTATATATACAAATTAGATTATACACTATCCGCCCGCAAAAAGGAATACTTTTTCTCAAAAAATGTATATTTTTTATTTATAAACACGGGGCAATTATAAAAGCAAGCAGGAGCCGGAAGCCTCCCCTGTGTAAGGGGAGGTGGCGCGAAGCGCCGGAGGGGTTGTGCTCGCGGAGCGAGTTCATAACTGCGGCGAAGCCGCATCATAACTGCCGCCGCAGGCGGCATCATAGTTGTAAACTCTAAACTGATTGAGTTATGATGACGCCGTTGGCGTCAGTTTAGAGTTATGATCGCCCTCCGGGCGAGTTATGAGTTCGCCTTCGGCGAACGCTGCGCCGCCTGCGGCGGCAACCCCTCAGTCGCCTTCGGCGACAGCTCCCCTGCGTAAGGGGAGCCCGGACGAGCGTCGCTCGTCCCCGCGCCCCCGCTCTTCTCACGCCTCGATGCGTTTGACGGCGGAGGCGTCGGCGAGCACCCTCGCGTTCGCGCCGTCGTGACGGAGCCTCTCCGCCACATCACATATCCGCTTCAGCTCTTCACGCGGCACATACCGCCCGATTGCGATCGAGCTGAGCATAAACGTACGCATATCCACCGCCGTTTCCCACACCTGACGGAGCAGCTCCGAGACGCAGGGCATAAACTTGCTCCTGCGTATAAACCGCCGCGCCGCCTTCGTCACCACGTCCGAAGGGTACGGCGCGAGCTCGTCCGACCACAGCGCCAGCATCGCCTCCGCGGTCTCACGCGACATCGCGCGGAACGCCGTCGGGTACGCCGCCTTCAGTATCGCCAGCAGTTTTATCGTTTCGTCACGCGTCATATTCCCTCCTCACATCAACGCGCCTCGCGCGGATTTCACCGCGCGGCGTCAAATCAGTCCCTCATCCCGCGCTATATCCAGAAACGGATTATCGCTCACGCCTACGGCCGCACGCGTCGGACCGCGCTCACGTTCCATACGCGCCCAGTTGCGGATGGTCGCGAAGTGGCTCTTGTACTTCTTCCCCGTGGAGGCGATGTACGCGGAAAGCCCGTCTATACGCGCACGCCAGTCACGCGGGAACTCCGCTTTCACCTTCGCGTACTCCGCCTCCGTCAGCAGCACGTTGGCGTATTCGCCGTATGCGCAAGCCTTCCCCTTCACGGGGAAGCTGATCGGCGGCGAAGCCGACGGGACGGAAGGCGTTCGGCCTCGGCTCACTCTGAGGAGGGAACTGTCGAGGACGGCGTTTACGGCGTCCGAGACTGAGGGAGAGATAACGCCGGGGCGCGATTCGCGGGAAGGCGTATCCGAAGACGGTGGGGCATCCCCTTCGCTCGTCCCCCGTCTCCGGCAGGACGCGTCCGCGTAAGGAATACTGCCGTTATCTCTCCCTCCGTCATCCTCGGCGTTGCCTCGGACGCCGCCTCCCTCCTCAGAGGGAGGCAAGGCACACCCGCTTCTCGCGGACGGTGCGGCGCTGACAGACGACGCCTCATCCGCCCCTTCGGGGCACCTTTCCCTCAAGTGGAAGGCTTCGGTGCGCTCCCTGCCCGTGATAACGGATTCATCAATATTGCCGAGACATTCCCCGGCTTTAACGGCGGGCAAACGCGCGGACGAGGCGGAGGGAGGCACTCCCTCCGCCGTAAACGGCGCGACGGCCGCGCATTCGGCGGCTTTCGCGGAGGCGCTTGCGGTTTCCCCCTCCCGGACTCTCCCTCTTTCTCTCTCTCTTGTCTCTTCTCTGTCTCTGTCTCTTTTATCTTTCTCTGTCTCTATCTCTTTCTCTGCGTTACGGGCGCGTTTCAAATCCATTACGCCGGCGTTGCGTTGTAACGTCTCAACGTTACAATGCGGCTCTTCGCCGTCGATTTGAAGCGCCTTGGCGCGGCGGCGGTGCTCTCTGACGCGCTGTGCGCCCGCTGATTCGGAGCCGGTGTTCGACGCCGCCTCCGGCAGGAAGTAATCCTCGCCGGAGCACTCCGCGAGGCCGCGGGATTCAAGGTAATCGAGAGTCGCGCGGACGGTTTCCTCATCGACGTCGAAGGCGAGCGCGAGCTCGGAGGTCAAATCCTCCTCGACGCCGCCGAATATCAGCATACCGTCCGCCCTTATCGCCCGGAGCAGCATCATCTGATAGACGGCGATCATCCGCCAGCCGTCCTCAGCGCGGCGGAGCTTCTTTATGTGCAGCTCGTTGAAGAAATCGTCGTGCAGTTTAAGCCAGTAGTATCTTTTTCCCGTTTCGTTTCCCATATGCGGTTTCCTTTCGGCGCGCCCCCTGCGCGGGGGCTGATGTGCAATAGTGTCGCTATTGCTATTATAGCACAGCTTCAGAGTCCGTCAAGCGTAAATGGCGTTTTTCTCCCGTATGCACAAGGCAAGCAAGAGTAATGCTATTTATATTTGTGAAGAACGCTGATTTTTTATGTGCGGATAAGTAAAACCGCACCCTCACGGGTGCGGTTTATTAAGCTTTTTCGTTATTGTGCGGGCGATTGATAATCGCCCCTACGGTGACGCCGCTATGCAGCTACACCTCATCCGTCTTGACGGCTTCGCCGTCAATCCACCTTCCCCTCAAGGGGAAGGCTTGCGGGCGATTGATAATCGCCTCTACGGCGAAAACCGCGGCGCGGCGTTTTCTTTCGCTGCGTTCCGCTGAAAAGGCCGGCTCGTCTTTAAGATCCTTCGACTTCGCTCCCTTCGGTCGCTCCGCTCAGGATGACAACCCCTCAGTCGCCTTCGGCGACAGCTCCCCTTACACAGGGGAGCCTTCCCTCCCCCAGTCTTATTTTGGCTGAAAGCCAAAATAAGACAGCCCCCTCGTCTGAGGGGGCTGCACGGGTGTTTCTGCTGTTGACGTGGCATCCTTCGGCGCGGAGCGCCTCAGGATGACAACCCCTCAGTCATTTTTGCTCCG
>JAFTEJ010000075.1 GCA_017453725.1 Clostridia bacterium | reverse complement strand
TGTAGCGGCAGCTGCCGAGCGCGGAAGAGGGGGTGTATTTCATATACTCCAGCTCCTTCGGGTCCTCCTTGCCCATGTCGAGAAGCTTGTCGTCGAGCACGCCCTTGATGCCGTGCTCCGCGCCGTAGACGGCGGTGATGCTGTCGCATTCGAGCGCGGTCTTTATCGCGCCGTAAGCGCTCGCGTTGATGACGGAAGTCGGTCCGCCGGACTGGCCTATTATGCAGGCGCCTTTGAGTTCACTCATTGTTTTTTCCTCCGTTGCTTTGTTTTTTCCGAACGGGTACATTATACAACCGTTTGGCGTTTTATGTCAAGCGCAAACGAGGCTTTTTCACGGAATAACGCCGCTTTCGTCACTTTCTTGCACATTCAACAAACAAAAAAAGCGTAAAAAAGCGCAATTTTATTGAAATTGCCACTTCCATTTTTATTGAAAACGTGATATAATTGTGATACAAAAGTGAAAGTATGGGAAAAACCGGTTGTCAATATTGACAATACGCCGGTATTGATTCTTTTCGGAAAGGATGTGGGGAAATGTTCAGCCAGGGCGAGACCGTGATATACGGCGTCAACGGCGTCTGCCGCGTCGAAGGCGTGACGCAGATGGATATGACGGGCGAGAAGAAGGACTACTACGTTCTCAAGCCCGTTTTTAACGGACGCTCCACCCTTTTCGTGCCGCTCGACAGCGAGAAGCTCATCGGCAGGATGCGCCCGCTGATAACAGAAGCCGGCATCCGTTCGCTCGCGAAGAAGTTCCCCTCCATCGAGCCGCTCTGGATAGAGAACGAGGACGAGCGCAAGGCGCGCTGCGCCGCCGCGATGGCGGATAACGACCGCGAAACCATCCTCGCGCTGATAAAGGCGATACGCGTTCACCGCGACCGCCAGTCCGACATCGGCAAGAAACTGCACGTCGGCGACGAGCGCTTTTTGAAGGACGCGGAAAAGCTCCTCCGCGAGGAGGCGTCCTTCGTGCTCGACGAGGACCTTGACAGCGTGCTGACCTTCCTCGACGAAAAGGCAAAAGCGGTATAAGGCTTCGCAATGAAATCCGTGCTCCGCACGGGTGAAATCCTTGCGTAGCTCGGGTTAATGAACAAAACGCCGGGGTTCCCCGGCGTTTTGAATATATTCAAATCGGCTAAGCCGATTTGCTCCTTACCTCTTCACTAGTCACTATTACTTATTACCTGCGCGTCCGCGCCTACGGCGCGGGAAGCGCAAACACTCCCCGCAGCAGCGCGGAAAACGCCAGGCGCTTCACCGGCGGGAGGGTATCGAGAATAATATCAGCCGCGGCGACAACGGTCTCCGCGGTTTTTTCGTCCAGCGTTTCGCCGAGCCGCGGCGCGGACTCCAGCCCACTGACCGCTTCGCCCAACGTCAGCTCAACGCTCTCGGCGAGCCCCGCGCCGCACGTCAGGCAGAGCGCGCACGCGGCGGCGGCGAACAGCGCGGCGGCTATGACGAACGCCGCGAGGAACAAGGCTGCGCTTCTTTTCGTTTTTACACTTCCCCTTTGCCGACCGGCGCGACGCCGGGCGGCGCTATTTTTTCAGAACGTCCAGCATCACGCGCCCCATCAGCTCGGCGGAATAAAGCGCCTCGTCGAGCGTGTTGACGTCGCTGCCGACCTCGAAGAGCAGCGAGCCGGAGGTGAAATGCATATTATACCGCGCGGCGGCGACGTTCAGCGGACGGAGCAGACCGGGGTAAATACGGTCGCCCGCGTACTGCAGCGCGGCGGCGAAGCCGAGGTTTTCGCGCCAGGTATCGAAGGTAAGCCCGCCCTTGTCGGTGCCGCTGATGATCATTATCTGCGCCGCCTTTTTGCCGTCGACGAGCACCGTCGGCTTGACGCGGGAGCCGTCGTCCTTCCAGACCGCGTCGCGGTGGACGTCGACGACGACCTTTATCGACGGATACTGCTCGAGATACGCCGCGATGCTTTTCGCGGCGCGGTCGTAGGAGTGCGAATAGGCGGGGTGATCGTGGAACGAAGTATCGTGGAGGCACTTGACGCCGCCCGCTTCGAGCGCGGAGACGAGGCGTTCGCCGACCGCGACCATATTTTCGTCCGGAGATGTGCTCCGACGCGCGGTCGAGCCGTCGACTCCGGGGGCTTCGGCGGGCAGATACGCCTCCGTCGCGTGCGTGTGGACGATAAGCACCTGCGGCTCGTCGGTTTCCGCGAGCGCGAATGCGGGCCCTGCGGCGACGAAGTCGTTTATGTCTATATTATAATCCGTGCGGTTTGAAAAATGCACTTTTGAGGAGTCGTTTTCGCTCGTTCCGCGCAGGATGGTCATTTCGCGGACGGCGTGCTCGTATGAGCCGGAGTCGGCGGAGGCGGGCGCGATCGCTTCCGTCTGCACGGCGGGCGGCTCGGGCGGCAGCGCGGTCTCCTCGTAGCTCTGCGCCGGAGACGGCTCGCGCGGCTCGTCCGACGGCGCGGAAAGCGGAGCCGCCGTCAGCAGCAGCTCCGCGATTATCGGCTCGCCCGTGTTCTTCGCCGCCGCGCACAGGCAGATCAGCGCCAGCACCAGCGTCGGTATTATCGATAGCAGTTTTGTCGTTTTCGCAGTCTTCATACCGCATATTATGCGGAAGGAAGCGCGAATATGCAAAAGCAAGCGACAATAATGCCGCTTGCTTTAGTGTAAAACCTATTACCCGTTTTAGTACTGTACCGCGTCAATCTCTTTCGAGGTAAGCGTCCAAACAGTTCCGTCCATATATTCAACTTGGACAGATACTATTTTCGGATGATCTATGATAGAATCATAGTATTTACCCCAGTACCAACCCGAGCCGGATCGTCCGCCGCCCGGATTGAACGGTCCAACGTCCTGACAGTATACGACTTTATCAATTCTCCAGGTACTGATCGCTTCTCCGACGGGGTCTATAAACGTCACGCCGAAGACGAAGTACTTAACTATTTTATCGGATTTATTCGTCCAGTTAATGTGCAGTTCATATCCTCCTGCACTGTCGGGCCCCGATACCCAGCATCTTGAAATACGAAGCTTTGCCCGCGCGTTTTCGAGTTCCTGTTTTTCGCGTTCCGCTTTCAGCCTCTCTTCTTCCGCTTTCTTTTCAGCTAAGTATTTCGCTCTTTCTTCCTTGGTAACGGCAATCTTCTCGCTGAAGGTATTGCCGGAATAAGTCTTATCGTAGAACTCGTACGCGCTGATTGCGCGGTCGTAATCTTTGTCTTTGATGTATTTGTCCGCTGTTGTTTCGACTTCCGATTTCAGGCTTTCTTTCAGTTCGCTGATCTTCTCGGTTGCCGCATCATAGTTTTTGCTTTCAGATGTTACTTTAAGAAGCGCTATAACCGCTTGATAATACGCTCCGTCTCCCGCATATTTCAGGCCCTCATAATACGCCTCGGTCGGAGCTTTCAAATTATTCAATTCGGTTTTTGTTTTTCTGACAGCGTCAATTATGCGCTGATCGCTTTCTTTTTCATACTTTTCGAGCATTTGTAACGCTCCGGAATAACCGGTCTCCCCGGACTCAAAAGAATCCGCCACAGCCGATACTTCGCTGATCTTATTCTGTACGCCGACTTCTTTTATTATAAAAAACCCGCCGACTGCAAAACCCGCAACAAGCACAGCGATGATGGCGCAGATTACTATCAATTTAGTTTTTTTCTTTTTCTTTGGCTGCTCCTCCGGCATCTGAACATAAGTTGCGGCAGGGGCGAAAACGGGCTCGACCGTATTATTCTCCGAATCTGACGTCAGTGCTGTTTCCCGTTCTGAAGTCATAGAAATTTCTTTTTCGTTTTCCATTATTATTCTCCTTTAATCTTCAACGACTATTCAATAGAGAGTATCTATAGTAATATCGTCTAATCCCATTTGCTTAACAAGAGCGTTCACCGCTCCTAAAGTTCTTGCCACCTGTGCGTCGGTAGTGGTCGTAAAATCGTTCTTATCACCTAATGTTGTCGTAGTGCCAGTATAAGTTGAATCCATTTTGCTGTTGAAGCTGTCAACGGTAACCCAATTGCTCGATTTAGAAAGATCGACCGTCCCATTCCCCTCATCCACGGCTTTAACGGTTCTTCCGTAGAGCGATGCCTCTATAAGGCTTTCCCTCTCAAAGAAAACGTTCTGTGAACCGTCAATATACATCTTAAGGTCATCAACGCAAAGCATATTTTCAAATTCCTGACCGAGAATCAGTTCGTCGTTCTTATTAACTTCAAAATAAATCGTATTTTCGCTTACAATCGTATATATGCGTTTTCCTTCTTTGCCGTGTGTTCCGTTTTTGTTTATCGCGTCTTTAATAAGACCGATATTGCATTGGGCCAACGTTTCACGACTGTAGTCTTCCGGATCGGCGGCAACAAGCACGGCCTTCGCGCCAGCATAATCGCCCTCATCCATCAGCTTCAGCGCCTTCGACTCGGCCGAAGCGGATACCAATATCAGAACCAGCACCACCGCCGCAATAACTATGCACGCAGCCGGAATTAGTATCTTCAACAGCTTTTTCTTGTTATCATTGCCGGCTGCTATACCTTCACCGGACGTCGGCAAAGCATTATTCGCGACCGGCAAAGTCTCAGTCTTTTCAGCCGTTACGTTTGCTTTTTCTGCGAGTACTGTTACTGCTTCTTCTGCCTGTACTTTTTCGATTTCATAGTTTTCTGTTTCTGTCATAGCAACCACCCTTACGCTTAATAAATATATCCCAAATCGGGATTTTTTGATTATACCATTGTGGGATAATATTGTCAAGGGTGATTTTTATGAGATTGAAAGAAATCCGGAAAAACCACTGCATATCCCAGTTGAAACTCGCGATGGATCTGAATATGAATCAGAACACGATAAGCCGCTACGAGACCGGCGACCGCGAGCCTGGCATCGCCGACCTCATAAAAATCGCGGACTACTTCAACGTGTCGATCGACTACCTCGTCGGGCGCGGCGACAACCCGAACGGTTGGAAATAAGATAACGGCGCATATCAAAAAGAGCAAGCGCGCGGGGCCTGCTCTTTCTTTATGCTTGCTTTTCGTTTTCGCAGTCTTCATGCCGCATATTATGCGGACGGAAGGGCGAATATGCAAAAAACGGACCTTGCGCCTCTGCAAAGCCCGTTTTTGATATTTCTGCGCTCCGTTTGCGCTTATACGCCGCGCCTGACTTCGGTTATCGTGCCGCCGCCGAGGACGGCGTCGCCGTCGTAGAGGACGACCGCCTGCCCTTCCGTCAGCGCGCGCTGCGGCTGATCGAAAACGACGCTGACGCGGCCGTCTTCAAGCGGGCTGACGAGCGCGGGCGCTTCTTTCGCGGAATAGCGCGCCTTCGCGCAGGCGCGAAGCTCGCGCGGCGGGGTCTCGAACGCGCTCCAGTTGAAATCCGAGGCGATAAGCTCGCGGGTGAAAAGCCCTTCGCCGCCGCAGAGGACGACGCGGTTGTTTTCCGTATCCTTGCGGCAGACGTACATCGGCGCGGGCAGCGCCAGCCCCAGCCCCTTGCGCTGGCCGACGGTGTAGCGGATCATGCCCTTGTGCTCGCCGAGCACGCGCCCTTCGGTATCGACGAAGTCGCCGTGAGGATAGCTCCTGCCTGTGCGGCGTTCGATGAAGCCGGCGTAGTCGCGGTCGGGCACGAAGCAGATATCCTGACTGTCGCGCTTGGCGGCGTTGACGAAGCCGTATCGCGCCGCGAGTGCGCGCACCTCCTCCTTCGAGGCGAAGGAGCCGAGCGGGAAGCGCGTGTGCGCAAGCTGCTCCTGCGAGAGAAAATAGAGCACGTAGCTCTGGTCTTTTTCGAGGTTTTTCGCCTTTTTCAGCAGCCATCTGCCCGAGGCGGCGTCGTATTCCGTACGCGCGTAGTGGCCAGTGACGATGACGCCGCGGCCGAGCTCTTGCGCCCTCCGGTAAAGCTGCGCGAATTTCATATAGCGGTTGCAGTCGATGCAGGGGTTCGGCGTCACGCCGCGCTCGTAGGCGTCGATGAAGCGGCGGATGACGCACTCGTCGAAGCCCTCGGTGAAGTTGAAAACGTAATACTTCATCCCGAGCTTGTAAGCGACGCTGCGCGCGTCCTCGACATCGGAAAGGGAGCAGCAGGAGCTTTCGCCGCCCGACGCTTCGCCGCCGTAAAGCTTCATCGTTACGCCGATGCAGTCGAAGCCGTCCTCGACCATCAGCGCGGCGGCGATGGAGCTGTCCACTCCCCCGCTCATCGCGATAAGTGCTTTTTTGCTTTCATCTGGCACGACTTCCGCCCCTTTCGTCGGTTTCGTTATTATAGCACCTTCTACGCGCCCTTTGGTTGCTGTTATTTATATCAGTCTTACATCTGGCTTCTGTAAAGCTCCGCGATCTCGGCGACGCTGGTTTCGCGCGGGTTGCCGGGGCGGCAGGCGTCCGCGTAGGCGGACTCGGAGAGGAACGCGACGTCCTCCTCCTTCAGAATGCCCTTGAGGTTCGCGGGGATGCCGACGTCCTGCGAGAGCTTGCGGACCGCCGCGATAGTCGCGTCCGCCGCCGCCTCGTCGCTCATCTTATCGATGCCCTCGACGCGCATCGCTTCGCCTATCGCGCGGTAGCGTTCGCCGCTGACGGTCTTGTTGTACTCAAGGCCGACGGGCAGCAGGATCGCGCAGGCGACGCCGTGCGGCGTGTCGTAAAGCGCGGAAAGTCCGTGCGCCATGCTGTGAACGATGC
>JAFTEJ010000074.1 GCA_017453725.1 Clostridia bacterium | reverse complement strand
TCATTAGTTATAACAACCTCATCTGGATTGCTTTAGTCAAACATACTTTAATCAGCATTTGTAAACAAAAACGGGCTTGAGTTTTCCGTCTTCTTCAAAAACGTTATCCTCTTTTGCCGCGTTGACGAGTTCTATAAGCTCGACGGCGTTTTCTACGCGATCAAACAGCCCGTAGTCATTCACTCCACACGACAGTTTGGATTGCAGACTTCGGAAAAACTCCCCGCCGTTATTCCCGAAAAAAGCAGTATACAGCGGAGAAAGATGCATCGAATCCCCGGAAACGTCATAACCAAGGAAATTGCCGTTTACACCTTTGGGGAAATCGACCTTTTTCTCCCCGAAAACAATTATCCCAAGCTCTTTTATATGATCCGTTATACTCAACAAAGCGAACAGATTATTCTCCGAAAAGTGTATACGCTCGCCATCGAATAAGCTCAAATATTGTTCGATATCCTTTTTGTTAAAGTATCTGAAAAGGTCTGCTCCCTCTGTTTCTATTCCGCCGTATACTCTTTTGGATGGTACTATATCAGCATATGCCTTATTCATTTCAGCCTCACTTTCAACCAATGCCATAGATAGATTACCGCCGTTTCAGCGTGCGCAGATATACCTTCTGCTCATCGGTAAGGCGGCGGCTCTCGATCGCCTTCTGTATCGCCTTGTTGTGCGTCCACGCGTCAGGCAGACCGCGCTCGATGAACGGCAGCGTCGCCTCGTATTGCTTCGCGAGCGCGGTGGCGAAATACCACGCCGCCATCATTTTCACATAGTATTCGTCGCTCTCGACGGAGGCGACGAGCTCGGGGTATTCCGGCTTGAACGCGGCGTCGAGAAAGAACTCCATAAGCATACGCATACCGAAGCGGACTGTATAAGTCTCGCCGGAGGCGATCCAGGCGCGCGAAAGCGCCTCGAGCCGCGGCAGATCGCGCTTCAGCGCGGGCGGCGTGACGCAGTCGCAGACCGCCCAGTTATCGATATACGGCAGGAAGCGCTCCAGCTCCGCGACGCACTCGTCAAAGCCGCGCACGCGCTCGACAAGGAAGCCGTGAAGAAAGTTTTCCTCGTGATACCTATGCGGCAGGACGGCGAGAAACTCCCGCGCCTCCGGCGTTCCGGCGAGCTCCTTCGCGAGCGCGCGAATCTTCGGCACGCGCACTCCGAGGAAGCGTTCGCGCGGCAGGTTTGGCGTCAGCTTCGCGCTGAAATCGGCGTATTCCGGCTCCGCAAACGCGGAAAGGCGTTCGGTTACGGTCATATCAAATATCAAATCCTTTTAAGTACTCGGCGCTTACTCCTGATTTGATTCTGTTTAAGAACCTATCATATGATTCTTCCGCGCTGTCCAAAACAAGCTTTTTGCCGGTATTTGTTTTTACTATCATTTTTTCTGATTTAATCTGATTCCTGCTTACTTTTCTGCGAACTGAAACTATATCACTAAAGGTAAACTCATATGGCTTTTTCAAAATATCATGAACAAGTATTCGTTCGCCCGATACAATAACTCTAAATACCAGAGTCTTTAGAATTAAATATGATCCAACCCAAATTCCAAGTCCAAAAACCAGGTAGAATATTAGATGCGGCACTTCTTTTGAGAAGAAAGTAAATCCAATAACAACTATAGAAAACACTACATCGCCAATTGCTCCAATTGTAGCCACCATCTGAGGAAGCGCAACCGTAAACTTATCGTCGGTCATTTTTTTACGCGCTTTGTCCTTTGCTTTGCTCATTGTGGCAAATACAAATGATAGCGTAGCAGACAATAGTATTGAAGAAATAACAATCGAAATGGCTCTGCTCATAGTTTTTTCTCCTTAAATGAGTCTAATAATGCTTCCTTATAAATCGACGCGGGTTTTGAGTATCTGCGCGAGCTTGTACGCGCCGAGGATCTTAAGCGTATCGGGAACTATATACGGCAAAACGCAGAGCGTCAGCGCCGTCCATACGCCGATGCCGCCGGAGTTTTTCGCGTAAACGTAAACGAACCAGCCGGTGCCGAAGGCATAGCAGACGAGCAGTGAGCCGAACGCCGCGGCGAGCGTTTTCAGCGCCGTCGGCTTCTTTATCACTACCGCCTGCGCGAGCCAACAGAGCAGAGCGGCGAGCAGGAAACCCCAGACGTAGCCGCCCGTCGGGCCGAGCAGCGTCGGCAGTCCCGGCTTGAAGCCGGAGAAGACCGGCACGCCGATAAGTCCGAGCGCGATATAAACGGCGACGGCGAGCGTACCCTTCAATCCGCCGAGCGCGAATACCGCCATATAGACGCCGAAAACCTGCAGCGTGAACGGCACCGAGGGGAACGGGACCGTTATCCACGAGCAGACGGTTATCAGCACGGCGGCGAGCGCGACCTCGGCGATGCTCTTCACTTTTTTATCGGCGAGCGCCATCGGTTTTTTCACTCCGGTTTTAAGTTGACTTGTTGAAACTAATGATACCACCGACGGGGTGATATGTCAAGACGGCAGGGAGCGTCCCTGCCGTCTTATTTGCGTTTTTTCGCGTTATTTTTTCAAATACTCGTCTCTGCCCGCTCCGACCGAAACGTAGCCTATGCGGCAATTTACGGCGTCCTCGAGGTATTCGACGTAACGCCGCGCCGCCGCGGGCAGCTCGGAATAGCTGCGGCAGCCGGAAACGTCGCCGAAGCCCTCGACGTATTCGACGACCGGCTTCGCGCGGCCGAGGCGCGTTCCGCTGGGGAATTCGCAGGTGCGTTCGCCGTCAATTTCGTAGGCGACGCAGACGGGGATCTTATCCATATAGGAGAGCACGTCGAGCTTCGTCAGCGCGAGCTCGTCCGCCCCCTGCATCTTCACGCCGTAGCGCGAGGCGGGCACGTCGAAGGGGCCAACCCTGCGCGGACGTCCGGTCGCGGCGCCGTATTCGCCGCCGGCGGCGCGGAGCTTATCCGCCTCCTCGCCGAACATCTCGGCGGTGAAGGGGCCTTCGCCGACGCAGGTGGAATACGCCTTCATTATGCCGATGACGTTATCCAGCTTCATACCCGGCACGCCGGCGCCGATGGGCGCGTAGGCGGCGAGCGTGGTGGAGGACGAGGTGTAGGGATAGATGCCGAACTCAACGTCGCGAAGAGCGCCGAGCTGCGCCTCGAACATCACGTTTTTGCCGGCTGAAACGGCTTCCGTCAAGAAGGCGGTAACGTCGGTCACGAAGGGCTTTACCGCTTCGCCGTAGACGCGCAGCCACTGCGCGATTTCGGAAACGTCGATGGTGTGTCCGTAGCCGGCGAAGGTGATGTTTTTCCACTCCACGAGGTCGGCGAGCTTCGCTTCGAGCGCGGGATCGAAAAGGTCCTCCATACGCAGGTCTTTTTTCATATACTTATCGGCGTAGACGGGCCCGATGCCGCGGCGTGTAGAGCCGTATTTCTTATCCGCGAGGCGGTCTTCTTCCATAATGTCCTGCTGCTTGTGATACGGCAGGCAGATAATCGCCTTGCTGCTGATTTTGAGATTGGCGGGGGTGACGCTCACTCCCTTTTCCGCGAGGGAGGCGATCTCGCCGTGAAGGTGCTCGAGGTCGATGACCATTCCGTTGCCCATCACGTTGACGGTCGTCTCGCGGAGGATTCCGGAGGGAAGCAGATTCAGCACGAATTTGCCACGTTCGTTGACCACGGTGTGCCCCGCATTGTTGCCGCCCTGGTAGCGGCATATGACGTCGTAATCCGACGAAAGCAGGTCGACCATACGGCCTTTCCCTTCGTCGCCCCAGTTGATGCCCACGACTGCTGTCAGCATAGCGTTCTACCCCTTTCCGATGCCGTTTTCGGCTGAAAAACAAACAAGAAGAATGTTATCACTTTTGCGCTTTGATGTCAAGAAGGAAATAGTGAAATATTGCAAAAGACGACGCCTCCGCTGTAGTAGCGAAGGCGGTATAAATCATTTGTCTGACAATCGCGTGGCCTTCATTTCATGTTTTTCTGCAGTGATGCTCTCCCAAAGAAGCGGGGTGTGTTTGTGTGCTCCGAGAACGGGGCTCGACTCGAACTTCACCGATTCGTTCCCGTTCTGCATCATCACATAGCCGCTCATATTCTCCGACACATACTCGGTTATACAGCCTTCAGCGTTTCTGGAAAAGGTGTATTTGTTCTTCTCCAACGTCTTATGGCGCGGACTGTAAGTATCAGAATACGCCGTTTTCAACCGACCGTTCTCATATTCAAATCTTTCGACGTTGATCTCAAGGCAGTAGCTTACCTCACGAAAAAGCAGCGCGTATTCGTATCTGACGAGAGCTCCGTTTTCATAACGGCATTCGGTTATTCCCTCAAGATCATTGTCAAAGGCGTTGAATATAAACGAAAGCGTCCTATCATGCTCGCGCCGGAACATCTCGAAGGTATATATGCCTTCAAACTCCTCCGCGTATTTCTTTACGCATATCAGGTTGCCGTCTTTGTCAAAAACATACTCATAATCGTACTGCCCGGGCTTTGGGGTGCGTTTATACAGTCTGCCTCTGCCGCCGCCTATGACGTACATATCCGTTGCACTCGGAGAATAGTAGCCGCGGTGTATACATTCGCCGCCCTTTGAATACTCGCTCCGGTAAGCCGCAGCTTCCGCGGCTTTTCGCATAGCTTCAAACGAGCTTTCATATTGCCGTTTCAGCTCAAAAAATTTTCGATCCAGCTCATCATACGGCTCGCAGTCTTTAAGGTTTTTCTCGGATTCGCAATACGCCGTTTGCTCTTTGAAAAACGGATGATTATGGAGGATATCCTTCTCCGCTTCTTCCAGTGCCTTACCGAACGCTTCGGCTGTCAGCTTTTCGTATTCTTCGTCGCCAAGAGCTTCGCGGAGGATCTTCTCTTGTTCTGTCAGCTC
>JAFTEJ010000073.1 GCA_017453725.1 Clostridia bacterium | reverse complement strand
ATTGCTCGTCCGCAAACTCACGCATAAGCTTCGCCTGCCGCCAAAGTCGGCGTTTAACGAACAAACCGCACCCGATTCCGGGTGCGGTTTGAACTATTCAAATCGGCTTTGCCGATTTGTTCCGTAATGACTGCGGAGCAGTCAATTCATGCGCCTTCTGGCGCAATTCATGAACGCGAAGCGTTCAATTCATTCTCTTCTCTTATCAGCCGAGATCGCTTTCGGGAACGAGCTTCGCGGCAACGCGGAGGATCTTGAGCGCGTCGCCGACGGTGATGTCGCCGTCCTTGTCAACGTCGCCGATGATGCGTTGTTCATCGGTTGCTACGACGAGCTTCGCGGCTATACGGAGCGTCATGAGGGCGTCGCCGACGGTGATCTCGCCGTCCTTGTCCATATCGCCCATCTTGTAGGCGGGCTTGTCGAGGATCGTGAAGTTGACGGTGAGCTCCTTGTCGCCCTTGGTGATGATAAGGGTGTATTCGCCGGGCTCGTTGACCTTGTATCCGACCTCAATGGGATCGTCGTTCAGGTACGCGTCAGCGTCGGCGGGCTCCCAGGTCAGCTCGTAGCCGGCGTCGTATTCGCCGTTCTCCTCAACGTTCGCGGAAAGCTCGATCGCGCCGGTGGTGGAGAAGTTGACGGTGGTGGACTTGTCGCCGTTGGTGACGACCAGCGTGTGAGCGCCGTTCTTGACAACGGGGTTGCCGTAGATCAGGAACTCGCCGTCGAGCATCGCGGCGCCGACGTCCCAATCGGGGATGAAATCCTGCTCGGAAACGTCAATGCTCTGGCCCTCGGTGATGTTCTTGATGACCGGAGCGGTCCAGGTTCCGGCGACCGGGTCCTTATAGGCGTGGATGCCGGTGATGTAAACTTCGAGGCCGGCCTTGATGAAGCCGTCGAAACGCATGATGTAGAAGTAGATCTTCGCGAGGTCGGTTTCCTGGCCGTGAGTCCATTCATCGAAATACTCGAAGTACTCCCAGGGGAGATAGATCCAGCCGCATCCGTTGGCGGGGATCGGAATATCGACGGTGGCGTTCTCGAAGTACGGGCCGGAGCTGCAGTTGGAAACCGCAACGCGCATCGTGCACTTCTGGACGAGATTCATGTCGTTGACGCCTACCCAGAGGCAGAGGCCGGCGGTTCCGGTCAGGTCGCCGATAAGGGTGTTTCCGGGAGGATTGGTGGAATTATCAATGAGAATCGGATCTACGCCGCCGTTGTCGCGGGTCATGGCCTTGAACTGCATCATACCGTGCTCATCGGTGGTCTCGGAGCCCATATCGACCTGAGCGGTCATCTTGAGCGCCTGATTATAACCGGCGGGCAGCTTGGCGAAGGTGCCGTCCAGCTCATAGGTAACGCCGTCGGTACGGTCGCCGTTCGCTCTGGTGAGCTCGCGGTTCGTGTAATTCTCGAAGCTGTGTATGCTGGTGACGGTGGAGGTGGGCTTTATCGGCACAAGGCCAGAAATAGCGGCGCGCAGCGCGGCTATCTGCCCTTCCGCCTCGTCCTGCTTCGGTCCCTTCTGAATGAGGGCGTCCGCCGTCTCGATCTCTTCCGCGAGCACCACGTAGGTTATCGAGGTGACGTTGCCGCGCCAGTATGTCTTGGCGCTCTTGGTCAGACCTTCAAGCAGCTTGATGGTCGCCTCGTCGGCGAGGTCGCCGATCAGGGTAAGGTTGTTGACCGCGGTATTGAGCTTGTCAAGAGCTTCGTCGGCGTCTTCCTGAGTAACGCCGTACTTGCCGAGCAGGTCCTTGGCTTCCTCAAGAGCCACATCGACTCTGTCAAGAGAAATGTAATAGTAGTCCGCTCTGTTGATACCGGCCATATACTCTTCGACTTCGTTGATTCTCGCCTCGAAAGCGTAGAAGTCGGCGGAGGAAATGCTCCACTCGAAGCCGGTCAGGTCGGCGATGTAGTAAATGCCGGTGACGTCTTCGAGGTAGATATAGATGGTATCGATCTGGTCGATCCAGTCGTAGATGTCCTCGTCGCCGTCAACGTCGTAGAAGTTGACCCACGAAACGCCGACGTAGCCCTGCTTTTCGGGCAGCTCGACGGCGGTCTCTTCGCACTCGAAGTAGATCTCCTCAGCGGAGACGCCGAGTCCGATGCGGCAGGCCTGCGGAGCGGGCTCGAGGCTGTCGTCCCACTTCATCCAGAAGCGGATACCGGAAGCGGCGCTCAGAGGCTCGGAGCCTTCCTGAAGCTCGAAGGGGTTCTTGACGGCGCCGTCTTCGGTCGCGTTGGTGAAGAGGCTCCAGCCGTAGGTCGGAGGTCCGTCGACGGCCTGCGCGAAGATCATGACGGACTGATCCTTCGTCGAAGGATAAATGCTGTCATCGACCATAGCGGTGTCGAGGCAGAGGCCGCCGTCGCTCATCGCTTCGAGATCGACGTCGTCCCAGACTTCGAAGCCGGCGAGCTTGACGCTCTTCATCTCAGCCTTGAACATCGGCTTAAGGGCGGCGATGGCCTGCTTGAGCTCCTTGGTCATGGCGTCGACCTGCTTCTGAGTGTAGTTCTCGGCGTTCTGGATCATTTCATAAGCTTCCAGATAAACCTCGGTCGCAGCCGCATAGCTCTCTTCGGTGTAGGCTTCGGGATCGAGCGCGTCGAATATGTCGCACTGCTCCTCGAGCTCATCGGTGTGGATACGGGTATCGAAGTACATACGCCAGTCGCCGATGGAAACGACGTCTCCGGCCTGGACGCTGCTGAAGCGGAGCTGGATGCCGTTGATCTTCGGGATCTTGCTCTGCGGGATAGCGCACTTCGAAATCGGGAAGTGGTACTTATCGTGAGGATACTTATCGGGGTCGTTAGGATCGGCACCTCTGTACCAGTTGATGCCGTCGTCATCCGTGGACCACCAGTCGCACTGGAAGAAGTCGGTCTTGAAATCGAAGTAGACGTAGCCGTCTTCGTCGGGTCTGACGCCGTCGCACTCATAAACGAATCCGGTGTCGTACTTCGCCATATCGGTGCTGCCGTCGTTGCTGGTGGCGTAAGCGGGTCCCTTGCAGGGGACGGTGAACAGCTGGATCTTGACGCTGCCGTCATAGTGTCCGCCGTTGACGCCGGTCCAGAAGCAGAAGCCGGACGCCAGAACGTCGTTCATCTCGAAGGAAGTCTCGAAGATGATTTTGCCGTCAGCGTCGGAGGTGTTGCCGAGGAAGTCCTTGCCGCCCAGGGTGTTGTTGGCGCCCCAGATGCAGGAATCCAGCGGGCCGCCCCAAGAGGACAGTTCGCTGTTCTTCAGCTCCATGGTCGCCGCGACCATGCCGCTGTACTTGTCGGGAGAGGTGCAGGTAAACGTCGCTACCTTATCGACTCCGTCGGGCTTGTAGTCGCTGCTGAAGCCGCTGAAGTTACAGCTTGTCGTCCAAGCCTTCTGCATTTCAGCTTCCGTGAAAGCGGTGAAGCCGGGGATGGAAACGTATTCAAAGTAATCATAGAATACGGCTCCGGCACCCAGCACGCCGCCGAAGACGGTCGTCACGCCGAACGCGGTCAGCGCGAACATCACGGCAAGCAGCATTGAAAGTGTCTTTTTCATAATGTTTTCTCCTCCTGTAAAAATATTGCCTGTTTTTTTGTTTGTGAGCAGCAAGCGCGACGACGTTATCATCTTGCGACAGATGCTCACAATATCAGCATTGTATTTTAGCACGATTGAAGATAGCGATTCTTGTCGCTGTGTGATATTATTATGAATTTGTGATATTTATTTAAAATTTTTTCGGGCGGTAAAGAGCGAGGAAAGGCGCGGGCGTTTGTCATCCTGAGCGGAGCGACCGCAGGGAGCGCGGGCGAAGGAACCCCACGGGCGAACGCAGGGCGTTCGCAGTGAAGAGTGAAGAGTGAATAGTGAATAGTGAATAGGTAAGGAGCAAATCGGCAGAGCCGATTTGCTCCTTAATGCCACCGCAGGGGGTATATCATATCCGCTTGGGCGGATATATCATTGCGAACGCCTCAGCGTTCGCCCTTCCCTCCCTCCGTCATTTTTGCGATGCAAAAATGACACCTTTGCCCGTTTGCGGTGCCCGATATGCGCTTCGGGCGATAAATCACCCTCGCGCCTATCGACCGCGGCACTTCCTCGCCCTCCCTTTTTCCGCCGCAGGCGGCGGTCGGGCTCGTCACCCGTCTGAGGGAGGCGCTCAAAGCTTCTGCTTACGGCGGGGGATCCTTCGGCGCGGAGCGCCTCAGGATGACAGATTCTCAAAGCCCCTGCGCCGCTTCGGGACGGCGGGCGTTACCTTTCCTCTCGGAAATACGTCACGCCCAACGACGCGGGGCCGAGGTTTTCTTTTTTCTTGCGGAAGCTGACGATAATCAGCACGACAATCGTTATAATATAAGGGAGCATCTGCGTAAGGTCGGTGGAAAGCTTGACGTTAAGCAGCTGGGGCAGGTACAGATACGCCCAGTAGAAGATGCCGAATATCAGCGAGCCCCAGAGCAGGTTCAGCGGCTTCCAGAAGGAGAATATGACGAGCGCGACCGAAAGCCAGCCGAACGCCTGTATCGTGACGAGGTCGGCGGTCGCCCACGCGCCGCTCTTGAACTCCATCACGCAGTAGACTCCGGCGAGTCCGGTGATGCCGCTGCCGACGCACGCCGCGACGTATTTATACAGCGTCACGTTGATGCCCGCGGCGTCCGCGGTCGATGGCGATTCGCCGACGGCGCGGAGGTTGAGCCCGACCCTCGTTTTGTTGAAGACGACGGTCAGCACTATCGCGAGCGCTATCGTGAAATAGAGCATGAAGCCGTAGCTGAACAGAAGATCTGAAACCACTCCGAGCTTCTCCGAAAGGAACGGTATACGCGCCGTGAAGACGGTGTTCGCGAAGTCGCAGCGGACGTTGCCCGTCTCGGACTTGATGAAGAATATCGAAAGGAACTCGGCGAGTCCGCAGCCGAATATCGTCAGCACGAGTCCGACGACGTTCTGATTCACCCTCATCGTGACGGTGAAGAAGCTGTATATCAGTCCCATCAGCGCCGACGCCGCGAAGGCGGCCAGCAGGGTCACCAGCAGCACCATTATCACGCTCGGCTCCGCGACCGCGCTGCAGTAGCGGAAGGCGGCGATGAAGCCCGCCGCCGCTCCGACGCACATCGTACCGGGCGTGCCGAGGTTGAGTCCGCCCGATTTTTCGGTCAGCAGTTCGCCCATCGCCGCGAGCGCGATGAACGCGGCGAACGCTATGGCCTTCTGTATCCAGTATAAAATCATGCCTCGACCGCCTCCTTCTGCGTCTTGCGCGCGCGGAAGACGACTTTATAGTTGATGAAGAACTCGCAGCCGATGACGAAGAGCAGCATCACGCCGACGATTATCTTGCCGAACGCGACCGAGAAGCCGAGGTCGCTGTAGGTGTTCGACATCAGCGCCGAACCGTTCTCGAGCGCGACTATCAGCAGCGAAACTCCCACCATGGTGAAGGTGTTGAACCTCGACAGCCACGCGACGATTATCGCGGTGAAGCCGTAGCCGCCGGCGAGGTTGGAGTTGACGGTGTGCCCCTGCGAGGAAACGCAGAGGAAGCCGCAGAGTCCGCAGAGCGCGCCGGAGAGCGCCATCGTGCGTATGATCACCTTTCTGACGCTGATGCCGGCGTATCTGGCGGTGTTCTGCGAATCGCCGACGACGGCTATCTCGTAGCCGTGTTTCGTAAGGCGCAGGTAGTAGTACATCAGCACCGCGATGATCAGGACGGTGACCATGAAGATAAGGTCCTCGTTTCTGAACCAGGCGGACTCGCTCCCCTTCCAGAGCGATCTGAGCCAGCCGGCTTCGGAATCGATGTTGATGATGCCGAGCGCGGACTTCGTGCCCCTCCACTTATTGAAGAAGAAGTCGACTATCTTGATGGCTATGTAGTTCATCATCAGCGTGAAGAGGGTCTCGTTCGTGCCCCACTTCGCCTTGAAAAGCGCGGGGACGATCCCCCATATCGCGCCGGCTATCAGGCTGACGGTCAGCATCAGGATGAGCAGCACGACCGGGTTGAGCCCGGGGTAGTTGAACATAATATAGGTCGCGGAGATCGCGCCCGCGAGGAACTGTCCCTCCGCGCCGATGTTCCAGAACTTCATCTTGAACGCCGGAGCCAGCGCGACCGCGAGAAGCAGCAGCTTGCAGCCGGTCTTGAAGGTCGTCCAGAAGTAGCTCGAGGTGAAGATGCGCCAGAAGGATGTGAAGTTCTTGGCGTTTTCGAGCTTCTGTATGCCGAACGAACCGGTGAACATCGTCTTAAGGAAGGTGATCGGATCGACCCCGATCATTATCCAGACGACTATCGCGCAAAGCAGGACCGCGAAGACGAACGCGCCCGCTCTGATAAGAAGCCCCGCGAGGGCGGATACGGGAGCGCGTTTCGTCAAATGCACAAACGGGTCACGTCCGTTATTTCTGACTGTCATCCGCGTTCCCTCCTTCCTCAGCCTCGGGTATATTCGTCATAAGGTAGCCGACCTGCTCCTTCGTGGCGGTGCGGGCGTCGAGTATGCCGCTGATCCGGCCGCCGCACAGGACGAGTATCCTGTCGGAAAGCGCGAGGAGCACGTCCAGCTCTTCGCCGACGAATATAACGGCGACTCCCTTTTGCTTCTGCTCGTTGAGCAGGTCGTAAATAACGTAAGATGTGTTTATATCGAGTCCGCGCACCGCGTAGGCGGTCATAAGCACCGTCGGCGCGGAGGCGAGCTCTCTGCCGACGAGCACCTTCTGGACGTTGCCGCCGGAAAGCATGCGCACCGGCGTCGAAAGCGACGGGGTAACGACTCCGAGCTCGTCGTGGATGCGCTCGGCGAGCTCCTTCGACGGCTTTTTGTCGGTCAGCGGCGAAGGACCGCGGTTGTAATCCTTGAGCAGCATGTTATCGACCATGCCCATCCCGCCGACGAGTCCCATGCCGAGACGGTCCTCGGGGACAAAGGAGAGCGACACGCCCATCTTGCGTATCTGCTTCGGGGATTTGCCGATAAGCGTTTCCGTCTCGCCCGATGGGTGGGTGTAGGTTATTTCGGCGCCCGGCTCGAGCTTCTGAAGTCCGGCTATCGCCTCGAGCATCTCCTTCTGCCCGCAGCCGGAGATGCCGGCCACGCCGAGTATCTCGCCCGAATACGCCTCGAAGGAGACGTCCTTCAGCACCTCGATATTGTCGGCGTTCCTGCAGGACAGCCCGGAAACCTTAAGGCGGAGCGAACGCTCCTTCACCTCGGGGCGCTCGATGTTCAGCCCGACGCTCTTGCCGACCATCATCTCGGTAAGCGAGGAGACGGTCGCCTCCGAAGTCTTTACCGTCGCTATGTATTCGCCCTTGCGGAGGATAGCGACCCTGTCGGAGATGGCGAGGACCTCCTGCAGCTTGTGAGTGATTATGATTATGGTCTTGCCCGCCGCCTGCATATTGCGGATGACCGAAAACAGCTTTTCGGTCTCCTGCGGCGTGAGCACCGCCGTAGGCTCGTCGAGGATGAGTATGTCCGCGCCTCTGTATAACGCCTTGACGATCTCGAGCGTCTGCTTCTGTGAGACGGTCATATCGTAGACCTTCTGATTGGGATTGACGTCGAAACCGTATTCGTCGCAGATCTCGCGGATGCGGTTCGCCGCCGCCTTGAGATCGAGGCCTCCCTTTTCCTTCAGGCCGAGCACTATGTTCTCCGTCGCCGTGAAAACATTGACGAGCTTGAAGTGCTGATGTATCATACCGATACCGAGCAGGAAAGCGTCGTGAGGGCTCTTGATCGAAACTCGCCTGCCCTTGACGTAGATCTCTCCGGAATCGGGATAGTAGATGCCCGAAAGCATATTCAGCAGCGTCGTCTTTCCGCTTCCGTTCTCGCCGAGCAGCGCGAGCACCTCGCCGTCGAGAATATCCATCGTGATATTGTCGTTGGCGAGCACTTTGGTTCCGAAACGCTTTGTTATCCCCTTTAGTTGGATGACCGGTGTGCGTTTGTTTTCCATTTGTTCCTCCGGTGTGCAGCAATCTTTAGGTGAAGGGTAGATATTCGAGGCCCGGCGCATAACGCTTGCCGCCCGCCGGGTACGGCGAGCGAGAAAGCGGCGAAGCGCCGCCGTTTGAGGCGTGTTCGAATATCTAACGTTCGCCTAAACAAGGGAAGCCGCCGGTCCGGCGGCTCCCCTTGCCTGTTCAGTTATATCAGTCGTTGGGATTGAGTTCGGTGATGCCGTCTATGCGGAGGTTGAACGCGGGAGCGCTGCGGACCTCGGACTCGTGATAGTAACCGTCGTAAACGACGTTATCGGCGTCGTTGACCCAGTCGCCGTCCGTATCGGTGGCGAACGCCTCGGTGACTTCCTCGCCGCCGACGGTGAAGGTCTTGGTGTCGAACACCTTGAGCTCGCCGGACTTGATCTTGGCGATGGTCTCATCGACCTTGGCCTGGGTGCCTTCGGCAACGGAGGCGCCGAGCTCGGTGATGCCGACGGCGTCCTTATCGTAGCCTTCCGCCCAGTTGGTGGGGATGTTCTCGCCCTTGAGCGCAAACTCGAAAGCGTCCTTGTAGTAGACCTTCCAGTTGTTGGAGGCGGAGGTGAGCGCGGCGTCCGGAGCGACGTCGAGCATGGAGACGTTGTAGCCTACGGAATAAGCGACTTCGCCGTTCTTGAAGGCTTCCTGAACAGCGGTGGGGGCGCCGGCGGAGTCGGCGTGCTGACCGATGATGATGCAGCCTCTGTTCATGAGCAGCTCGGCGGCGGCCTTCTCCTTATCGAAGTCGAACCAACTGGAGGTGTACTGAACGTCCATAACGACGTTCGAAACGACGGACTTTATGCCGAGATAGAAGGCGGTGTAGCCGGAAACGACTTCCGCGTAGGGATAGGCGCCGACGTAGCCGATGCGGATGTTGCCGCTGCCGTCCTTGTTCTTGTCGGCGACCTTGCCGGCGTCGATGAGCTCCTGGAGCTTGAGTCCGGCGACCACGCCGGAAACGTAGCGGGATTCATAAACGCGGGTGAAGGCGTTGCTGAAGTTGGAAAGTCCGTTCTTGTCGGCGGTGTCGCCGGTCATGGAAACAAAGCGGATGTCGCTGTTCTCCTTCGCGAGGCCGAGCATATAGTCCTGATGACCGTAGGAGTTGGAGAAGATGTAGGTGCAGCCGTCGTTGATGAGCTGTTTGCCCGCTTCCGTAACGGCGTCGGTCTCTTCGATCTTGTACTTCCAGATGATCTGGTCGTCCGCGATGCCGAGCTCTTTGGCGGCGTCCTTGATGCCGTCCATATGAGCCTTGGTGTAGCCTTCGGTTTCGTCGCCGACAAGGATGACGCCGATCTTCAGATCGGACGCTTCGTTGCCGCCTTCGTTGCTGCCGGTGCCGCTTTCGTTGCCGCCGGCGCTGCCGCACGCGGCGAGCGACAGAGCGAGGATGAGAACGAGGATTACGCTGAGAAATCTTTTCATAGTTTTGACCTCTTTCGATTCAAATTTATTCTATCCCGCTGCAGCGCGGGTTAGATTACGATAAAAAACGGTACGGGAACCGAAAAGCCGTTCCCGTACCAAAAGCAATGATTAAGAAAACACTGCTTATAGTCGGGCTGTTTACGGCGACCCGGTAGAGACTTTTTGACCATATTTCAAATGATATATAAGCGGCAGATATTCAATTTGTATTTTTATTGTGACCGGTCCCGCGGGGCGAGCCGTCGTATCCGGCTGTCAAGCCCGGCTTGTCCGGCGACGGACGGGAGCGTCAGCAGAACTCGACGCCCTTTTCCTCGCTCATCGCGCTTATCCGCGCAAGCGACTCGATGCGAAGCCCTTCTTTGCGGAGCTCGTCGCCGCCCGGCTGGAACGCCTTTTCGATGACGACGCCGGCTCCGACGGGGATCGCTCCCGCCTGAACGACTATATCGCGCAGGGCGCGCAGGGCGCAGCCGTTGGCGAGGAAATCGTCGACGAGGAGAACGCGCTCCCCCTCGCGGAGATACTGCTTCGAGACCATGACGGTGTTCTCCGTCTTATGCGTGAAGGAGAACGCCTTCGCCGTCCAGACCTCGTCCGAAAGATTCGCGGTGCGCGACTTTTTCGCGAAGACGAGCGGCTTGCCGAAGTGCTTCGCGGTCATAACCGCGACCGCGATGCCGGAGGCTTCGATCGTCAGGATCTTATCTGCGTTTTCGTCCCCGAAGAGGCGGAAGAATTCTTTTCCCATCTCGTCGGCGAGAAGCTGATCTATCTGATGGTTGAGAAAGCTGTCGCCCTTGAGAATGTCGTTCCCTTTCACGACGCCGTCTTTTCTTATACGGTCCTCAAGCAGACGCAACGGGTATCCCTCCGTTTTCGCGAGCGGCCTGCCGGCGGCGCTTATTCGCGCTCCGGCGGTTTTGCGCGGCTCCCGGCGGGCGGGGCGCGCTTCGCGAATCAAATAAAAACGCACCCGCGTTATGCTATGCGGGTGCAGTTATGCTATACGGACGCAGTGCGGCGGGAGGGCGCGGTGAAGCAGCGCTTGCCGAAGAGGATATACTTGAGTTTCATTCGCCCTCACTCCTTTTTCGAAATTTCGGAAGCGGACGAACGGGCGCTCATAAATACAATGCGCGTCGGTCGCCAATAGTCGCATCTGCGGCGTGCGGTAGAAACATTCGAGCCATTACTTCCGAATTTATACTGGCGTTCGGTATTCATTTCTTACGTAGTTATTATACAGCAAACCGCGCCGGAATGCAATAGTAAAAAACGCGTTTTCGACACAATTTATCAAAACCGTGATTCTGCCCTATTTTGTTTTCGGCGCGGCGCGTTTATTCGGCAAAATGACAGTATCGGCAAAAGGCTTTGCAAAAGCCCTTCCCCGCGCGGAGCGCACGCCGGAGGCGCTTCTTCCCCCGCGCGGAGCGCACGCCGGAGGCGCTTCTTCCCCCGCGCGAAGCGCACGCCGCGGCCGCCCGACCTAAAGGAATCGGGGATATCGCCGAACCCCTCCCCGCTCCCCCTCCCGCGGTATTCGCGGCGCCGTCAGCCGCGCTTAAACCCGTATATGCGCCGTCCGCGCGCGCACGGCAGGCGGCGCGGCAGGGACGCAGATAAAAAAGGAGGATTTGTAAAAATGGAAAAACTGCTGATCACGGAGCAACTGCTCCGCCGCTTCGCGAACCACCTTCGCGATGAAGAAAAAAGCCCCGCAACGCTCGACAAGTACGCGCGCGAGGCAAAGCGCTTCGCGGGTTACGCGGGCAAACGCGCCGTCGACCGCCGGACGGCGCTCGCCTACAAGGCGAAGCTCGGCGAAGAATACCCGGCCGTCAGCGCGAACTCGATGCTCGCGGCGCTCAACGCCCTGTTCCGCTTCGCCGGCAGGGACGACCTCTGCGTCAGGCAGTTCCGCCTGCAGAAGGAGATATACCGCCCCGAGGAGCGGGAGCTTACGCGCGACGAATACATGAAGCTCATCGCGGAAGCCGAGCGCAGGCGCGACCCGCGCGGCGCCCTTATCTTCCAGACGATATGCTGCACCGGGATACGCATAAGCGAGCTGGGCTACATCACCGTCGAGGCGGCGAGGGCGGGCGAAACGAGCGTTTCCTGCAAGGGCAAGACGCGCCGCATCTTCATCATCTCCGCGCTGCGGAAGAAGCTGCTGAGCTATTGCGAGAAGGAGGGCGTCGAGTCCGGACCCGTCTTCGTCACGCGCGGCGGCAGACAGATCGACCGCAGCAACGTCTGGCGCAGGATGAAAACCCTCTGCACCTACGCCGGCATAGCGCCGCAGAAGGCGTTTCCGCACAACCTGCGCCACCTTTTCGCCCGCACCTTCTACGAGCAGGAGCACGACATATCCGCGCTCGCGGATATACTCGGGCATTCCAGCGTGAACACCACGCGCATCTACATAATCTCCACCGGCGCCGAGCACGCGAAGCGCATGGAAAATATGCGCCTCATCGAGTAACGCCGCCTGCGGAGCGAAACCGCAGGACAAAAGAGAAAAACAGCGACAAATACAGCGGAAAGCACCCGTTGGGTGCTTTCCGTTTTTTGTTTGGGACAAAAGAAGGGATTCGAAGGGCGCGGATTATAATAAAACGTCGAACTCGAAGGGTGATTCTTATATTGTCAGAGCGTTCAAAAAGATGCCAAACCGGATAGCGGACTTGGCGATAGCCTCGGTCGCTCTGGTCATAGGCAATTTTTTGGCGGCGGGAAAAATCCCGCCGCTTTTACCGTTCATTTCAAATTCTTGCCGATAGTGAGAATATTCTTGCCGTCCTTGTATTCGTAAGTCATGCTGTCCATGCTCTTTTTCACCATAAAGATCCCGAGACCGCCGATT
>JAFTEJ010000072.1 GCA_017453725.1 Clostridia bacterium | reverse complement strand
TTCAGGAAGGCGTAGGAGGTCGGGTCCCACGCGGTATAGCCCCTCGCCTCAAACGTGGCGCGGAGGCCGCCGGAGGGGAAGCAGGAGGCGTCCGGCTCGCCGCGGCGCAGCTCCTTGCCGGAGAACTCCATAATTACTCCGCCGTCCGGCTGCGGAGTGATGAAGCTGTCGTGCTTTTCGGCGGTGACGCCGGTCATCGGGTGGAACCAGTGCGTGAAATGCGTCGCGCCGTTCTCGATCGCCCAAGCCTTCCTCGCGGAGGCGACGGCGGAGGCGACCGCCTTGTCGAGCTCGCGCCCTTCGGCGACCGCCTTGTGAAGCGCGTCGTAAACGTCTTTAGGCAGACGTTCGCGCATCGTCGTATCGTTGAACACCCTGGAGCCGAAAAGCCCGGGTATGTCGTTGTAATTATCCATCGTTTTTCCTTTCCGTCAGAGCAGCTTTACGCTGTGCTTGCGGCATGCGGCGACGGTGTCGGCGTCCCATACGGAGACCTGTACCTCGCCGATGTGCGCCTTCTCAAGCAGCAGCATACAAAGCCGCGACTGTCCGATGCCGCCGCCTATCGTCAGCGGCAGCGTACCGTCGAGCACCATTTTGTGGAAGGGGAAGCGGCGGCGCTCGTCGGCGTTCGCCTTTTTGAGCTGCTCGTCCATCGAAACGGCGTCGACGCGTATGCCCATTGAAGAAATCTCAAACGCGCAGTCGAGCAGCTGGTTATAAAACATAATATCGCCGTTCAGCTTCCAGTCGTCGTAGTCGGGAGCGCGTCCGTCGTGCTTTTCGCCGGAAGCGAGTTTGTCGCCTATCTGCATGATGAAAGCCGTGTGATGCTGTCGCAGGAAGGCGTTCTCACGCTGTTTCGGCGTAAAATCGGGATACATATCCTCGAGCTCCTGCGTGGTGACGAAGGCGACCTCGCGGTCGAGCGTCAGGGTAATGGACGGGTACTTTGATTTTATGAAATCGAGGGTGTCGCATATCGCGGCGACCTCGGCGGCAACGGTGTTTTTGAGGTAATCGACGTTTCTTTCCTCGCGGGTGATGACCTTTTCCCAGTCCCACTGGTCGGTGTAGACGGAGTGGAGGTTATCCAGCGTCTCGTCGCGGCGAATGGCGTTCATATCGGTGCAGAGCCCTTCGTCGGCGGGGAAGCTGTATTCGTAAAGCGCCAGGCGCTTCCACTTTGCGAGCGAGTGTACGACCGCGGCGTGTCCGCCGGTTTCGGGAATATCGAAAAGCACCGGGCGCTCGACGCCGTTGAGGTCGTCGTTGAGCCCCGTCGCGGGATCGACGAAAAGCGGCGCTGAAACGCGCTTGAGATTCAGCGCGGAGCAGAGATTATCTTCAAAGACCCTTTTGATAAGTCCGATCGCGGTCTGCGTTTCATAGAGGGAGAGGGCGGAGGCGTAGCCCGCCGGGATGTGTATTCTGCTCATTTTCTTTGCTCCTTTTCGTGTGCTTCGGTGTCAGCGGCGGACTCAAAACAATCCGCCATTATATTTTTGTATATTCTGGATTATAGAATCAGGCGCGGTATTTGTCAATACTTTTTTCGCACGCGGCTGACGGAATCGTGTTATTGCGCTTTTTTCTCCACAGAGCATATGATTATTTATGCAATTTTTCGGTTGGATAAATAATGTCTTGCAATTATGCCGCCGAGGGGTTAAAATAGTATTGAACAGGAGGCGGCGTTATGAATAACGACAGAATGCCAAATATCTCTATGCTCACGGACTTTTACGAGATGACGATGGGGAACGGATACCTCAAGTACTTCGGCGAAAAGACCGCGTATTTTGACGCGTTCTTCCGCAGGATACCCGACGGCGGCGGCTTCGCGGTCTGCGCGGGGCTGGAGTCTGTAGTGGACTATATCTCCAATCTGCGCTTTACCGGCGAAGATATAGACTACCTGCGCGGTCAGAATATTTTTTCCGCGGAGTTCCTCGAGTATCTGCGCGACTTCAAGTTTGTCTGCGACGTCTGGGCGATACCGGAGGGGACTCCGGTCTTCCCGGGCGAACCGCTCGTGACGGTGCGCGGCCCGGTCGCGCAGGCGCAGCTTCTTGAAACCGCGCTGCTGCTGCTCGTAAACCACCAGTCGCTCATCGCGACGAAGGCGAACCGCATCGTCCGCGCCGCCGACGGCAGAGCCGTCAGCGAGTTCGGCGCGCGCCGCGCCCACGGCACGAGCAGTGCGCTTTTCGCGGCGCGTTCCGCTTACATCGCCGGATGCGCGAACACCTCGAACGTGATGGCGGCGCAGCAGTTCGATATACCTTGCTCCGGCACTATGGCGCATTCTTGGGTGCAGATGTTCGGCAGCGAATACGAAGCCTTCGCCGCATACGCGGAGACCTACCCCGACGCCTGCGTGCTGCTCATCGATACCTATAACGTGCTGAAAAGCGGACTGCCGAACGCGATAAAGGCGTTCGATAACGTCCTCGTCCCGATGGGTAAGCGCCCGCTCGGTGTGCGCATCGACTCCGGCGACATCGCCTACCTGACGAAAAAGATACGTCAGCGGCTTGACGCGGCGGGATACCCCGACTGCAAAATCGTCGTCAGCAACTCCCTCGACGAGCGCATAATACGCGATACCCTTATGCAGGGAGCTAAGATAGACTTCTTCGGCGTCGGCGAACGCCTTGTGACAAGCGAGACGGAGCCTGTATTCGGCGGCGTTTACAAGCTCTGCGCGGTCGAGGAAAACGGCGAGATAGTCCCGAAAATAAAGATAAGCGAGAATCCGCAGAAGATCACCACGCCTTACTTCAAGAAAGTCTACCGCCTATATGAGCGCGACACCGGCAAGGCGATCGCCGACGTCGTGACGGCTTACGACGAAACGATCGACGATACGCAGCCGTACGAGATCTTCGACCCCGACTTCACCTGGAAGCGCAAGATCGTCACGAACTTCAGGGCGAGACTCATAACCGAGCGTATATTCGACGGCGGCAGGCTGGTCTATAAGCTTCCGGACATCAACAGCATAAAGAAGTATTGCGCCGAGCAGATCGACACCCTCTGGGGCGAGGTCACCCGCTTCGAGAACCCCCATAACTACTACGTCGACCTGTCGCAGCGCATTTGGGACATCAAGCATGATATTCTGGAAAAGGAGCAGTATAACATTTGATAAGCGTCAAGCTCGTCTGCGTGGGCAAATTGAAGGAAAGCTGGCTTTCCGCCGCCTGCGCCGAATACGTCAAGCGGCTTTCGCGCTACTGCCGTCTTACGGTGGCGGAGCTCGCCGAGCACAGTCTGCCGGAAAACCCGTCTGAAGCGCAGATCGCCGCCGCGCTTGAAAAAGAGGGCGAGGCGATAGCCAAAGCGTGCGTGGGGTGTTACGTCGTCGCCATGTGCGTTGAGGGCGAACAGAAAAGCTCGGAGGAGCTTTCGCGCGCGCTAGACCGCCTTTCCGCCGAAGGGAAGGGAAAGATCGCCTTTGTCGTCGGCAGCTCTCACGGCATATCGGAGAACGTTAAACGGAGCGCCGACGCGCGGCTTTCGGTATCGAAGATGACCTTTCCGCATCAGCTTTTCCGCGTGATGCTGCTTGAGCAGATATACCGTGCCTTTTCTATTTCCGCCGGCGCGAAATACCATAAATAATGCTTCGGCACAGCCTTATACGCGCCCTTCCGCACGCTCGGAAGGGCGCTTTTCGCAATAATTCATAAGAAAAGACTTGATAATTCTTTAAAATGTGCTATAATTATATTACTCATATTATGGATTACTGTGCCGGTTTATGGTCGTCGGAATTCCAAAGGAGTGAATAATACAGAATGGTATTGAGTATGACGGGCTTCGGCAGAGCCGAGGCCTCCGTGAACGGACGCGAGATCGTTTTTGAGATCCGCTCCGTCAACCACAGATATTTTGAGTTCAACAGCAGGATCCCGAAGCTGTACGGCTTCCTTGAGGACCCGCTGAAAAAGCTTGTGCGCGAGCGCATATCGCGCGGCAAGATAGAAGCGTATCTCACCGTGCGCCAGAGCGAGGGTAGCCTTGCGCGCGTCCGCCTTAACGACGGACTGCTCGAAAGCTACCTTGCCGCGCTCAAGGAAATGATCGCGAAGCACGGGCTGCGCGACGACATTTCCGCCACGGCGGTCTCGCGCTTCCCGGACGTCTTCATCGTCGACGACGCCGAGGAGGATGCGGACGCGCTTTCCGCGGACGTGTTCGCCGTCGTCGGTCAGGCGCTTGACGTCTATAACGAAATGCGCCGCACCGAGGGCGCCAAGCTCGCGGAGGACATCGTCGGACGGCTCGCGCTGATCTCCGGCTTTGTCGACAGGATCGAGGCGCGCGCTCCGGAACTGAACCGCGAATACTACGAGCGTCTTTCACGCCGCATAAAGGAACTGCTCGAGAGCGTCCAGCCCGACGAGGGCAGACTGCTTACCGAAGCGGCTGTCTTCTCCGACAAGACCAACGTCACGGAAGAAATCGTCCGTCTGCGCAGCCACATAGCGCAGTTCGGCTCCGCGATGAAGGCGTCGGGCGGCGAGCCGGTCGGCAAGCGGCTCGACTTCATCGTTCAGGAAATGAACAGGGAGATCAACACGATCGGCTCCAAGTGCAGCGATATGGAGATAACCGGTATCGTCATCGACGTGAAGGCCGAAATCGAGAAGATCAGAGAGCAGATACAGAATATAGAATAAACCGGAGGTTTTCCGAATGAGACTTATCAGCATCGGATACGGCAATATGCTCGCCGCTGACCGCGTAGTCGCGGTGCTCGGCGGCGTCTCCGCGCCGACGCGGCGGCTCGTCGCCGAAGCGCGTGAAAAAGGACTGCTCATCGACGCCACCTGCGGCAGGCGCACCAAGTCGGTCGTCGTCACCGATTCCGAGCACGGCGTTCTGTCGGCGGTCGCGCCGGAAACAATCGCCGCGAGGATAAGTATGGAGGAAGAAGAGGGCAATGAGGAATAATAAAAACGGCCTGCTCGTTGTTTTTTCCGGTCCGTCCGGCTGCGGCAAGAGCACCATACTCGCCGAGTATATGAAAGATCGGAGCGACTGCGTGTTTTCCGTTTCCGCGACGACGCGCGCGCCGCGCCCCGGCGAGCGTGACGGCGTCGACTACTATTTCGTTACCCGCCGGAAGTTCGAGACAATGCTTGCGAAGGGACAACTGCTCGAGCATACGGTCTATAACGACAATTATTACGGAACGCCGCTCAAGCCGGTGCTTTCCGCGATAAAGAAGGGGAAAGACGTCGTCTTCGATATCGAGATCGACGGCGCTTTTCAGGTCAGGGAGCGTTATCCGGAAGCGGTGCTGATATTCCTCAAGCCGCCGTCGATGGAGGTGCTGCGCGGCCGGCTCGAAGGCAGGGGGACCGAAACCGCCGAAGTCATCGATCGGCGTATGGCGAGAGCCGCCGTCGAGATGGAACGCGCAAACGAATATGACTACGTCGTCGTCAGCGACACAGTTGAACAGGCGGCGGCGGATCTGGGCGCGGCTATAGAGTCCGCCCGTGCGAAAGCGGAATAGTATTATTCAAATACAACATTCAAAGAAAGAAGGAGAAAATTATGATGCTTCATCCGGCAATCGGTGAACTGACGAAGGAGGGCGACAACGCCTATTCCATCGTTATCGCGGCGGCGAAACGCGCCCGCGAGATCGCCAGCGAGGCGAAGGACAAGGAAGAAGTCCTCGAAGAAAGCCCCATGATGATCGCCGTCAGAGACTTTGCCGACGGCAAGACCAAGATCAAGCACTGAACGGGAGAACGCCTTGGATAGCCTGAAGTTTGCGAAAGTTGCAGTCGACGGCGCGACGTTCGGCATGGATAAGCTGTATGACTACCGCGTGCCGCCGAAAATAGCGGACAGCGCCGACGTTGGATGCCGCGTGATCGTGCCGTTCGGCAGATCGAGCGGCAAGCGTCAGGGTATCATAATGGAGGTGTCCGACTCCTCGGACGTGGCGAAGATAAAGCCGCTTACTGCGCTTCTTGACGCTTCGCCGATACTGTCCGACGCGCAGCTCGAGCTGGTGCGCTATCTGAAGGAAACCACCTTCTGCACTTTTTTCGACGCCGTCCGCGCGATACTTCCCGCAGGGCTCAACTACAGGCTGTACGACGCGTACTCCGTGAACGAATCCTATGACGGGGACCACGTTATGAGCGACGAGGAACGGTCTATTTACGACATCATCGCCGCCGCGAAAAAGCCGGTTTCCGTCGCCGCGTTCGTATCGAAGGCAGGGGTGTTCCACGACGTCGCGGCGCTTAACCTGCTCTGCGAGGAGGGGATAATCCTCCGCGAGACCGCTTCAAAGCGGCTCGGAGCCGACGCCGTAAGAAGCAGCTGCCGCCTGCGGGTTTCGCCCGACGAGGCGGAGGAGCTTCTGCTCACGAAGCTACTGTCCGAACAGGGCAAAAGCGTCGTCCGTTTTCTGCTGGAAAACGGCTCCGCGACGCTGAAGGACGTCTGCTACTACACCGGCGTCACTCAGGGCGTGCTGAAAACCCTTGAAAAGAAGGGGTTGATCGCCGTCTACCGCGAGCGGATAGACCGCACTCCCGAAAAATCGCAGAAGACCGGCGAAAAGTTCGTTCTGACCGAAAGACAGCGTGAGGTCTATGACGGGCTCGCGGCGCTTTATGAAGCGGACGAGCCTAAATGCGCGCTTTTGAGAGGCGTTACCGGCAGCGGCAAGACCGGCATCTACATCGAGCTTGCGAAAAAGGCGGTCGCCGACGGCAGGGACGTGATAATGCTCGTTCCGGAGATAACGCTTACGCCGCAGGCCGTTCGGCGCTTCCGCGCCGCGTTTGGCGACATCGTCGCGGTCATACATTCCGCGCTGAGCGTCGGCGAGCGTATGGACGAATACCGCAGACTCGAATCCGGCGCCGCGAAGATTGCCGTCGGAACGCGTTCCGCGATTTTTGCTCCGCTGAAAAACATCGGACTCATAATAATCGACGAGGAACAGGTTTCCTCATATTATTCCGAGCAATCGCCGAGATACCACGCGCAATCCGTTGCGAAATTCCTGGCCGCCGGGAACAACGCGCTGCTCCTGCTTGCGTCCGCTACTCCGTCGGTTTCGTCCTATTACCACGCGAAGACCGGCAGATACTCGCTCTTTGAGCTGGACGAACGCTACGGCGATAACCGGCTTCCCGGAGTCTATATGGCGGATATGCGCGGCGAAGCGGCTGACGGCAACGCGACCTGCATAAGCCGGCTGCTGCTCGGCGAGCTTCAGGCGAACGCCGAAAAGGGCGAGCAGTCCATAATTCTGCTCAATAGGCGGGGATACAATACAGCAGGCGTCTGCTCCGAGTGCGGAGAGGCGCTCAAATGCGATAACTGCGACATTCCGCTGACATATCACAGCGCGAACAAGCGCCTGATGTGCCACTATTGCGGAGCGTCGAAGGAATATACGGAGGTCTGTCCGACCTGCGGAACGGCGACGGTGCATTATCGCGGTTCCGGCACCCAGAAGGCGGTTGAAGAGCTGGAAGCGGCGCTTCCCGGCGTCCGCGTGCTGCGTATGGACCTGGACACGACCTCCTCGAAGGAATCGCACTCGCGCATGCTTTCGGCCTTCGGGAAGGGCAAATACGACATACTTCTCGGTACGCAGATGGTCGCCAAGGGGCTGGACTTTGAGAACGTAACGCTCGTCGGAGTTCTTTCCGCGGACGCTTCGCTGTTCGACACCGACTTCCGCGCCGACGAACGCACGTTCTCCATGATGACGCAGGTCATCGGTAGGTCCGGCAGGCATAAGGCGGGCAGAGCGGTCGTTCAGACCTACGCTCCTAACCACCCGATCCTTAAGCTCGGCGCCGGGCAGGACTATAAGGCGTTTTACGAAGACGAAATACTGATACGCAAGCAGATGCTTTATCCGCCGTTCTGCGATATGTGCGTGCTGAATGTCAGCGCCGCGGGCGAGGAGCTCTGCGAGCGGGCATCGCGACAGTTATACGAGCTCATCTGCTCGATGATAAAATCAAGGTATCCGCAGCTTCCGATCCGCGTTATGTGCCCGAACCGGGAGCTGATAACAAAGTTTTCCTCACGGCATAAGCTCCGCCTGATGCTGAAATGCCGCGACGGAAAACGTTTCCGCGCATTCCTGGGCGACCTGCTTGTGACGATAAACAGAAGCAGGGCGTTTTCGGGCGTTTCGGTCACCGCGGAGATAAATCCGGAATAGATGCGGCGGACCGCGTCTGATAAAGAGGAAATCAATGATGAAGAAACTGACGGCAATAATAATATCGCTGTTTATCGTCGCGGGACTGCTTCCGTCCGGCGTTGTTTCCGCCGAAACGGTAAGCGTCGAACGGGCGGGATACACCGGATATGAGGAAACTGTCCTTACGGAGCCGGGTTTTTCACCGGACTGCTACTATAAAATCTACGATGCCGACGGCAGGGCGCTGACCTACGCGGAGAAAGACCCGGACGGGACCCTTGTTCTCGACGATCCCGTCGACGGCGATAAGCACCAGGAGTGGCAGATTGTCAGCGATCCTTCACTTCACAACCGATACAGGGTAATAAACAAATACTGCGCGTCGGCTCTTACCATAAGGAGCGCCAACGCGTCAAACGAGCTCGTCGCTGACAACGTCGATTTGAACAACCTCAGGCAGGAGTGGGCGATCCAGTATAAAAACGGATACTTTACCTTTGTAATAAGAAACGCCGGAGCTATCACCTATTCCGGACGCCGCGTCCGTTCGACCGCCGTAACGTCGGGAGCGAAGCAGTTCACGATAGCGCGTATAAGCGAGCCCGGCTGGATTGACGACTGGACGGACGATTTCGATACGCTCGACGAATCGAAGTGGAACCGCTCCGACGGACATCTGCAAACCGATAAAGCCGTTGTTATAAACGTCGGCGACGACGAGCACGTTTATATCGAAGACGGCAACCTCGTGCTCCGCGCCGATATAGGCGACTACGGCGGATACGCAGCCGCCGCGGGAATGGTCGACACCGCCGGCAAGTATTCCTTCTCTTACGGCAGGATCGAGATGCGAGCCCGTCTTCCTCACGGCTACGGGACCTTCCCGGCGCTTTGGCTTCTTGCGAACGAGACGCTCTGGGCCGGCAACGGCGAGATCGACGTTATGGAGATAAGCAACGAGGGGATGGCGGACGCGGACGCGTACCTTTTCGGAACGCGCCACTGGACTACCACCGGAGGAACGCATACGTCGGAGGGCAGAACGCTTTATAACGAAAACCGCGTTCCGTTCAGCGAAGACTACCACACCTTCGCGCTCGAATGGGAGAACGACCAGATGCGCTGGTTCCTCGACGGAATGCTTTACGCCTCGCACAATCCGAAAGCGAACGAAGATAAGTACGCCTTCGGCGACGACCCGCATTTCATCATCCTCGACAACTGGATTCAGGGTGAAAATGACGGAACGCTCACTCCCGGCAAGGATTACCCGGAAGAATATCTGTATTACATCGACAGGATAACCGTCAGCAAGCGCGAAACGGCCTGCGATTACGTTCCCGACGAAACGACGCCGGAAACGATCTATACCTCCACCGCGGCGGATCTTGTTGCGCGTTCGCACGACTGGGATAACGAAATGCCGCTCGCGCTCTCTCCCGACGGCAGCGAAATAGCGATTGCGGACGGCACGGGCTACATTTTCATCGAAGACGCCGCGACCGGTCTGCAGAAGCATATGATGACTGCGTTCCCGTCGCATATCCTTTCCGCAATCGAGTATTCGCCGGACGGCTCGAAGCTCGCGGTCGCCGACTTTGTCGGAACGATACTGATTTACGATACGTCGGATTACGAAGCGCCCCCGATGCGTATATGCAACGGCACCGTCTGCCACAGCAAGCTGCTGTTTACGAAGGACGGGACCGGGCTCATAACCGCCGATATGCCCGCGAGGGCGGCGCATAACGGCGCCGGAAACCAGTTCGACGGAAGCGTTGTCAGCCTTAACTGTATGCGCGTGTTCGACGTCTCGACCGGCACGCTGAAATACGAGACCGATATAGGCGGCGAGGGCAGGGGAATGGCGCTTTCGGACGATGGGGGCCTGCTGGCGATCGCGCTGCTCGACGGCAGATGCGTTCTGCTCGAAACCGAAACCTTCTCCGTGATCTCGCATCTGAACTGCGGCGCCGCGCAGGTTCGCGGAGTCGACTTTTCGTCCGATTCATCAATGCTTGCCGTGACGGACGAGGGCGGCGAGATATACCTCTTCAGCGTCGCCGATAAAACTCTCATACAAAAAATGAACACCGTGAAGAAGCCGAGCGTGACCTCCGTTCGCTTCTCGGCTGACGATAAAAAGCTGCTGGTCAACTCCGCCGATAACTGCGCCCGCCTTTACGACGCCGAAAGCGGCGAGCTGCTGAAGCTCCTCGGCGGATTCTCGCAGACGGCGGCTATCGCGGAGTTCTCGCCGTCCGGTGACAGGATCGCCGTTGCGAGCTACGACGGCAGGATAAAGATTTACGACTCGGACGGCAATTACCGCCGCACGCTCGTTACATCGATGACCGAGCAAAACGGGCAGGTATTCTCAATGAAGTTTTCGCCCGACGGCGAATACGTTTACGCGACCACATATACCTTCCCGAAAGCGCTCCACCGCTGGAGCGTCGACGGCGAAGCCGGACCGGAATCAGCTTCATATGACTGCGATTTCCTGTATACGATCTCTGACGGGGAAGCGACTGTCACCGGCTACCGCGGTACCGACAGAAACATTGTCGTTCCCGAAACGCTCGGCGGCTGTCCAGTGACGACGATAGGCGTCGCGGCGTTCGGCAATATGGGCAACTACGCCAGGAATATGACCTTAACGCTGCCCTCCACCCTTAAGCGTATTGAAAGGGACGCGCTGCGCAATTTCTGGTCGCTGCGAGAGCTTATACTTCCGGATGGGCTCGAATACATCGCCGGAGAATCGATCCACGGCTGCAAGCAGCTTACCGAGCTTGTCATACCCGATTCCGTGACATTTATCGGCGAAGACGCCTTCGACTGGTGCCACGGTCTGCGCAAGCTCGTTATCGGCAGCGGTATGAAGACTGTGCCTGGCGGTATCTGCGGAAGCACCCGCGCTCTGAGAGAGGTTATCCTCCGCGAGGGGGTCGAGCGGATTGAATCCGACGCGTTCGGTACGGCTCCGGTCGAAAAGCTGCGCTTCCCGTCGACTTTGACCTACTGCGCCGACGACGCGTTCGCGGCTCGTAACGTGAAGATTTACGGGGAAAAGGGAAGCTGCGCCGAGACGTTCTGCGCCGGGAACGCCTCCTGCGTGTTCGTGGAGCTGATTCGCGGCGACATAGACGGGGACGGACAGGTGGGAATCACCGACGCGATACTGATGCTTCGCATTTCGCTCGGTATCACCAACACGGATATCGACACCGTCGAGAGGATGGATATGGATTCCGACGGCAGGTTGACGGTTTCCGACGTGCTGTTGACAATGCGTGCCGCGGCGCGGTTTTGAATGAATTGAAAGGAAATCAAAATGGCAGTAAGGCAGATAATTGAATTCGGAGACGAAACGCTCCGCAAGCGCGCCCGCGAGGTCGAAAAGATCGACGATAGGATAGCCACCCTCGTCGAGGACATGAAAGAAACGATGGCGCTCGCCAACGGAGTCGGACTTGCCGCTCCGCAGGTAGGAGTGCTCCGCCGCGTAGTCGTTGTAGAACTCGAAGGCGTAGGCGTCGTCGAGCTTATAAACCCTGTTATCAAAAAGACGTCCGGCCATCAGGAGGACATCGAGGGATGCCTTTCTTACCCCGGCGAATACGGCATCACGAGCAGACCTATGAACGTTACCGTTGAGGCTCTGAACTTAGAGGGCAAAAAGGTAAAGTACTCCGTCAGCGGACTTTCCGCGAGGGCTGTTTGCCATGAGGTAGACCATCTTGACGGAAAGCTCTTCATCGACTGTGTTCTGCGTATGCTTGAGCCGGACGAGCTGAAGGGCGACAAAAAGGAGTAGTACGCTTGAAAGTAGTATTTATGGGCACGCCGGACTTTGCCGCCGTCACCCTGAAAGAGCTTGTCGAACGCGGCTTTGGCGTCTGCGCCGTCATAACGCAGCCGGACAGAGTCAACGCACGCGGAAACAAGGTCATTCCCGGCGCGGTAAAAACCTACGCTGAAAGCGTCGGGCTTCCGGTGTATCAGCCGCTTTCGCTCCGTGGCGGCGAGGGCGACGAGATATTCAAAAAGTATTCTCCCGACGTCGCGGTCGTCGCTGCCTACGGCAGGATACTGCCGCCGTCGTTGCTTTCGCTTCCGCGCCTCGGCTGCGTGAACGTCCACGCGTCGCTGCTGCCGAAGTACAGAGGCGCGTCTCCTATACAAACAGCTATTGTCAACGGCGAAAACGTTACAGGGGTGACGATTATGCAGCTTGACGAGGGTATGGATACGGGCGATATGCTCGCCGTGCGCGAGGTCGGAATACCGCCGGAAATGACAGCGGGCGAGCTTTTCGAAGCGCTCGCTCCCGTCGGCGCCGAACTGCTTACGGAAACGCTTATAAAGCTTGACGCGGGTGAGATAATTCCTATAAAGCAGGATGAGAGCAAAGCCACTTACGCGCCAATGATTTCAAAGGAAGCTGCGGTCATTGATTTCACGAAGAGCGCCGCGAGCGTAGTCAATCTCGTGCGGGGGCTCAACCCGAACCCCGTTGCGCGCGCCGATATAAAAGGAAACAAACTGAAAGTCTACAAAGCGGCGGTCGGCGAAACGACCGTGCGCCCCGCGGGCGAAGCCTATGAAAAAGACGGCTCGATCGCCGTCGCCTGCGGAGACGGCATAGAAGTGTTATTGAATGAAGTACAGGGCGAGGGCGGAAAACGTATGGACTCCGCCGCGTACCTTCGCGGACATCCGATTTTCAACGAGGAGTGATTATATGTGGTATATTGACAGCTGGTATATAATTCTTGTGGTTCCGGCGCTGATTTTTATGCTCATCACGCAGATAGTCGTCAATTCGGCTATCAGCAAATACGGGCAGGTGCGCACAGCCAGAGGAGTAACGGGCAAAGAAATGGCGGAGGCGATCCTTTCCGCCAACGGCATTTACGATGTGCGCATCGAGCGCCTGCAGAACAACAGCGGAGACCACTACGACCCCAAGTCGAAGGCGATACGCCTTTCCGCCGGGGTTTTTGACAGGGATTCCGTTGCGGCGGTCGGCATAGCCGCGCACGAGGCGGGGCACGCCGTTCAGCACAACATCGGATACTTTCCGCTGCGGATACGTAATTTCGTTATTCCGATAACGCAGTTCGTTTCCTGGCTGCCGATACCGCTGCTGATAATCTCCGTTCTGATTTCGAACCAAAACGCGAGTATGATTCTTTTCAAGGCCGCGTTTATAATTCTTTTCGCGGGCTTGTTCGTGCAGCTTATAACGCTGCCGGTCGAGTTCGACGCTTCCCGGAGAGCAATGGCGGCCATACGCGAGCATAACACGCTTTCGGATACGGAAGCGGTTGGCGCGAGAAGAGTGCTGACCGCCGCCGCAATGACCTACGTCGCGGCGTTCTTCGTGACGCTGATGAACATCCTGCGTTTGCTGATGATATTCGGCAGGAGAAGCGACTGATGACCGGAGCGCGTGTGTGCGCCTTCAGGGTGCTGAAGGCGGTTTCGCTGAACGGCGCGTTCTCGCCCCGCGCTCTCGACGCGGAGATAAAGGCGTCGGCGCTTTCCGCTCAGGACGCCGCGCTTGCCGCGAGCATAGTCTACGGAACGCTTGAGCGCGAGTCGCTGCTCGACGCGTATATACGGCGCGAGCTGGCGAAAAAAGGGAAGCTCCGCCCGGAAATCTCGGTGATACTGCGCCTTTCCGCATATCAGATACTCTTTTGCGATAAGATACCCGCGTATTCCGCGATAAACGAGGGCGTCGAGCTCGCGAAGTCGGTGGACAGCCGCTCCGGCGGCTTTGTCAACGCGGTGCTCCGCAACATAGACCGCCACCGCGGGGAAAGCGTCCTGCCGGACGCGGAAGCGGATCCCGCCGGTTACCTTTCTATTCGATACTCCGTTGAAAGCTGGATCGCTGAGGAATGGATATACGAATACGGCTTCGCCGGCGCGGAAGCGATACTCGCCGCGTCGGAGGGGAGACCTCCGCTGACCGTAAGAGCCAACACGCTGAAAACCGACGCCGCGCAGCTTTCTGATAGGCTCGAGGCGGACGGAGTCAAAGCTGAAAAACACCCTTTTATCCCCGAAATGCTGACGCTTTCCGGAACGGGGAGCGTCGATGGGCTGGCCGCCTACCGCGAAGGGCTGTTCCACGTGCAGGACGCAGCGTCCGCGTTCTGCTGCGGAGTGCTCGCCGCGCGCCCGGGCGAGCGCGTCTATGATGTGTGCGCCGCACCGGGAGGCAAGAGTTTTACCGCATCGGAGATGATGAATAACGAGGGTGAGCTTCGCTCTTTTGACTTAAGCGAAAAGAAGCTCGGGCTTATCCGCGAAGGCGCGGAACGGCTCGGCATAACGATACTTACCGCCGCGGTGCGCGACGCGTCGACCGGCGTGCTCCCGGAGGCTGACAGGGTGCTTTGCGACGTTCCATGCTCGGGGCTCGGAGTTATAAGGAAGAAGCCGGAGATACGCCGCAAACGCGCCTCCGACGTTTCGGAACTGCCTCGCATACAATCCGCGATACTCGAAAATTCCGCCCGCTGCGTGCGGAAGGGCGGGACGCTCGTTTACTCTACCTGCACGCTGCTCCGTGCGGAGAACGAGGCGGTCATAGAAGCGTTCCTTGCGAACAACGGCGATTTTACGCCGTCGCCGTTCCTTTTGCCGGACGGCGGTGAGGACTGGCGCGTCACTCTTCGCCCGGACCTGAACGGCACCGACGGATTTTTCGTTGCGAGAATGGTAAAAATATGACGGATATAAAATCATTGACATTTGACGCGCTCGCCGAGATCCTTGCCGCCGAAGGATGCGAAAGCTACCGTACTGCGCAGGTCTTCCGCTGGCTTTACAAGGATAGGGTCGCTGATTTTTCGGAAATGACGAATCTTTCCGCGAAGCTTCGCGAAAGGCTTGCCGACCGCTTCTTCATCTCTCGTCCGGAGATACTGCGCTCGCAGGTGTCGTCCGACGGAGAAACAGCGAAACTGCTTTACGGATTCGCGGACGGCAACGCCGTCGAAACGGTGCTTATGAAGTATAAGCACGGCAGCACTGTATGCATTTCCACTCAGGCGGGTTGCCGGATGGGATGCCGCTTCTGCGCTTCGACAAAGCGCGGCTTGAAGCGTAATCTTACTGTTTCGGAAATGCTTGACCAAATAATCTTTACAGAAAGACAGTTTTGTGTTAAAATATCAAACGTGGTTTTGATGGGCACCGGCGAGCCGCTTGATAACTTCGATAACGTGACGGCGTTTATCGCGATGGCGACCGACGAGCGATGCCTCGGGCTGAGCGTCAGGGGAATATCTCTTTCGACCTGCGGGCTTGTCGAGCGTATCAGACAGCTTCGTGAAATGAGGCTCGGCCTGACGCTTTCGGTATCGCTCCACGCCCCGAACGACGAGATCCGCCGCCGGATAATGCCGGTCGCGGCGAAGTATAAGATGAGCGACCTGCTTGCGGAAGTGAAAGAATACGCGGACTACACCAAACGCCGTGTCGCGATCGAATACACGCTGATAAAAGGGATCAACGATTCAGATGAAAACGCGAGAGAGCTCGCTTCAAAGCTGCGCGGGATAATGGCGCACGTCAATCTCATACCGCTGAATCCTTCGAAGGAGTGCGAGTGGGAGAGACCGTCCCCGGCGCGTATGAGGGCGTTTTTGAACGCGCTCGAACGCGAGCATATAAGCGCGACGGTCAGACGCGAGCTCGGAACAGATATAGACGCCGCCTGCGGACAGCTCAGGCTGCGTTACGATAATGAAAAAGAGCGTGCGGACGCTTGAAAGGAGTGATGTGCCGTGCGGGTATACGGAGCAAGCGACATAGGGCTTGTCCGGAAGGAAAACCAGGACGCCTTTATAATGGGCGAGGGCGAGAACTTCGCCTACGCCGTTGTTTGTGACGGAATGGGCGGTGCCAACGGCGGCGCAGTCGCGTCGGATATAGCCGCGGACATCGTTGCAAAGCGGGTTTCCGTCGCCGAGAAGAACGCCGATCTGAAATACGTGCTTCTTTCCGCGATAGACGCCGCGAACTATGCTGTTTATGAAAAATCAAAAGAAGTAGATTCCCTCGAAGGTATGGGCACGACCATCGTCGCCGCCGCGGTGCGTGACGGTACGCTCTATCTTGTCCATGCGGGAGATTCGCGTGCGTACCTGTTCAACGGTACCGAGCTTGAGCAGCTCACACGCGACCATTCCGTTGTTCAGGAGCTGCTGGAAAGCGGCGAGCTGACGCCGGATCAGGCGCGAAGCTATCCTAACAGAAACCTTATAACGCGTGCGCTCGGGGTTGCCGCGGAGATCGAAGCGGATTACACCGAATACTATTTGCCGAAAAACTATTCCATATTGCTTTGCACCGACGGAGTCACGAACCTGGTCGACGGCAGCGAGCTCGCCGGGTTAATGGAGAAACCTCCCGACGAAGCGGTCGACGGTATGATCGCTCTTGCCGTCGAACGCGGCGGAACGGACAATGCCACCGCGGTCGTGATAAGCGGTAATTCAATGGAGGGTTGATGAATGGATAAATATCTCGGAGTAAGACTTGACAACAGATACGAGATCCGCGAGGTCATCGGCGTCGGCGGAATGGCTATCGTCTACAAGGCTTATGACCGCTTCGCGGAGAGAAACGTTGCGGTTAAGATACTCAAGGACGAATTCGCGGAGGATGAGGAGTTCCGCCGCCGTTTCAAGAACGAGTCTAAAGCGATAGCAATGTTCTCGCACCCCAATATCGTCAGCATATACGACGTAGGTTCGGGCGACGGACCGCAGTATATCGTTATGGAGTATATCAACGGCATAACGCTCCAGCAGTATATAGACGTTAAAAAGGTGCTCCCTCTGCACGATGCGATCGCCATTATGGAGCAGACCCTCAAGGGCATCCAGCACGCCCATGAGAGGGGAGTGGTCCACCGCGACCTGAAGCCGCAGAACATAATGCTGCTCGAAGACGGCACAGTCAAGGTCACGGACTTCGGCATTGCGCGTATGGCTTCGGTAGATACGAAGACCATGAGCGAAATGGCGCTCGGCTCTGTCCACTATATCAGTCCGGAGCAGGCGTCCGGCAACGAGACGGATTTCAAGGCGGATATATATTCGCTCGGCGCGATATTCTATGTGCTGACGACCGGGCAGTTCCCGTTTGACGGTGATACGCCGGTTTCCATCGCGCTCCAGCACGTCCAGAAACAGCCGGACAATCCCAGAATAATCAACGATACCATTCCGATAGGCGTCGATCAGATCATAATGAAGGCGATGCAAAAAGCGCCCGAAAAGAGATTCGCTTCCGCCGCGGATATGATGAAGGATATCCAGGCGGTAAAGAACGATCCCGACGTTGTTTTTGACTACGATCTGACCGACGATTCCGCCAAGACGCGTTACTTCGGTAAGATTAAGCCCCAGACCGACAAGCAGGGTTCAAAGGTTCCCTCCTTTGTTCCCATACTCATCGCGATAACCGCGGTGCTCGTCATTGTCGCGGTCGTGCTCGTCGTTCTTATCGCTTCGGGAGGCGGAGACAACGCCGTCGTGATACCCGATTTCAAGGGTAAGTATTACAGCGACGTTGTCAACGATACGCAGTATACGAACAAGTTCGTCTTCGTGGAGCAGAACAAGGTCTGGAGCGATGAATACGAGGAAGGGCAGATAATTTCGCAGCAGCCAAAGGACGGCACGGAGGTCAACACTGAGGGTTACCGCATATATCTGACCGTCAGCAAGGGCATTCAGAAAGTCGAGGTCCCGGACGTCGCGCAGCTTTCGTTCCAGGCGGCAAAAGCTGAAATACAGAAGGCCAACCTCACCTGTGTCGAAGAAAAGAAGTCGGACGACGACGTGCCCGAAGGGCTTGTCATCGGCACTAATCCGAAAAGCGGCACCCCGGTCAAGATCGGTGAAGAGATAACCGTATACGTCAGCACCGGTCCTTCCGTAAGTCCCGTTGATGTCGTCAACGTCATCGGTCTGACCGAGTCCGAAGCGGAGAAGAAGCTGAAGGACGCGGGACTTGACAAGGGCGTTGTGACTACCGCCGCTTCCGAAAAAGCCGCCGGCACTGTCATAGCCCAAAATCCGGACAAGGGTACCCTCAATCAGGGCGACAAGGTCGACCTGACTATCTCTGACGGTACGCTTGTGATAAAGCAGGTGCCGTTCACATTTGATGTTCCTGAGATATACAAGGATTATACGAGCTTCAACGTTGACATCTACACCGTCAAAGAGAAATCCGGCGAGAAAGAGTCGGTGCTCCGCCTCGTAGACGTCAACTACAATTCCGACCTTGTGAAGAACGGCATCCAAGTGACCTTCAAGGGCAACAGCGGAACGAAGGAGTGGGTCTTCAAGATTAACGAAGACGTCATCAGGCAGGGAAAGGTCAATTTCGATAACGGTACGGTCAGCTTTAATTTCAATTAAGGTCGGCTCCGGCGCGTGCCTTCGCGGGTACGCGCCGGTATTGATATATGAGTCATAATTAAACGGGAGGTAAATTATGAAGAAGCTAATATCGGCACTTATCCTTTTTTGTATGATCGCCGGCATTTTTGCCGGAACACTCACGTTCAGCGCGTCCGCCTCAACGACGAAGGCGGAGCTTGAGCAAAAGCTGAATGAAGCTCGCGAGCTTTATTTCTCCGGCGGAAGCGAGCAGACGAGAAAGTATCTTTACGGCAAGCTCCTTGCCGCAGACGCCGTTATCATCGACGACTCCGCTTCGCAGATCGAGATAGACGGCGCTTACGAAACCCTCGTCGCCGCTATGGAAGGCTTTATCCCTATGGAGCTTTCCGGCGGAACGGATATCAACGGCGTCGATAAGTGGACGGCCGGGCAGATAGCGAGTATGCGTGGATTTGCCGTTGCCGCCGAGCTGACAACGGCTGTCAAAGCGCCGGGCGCCGCGCAGTCGTTGAAGCTTACGCTCGACGATGCTTACGGCACCTTCTTCAACGCTCCCGGCGAGGACGGCGCTTATTCGCCGTTCGGCGTCGAGATGTACTTCACTGACGGTCTGGCGATATGGCTTTCCGCGAGCGATTATTCGGCAATTTTCGGGTTGGAGGTCTACGTCGGCAAGCTTAACGCCGGAACAGAGGAGCTGCTTTCGGTTTACGACGTCCCTGTCACGAAAGAGGGCTACGTTTATATCCCGTGGGAGATATTCTATCCGGAAGTGACGACTCCCGATTCAAAGATCGACCTTTCGGGCGCTATGAACCGCATCGGATTCGGAGTTTCGGGCGTTCCGGGAACGAGCGTATACATTTCCGGCGTCAACGCCTTCGCCGAAACGGTGGAGAGAGACGACCGCGTTTATGAAGAAGTGAAGGTCACCGCGCTCAGCGAGATCGATAACGACCACGTGTATAAGATTTCCGATCCCGCGACCGGAAAGGTCGTCACTTGGGGACCGGAGCTTACCGAAACCGTCTTCAAAAAGCAGGCGTCGAGCACCAGACTCGACTGGACGTCTTCTGACCAGTCGTTTTCGATGAGCGTCGGCAACGGCTGCGACGTGACCCAGCAGTGGCAGATCTACAAGCAGCTGCGCAGCGGCGATTATAAGCTCATCAACCAGGGTACCTCCGCTTGTATGACGCGCGACAGGACGCTCGGTATTATCGAAAACGGAAAGCTTACGCTCGAGCACAACGAGGATCTAGATAATTCCTATCAGAAATGGTCCGTGACCGTAAGCAACGGCAGATTCGTCTTCAAGAGCGGCAGCAAGTATCTCGGTATCAGTAGCGGAAATCCCGCGCTCGTCAGCTCCGCTTATGAGTGGGACGTCTATAAGTGCATTTCCGATGAATGGGTCGAGGTCTGGGGTGACGAGTTCAACGGCACGTCGCTTGACCGTACAAAGTGGATCCCCGCCGTCGGGCACACGAGAGGCGACACCGAACCGCAGTATCACCGCGACGACGCAAACAACCTTTACCTCCAGGACGGCAATCTCGTTATAAGGACCGCCAAGGAGGAATATAACGGATATCACGCCACATCCGCGTGGATCGACACCGAAGGCACCTACGGCGTGACCTACGGCAAGATCGAGATGCGAGCCAAGATGACGGACGGCAAACGTTCGTGGCCGGCGTTCTGGGCGATGGGGCAGTACGGCAACTGGCCGTACAACGGAGAGCTCGATATGGTCGAATACGATATAAACGATAACTCCAGCGACGCTTACGCGGTTTACGCGACGAACCACTGGTTCACCTATCAGGGCAACCTCTACGGCAGTGATACCAGCAACGATTATATGATCCACGCCGCGAAGGGAACGACCATATATAACGAGAACAAGGAAAAATACTCGAATGATTATCATACCTACACGGTCGAATGGGACGAAACGCAGGCGAGAAGCTATATCGACGGAATGCTTTATATGTCGATGCTGCTGAAGACCGACGAGCTGCGCTGGGGCTTCGGCGATAACCCGCACTATCTTATACTTAACGTTTCCGTCAAGGGACCCGGCAGCAATCAGGTCTACAGCGATATGGCTGCCGAAACGTTTATGTACGTCGATTACGTCCGCGTTTACAAACGCGCCGGCGAGATTTCGGAGGTCACCGCGTATGACGACGAGATCCTTACTCCGTCGAAAGCGGTCACCGGCAGCAACTGGATGTGCGCTCTCGACGTCTCTCCGGACGGCAAATACGTCGCTTCGGCGGACAGGGGAACGGCGTACCTCACCGACGCGTCGGACGGCTCGTTGCTCAGGAGTAACGGCTGCGGATATAACGAGATCTCCAAGCTTCTTTTCAGCAACGACGGCAGCAAGCTTGCCGTGGCGTCCCGCGGCGGGTACGTCGTCGTGCTGTCGAATCCCGCCTTCGGGAGACTCAGTACCGGCAGATCCACTAACCTTTACGTAGAGGCGGTCGCGTTCAATCAGGACGGCAGTAAGCTCTTTGCGGGCGGCAGGATCACCAATGAGGGCGATAACGCCGGCATTATTCCCTCAAAGGACGTATCGCAATACCTGTATATTATGGACGCCTCGAGCGGCGCCGTGACCGAAGGCCCGTTTACCGGCAGCAACGTCAGAACCCTGAAGCTTTCGCCGGACGGCACCAAGCTTGCCGCCGCCTGCGCGAACGGGAAGATAATCATATACAATATAGTAAACGGCAGCGCCTTGAGCGAATACGCCTCCTTCAGCGATCATATCCGCTGCGCCAGAGGCCTTGCGTGGTCTCCGGACGGCTCGCTGCTCGCAACGACCGACGAGGGCGGAAAAATATTCGTTTACGACGTCGCCGGCAAGACGATGAAGTACGAGGCCGCGAACGTCAGTTCCGCTTCGATCCGCACCTGCGAGTTCTCGCCGGACGGAACGAGGCTGCTTGTCAGCGGAAGCGCCGACGGCGGCAGACTCTTTGACGCCGTCTCCGGCAAGCTCGTTTCGGTAATGGGCGGCTTTATGCAGGCCGTTCCGACGGCGCGCTGGTCTCCGGACGGCAAGATGATACTTCTGATGAGCCTTGACGGCTACGGCAGACTTTACACCGCGAACGGCGAATACCTCCGCACTCTCAACGGCAGACAGGAGAAGTGCAACGCCGTTCATGACGCCGTTTTCGCCGCTGACGGCACGAAGGTTTACGGCATAACCTTCCACGCGAAGGCGAATACGCTTTGCTGGGATCTCGGCACCGGAAGCCTTGACGTTTCGGAGCTCGAAGCCGCGCTTCTCGCCGCGTCCGAGGCGGATCCCGATGATTATTCCGCCCGTTCGTGGGGAGTCCTCGAAAGCGTCAGGAACAAGTATAAGAAACTCGCGAGGATATACACCGCCGATCAGGCGGACGTTGACGCAGCCGCGAGAACGGTCCGCTGCGCTGTCGCGCTCAAGGATAACGAGATCTTCGGTTTCAAGCCGTGGCAGACTTCGGATACGTCGCTTATGACCGTCACTACCTGCCGCGCCACGATGCGCGACGTTACCGACGCCGGGGTTACCCATAACGCCCTCTGCGTATACTCAACGCGCACAAAGTGGGAATTCAGCAACAAGGTCGGAGACGAAGTTATCAAGAACCCGTTTGTCGCCGACATGACCGATTATACCGGGCTGAAATTCAAGACCTATTCCACCAAGGACGTCAACGACAGCGATATTCTTATCGGCTATACCGGCGAGAACGGGGATACGCTCTATAAGTTCAACGTCGGATCGATAAGCGCCGACAAAGCTGAAATCACCGCGCCGTTCAAGGATTTCGTGCGCGTCAGCGGAGACGAAAGGCTCGACCTTTCAAAGTTGGAGATAATCGGCGTCACCGGCGCGGGCAAAACGACCACCGGCGTTTACTATTACGACCTTGTCGCGTATCAGGATGAAGCGGAAATGCCCATAGTTACAGGCGTTGAGGACGGCGGCGTATATGACGCGCCCGTCACTATCACCTGGGACGTCGGCAGGGGAGAGCTCAACGGCGTGTCCGTCGGATCCGGAGTAACCGTCAGCGAGTCGGGCGAATACGTTCTTAAGGTTACCAACCGCGATAAAGAGATCACGATCGGCTTCACCGTCAACGCGGGCCCGGTCGCGGTCCTCGGCGACCCTGACGGCGACGGCGTAATCACCGTTTCGGACGCGTTGGCCGCCCTGCGTATCGCCGCTAAGATAAAGGAAGAGACGCCGTATATGATCGCTTGCTGCGATATTGACAAAGACGGCGAAGTGACCGTGGGCGACGCGCTTTATATTCTTCGCGCGGCGGTCGGTCTTATAACCCTTCCGCGATAAGAGTTTACGGATGAGTTTTGCTTGACCGAATAATTACAAAATCGAAGGGCTGTCGATCGACGGCCCTTAGATTTCACCGTTCTTTTAACGCTGTGTCGGCAAAAGGGCGTGCAAATCATGGATAAGTCGGTTTTTGAACGGCTATTTCCCGCCCAAGCTTCACAAAAAACAGCGATCATACATCAAGTATGACCGCTGTTTTGTTGTTTTGCCTGAACGATAAATATCTCGTTCAAAACTGCTTCGCATCTTAAAAAGAGAGATTTTTGTGTCGGGCAAGGCGAAAGCGTGAAGGAATACTGGTGGCTGATTGCCGGTGAGGACAACACGGTTTTGAAAGGGAGAATTATCCCCATCTTTTGCCGCAAAGCCTTGACAACCGAAGGGTTGCCTGCGTTTTGCGGCTTCGGCTGAGAATAATTCTCGTCTTTCAAAACTGCTCCGCACCTGAAAACGATAGAAATCAGAGGGGTTTCCGGCGCGGAGGACGACAGCGGGCTGACGCCCGCCGAGGACGACAAACCGGAAAGCACCGGATTTATTCGTTTATCAGGCGTATTGTCCTCGCCGGCCAGCAGCCGTTTCCGAGCGCTTTCAACGCAGACCGGCGCGAAAAGATCCTTTTTAAGACCGGCGTATCCCTGATTTGCACGCCCTAAAGGCGCCGCTTCCTTGCTTATGCGAGCGGGCGTCGAAAGCCTTCCCCTTGAGGGGAAGGCGGCACGAGCGAACGTAGTGCGCGAGTGACGGATGAGGCGTCGCCGACGAAGTCGGCGTCTGTCATCCTGAGCGGAGCGGGCGAAGCCCGCGAAGTCGAAGGATCTTAAAGACGAGCGATCCGTAAAGGAAAAGTTAGCCGACAAAAGCAGAAGCACGCCGACAAAAGCAACAACAAAAACAAAGAGTGTGCACAAGAAAGCGAAAGGTCAACTCACGTTTTCATATGCGCACTTTTTCTTTTACAATGCCGTTACCTTCAGGATCCTTCGACTGCGCTCTCTGCGGTCGCTCCGCTCAGGATGACAGACGTGGGTGCGTTCGGTCGGGTTTCTGCTGAAACTCCGCGCAGAAATCGCGGCTTGACTTTATCTCTCCATCAGTCGTGACTTGCGGAGCAAGTCTCAACAGTTCCCTCCTCAGAGGGAGCCAAGACCTAACGCCCTGCGTTTGCCCGGTGGATTCCTCATAGGCGCGTTCGCGGCTCCTCGGAATGACAGGACGGTTCCGCCTGCCGAATCAACCGCGCTGCCGCTTCCGCGCCGCGGCTATGCCGAAAACACAGCTTTCCGTGTTGCGATGTGCGAATTTTACAAAATATTTCTATCATCTTTGAAAATAAGTGTTGTAAATGTTAAAATAATGTGATATAATCACCATATAGTGTCAGAAGTGATACTGTCAAAAGGACTATATTAGTTTTAGGAGGAGAATTATGAAAAAGCTACTCAGCGTATTGCTTGCGGTTACAATGCTGCTCGCAATGGGAAGCGGACTCGTGCTTTTCACGTCTTCGGCAGTCGAATACGTGAAAATGGCGATGCCCGGCTTCAATCAGTACACGCCCGCTCAGATGGACCGTATGGCCAAGAGGGTCTCGGACAACTATGAGTACGGCAGCGACTGGCAGTTTACGAAGGACGAAGAAGGTCACACGATCTTCAACGTTACCGTTCCGGCTACCGGTGACGCTTACGGCGGATACAACTGCAATATGGCCACTGCCGATAAGTACGATCAGTGGAGAAAGAACGTCCTCATCGACGGGCTCTCTCCCTTCGGCGACGTTGATCTTTCCAACAAGCTCGGCTTCAAATTCAAGATAGTCAACGTCGGCGACGTCGCGTTCAACGGAAGCATCAGCTTCTGCTTCGGCAGCTCCACGAAGAAGATCGCCATCGACTTCAGAGCCGCCGACAGGGAAGGCGACTACTACGTTGTCGAATGGGCAAAAACCGGTTGGTACGGCACTACATTCGTCGGCGGCGATGCCGCGGGCGGCTGGTGGCGTGACTGCCAGGATATCCCCGATACCTACTACGGCGGAATCGATCAGTTCCAGATCAGATTTGAGAACACCGCCTCTATGGCCGGCAAGCGCCTTTCCTTCTACATCGACGATTTCCACGCTTACGGCAGCGTTGACAGCGCCGAGCTAGGCAGAGCCATCCAGGCCGCGAAGAAGGCGGAGTTCACCGCCTCCCTCATCGAGACCGCCGAGGATACCTACAAGAACGCCGAGAGCCACACTCAGTCCGAAATCGACGCGATCACCACGAGACTGAACGACGCGATCGACGAGATCAAGTTCGGCTACGAGAAGGCGAAGACCGACCTCGACGCCCTGCTTACGATGGCGGACAATCTCGACTTCTTCGATTCCGGCTACGCGCATTACAGTGAAGTCAGCGCCGCCGATTCGGCTTATACGAATCCGAACGCCACGCTCGACGAGCTGCGCTATCACATCAAAGTCGTCAGAATGCTCATCCTTGAAGAGCTTGCCGACGAAGACGTATATTCCGCGTTTGACGCCTGCGTGAACGCGTGGCAGTACAACTACACCACGAAGAGCTACAAAGCGCTCCTTTCCGCCATCGACGAGGCGTGGGCTATATATGATGAAGACGCCGCGGGTGCGATAGTGCTCCTCGACGCCGCCTACGCCGGCCTCGTCGCGCTGCCCACAAAGAGCACGACCGCCGACTTCTTCGATGGCTGGACGACCGCTGCCGTCAATGACGTCGTTGACGCGAACAGCGTCAAGCTCTGCGATTCCATCGGCGACGGCCTGAACAAGGAGAACGTCTGGAACGCCGGCGACTTCACCAACACCACCTCCTTCGAGGCGGATAACAACTTCTCCATGACCGCGCTTGACAGTTTCGCGGGCAAGTCGATGGGCTGGAAGAACATGGACCGCAGCGGAACGCTCGCCACCGAAGCCAACTACGGCTATCCCGCGTTTGACGCGACCGGGCTTTCCAAGGCGGACGGCATCCGCTTCAAGCTCGAAGCCGACGGCTCCGTTGAGAGAATCCTGATAGGTCTCTCCAACTGCGCCGGACATTCGTTCGAGCAGTACGCGCTCCGCATCAAGCCCGAATTCGTAGCCGAAGACGGCTATATCAATATCCCGTTCAGCTACTTCGAGAAGGCGTGGTGGGGCAAGGCCTTCACACAGGACGACCTTGATCTGGCTATCGTTCTCATCATCGAAGCCTATGGCGTCGAAGACGGAACGACCATCACCTTCTCCGATTTCCGCGGATACAAGGAACTCAACAACGCCACCGCCGAAGACGCTGAGAAGCTCGCCGCCGCTGTTGCCATGCTGCAGGCGTTCGATATCGACGGCAGATATTCCGCCCTCGTTGCGGAGGCTGCCGAGCTTTCGCTCGCCGCGAACTATACCTCCGATTACGAAGAGATGACCGATAGAATCCTTGAGGTTCTTTACGGCTACAAGGATCCCGACGCCGCGATCGTCGACGTCCCCGGCTTCAGCATCTTCACTCAGGAAGAAATGGATCAGTTCCCGGCGTACGACAAGGGCGGATGCATCTTCGTCAAGACCGAGAGAGGAATGAAGTATTCGCTTACCAACGGAAGCTGGGGCTTCGTTCCCGCCAAGATGGTCGACCCGTTGACTACCGGCTTCAACGAGTTTGACTGCTATTTCGGTAGGGTTGAATCCTTTGATGGGAAAGACCTCATCGCTATGCTCGGCGGCTATACGCTCAACGATATTATCGCGTTCAGATTCCAGGTCGAGAACGCCGTCACCAACAAGCTGGATCAGATGGCCATCGCTTATAAGGACGGCGTCGGCAAAGAGAACTGGAGCGGTATGCTTACCAAGCAGCACCTGCCGCAGTACGTCGACGGTTACTTCACCTACTATATGGATGAAATCGTTGAGGGCGGTAACGGCGACTGGTACGGCGACTGGACCAAGGAGCAGATCAGGGAAAAGGCGAAGTACGGCGTCTTTGAGCTTTACGCCAACGTCAACAAGGACATCTACGGCTGGCAGGTCATCCTCTACGAAGGCATCGACCGCGCCGCGCTGAAGACCGCGCTCGTTCAGTATAAGGACCTCGGCCTCGACGGATACGCCGACGCTATGACTGTTTACTACAACAAGGACGCCACCGCCGCTCAGATCGCGGACGCCGCCGCGGGACTCGTTGCCGCCGCGACTCCGGAAGCCCCCGCGGCTCCGACCGTCGCTTCGGTCACCTATAACAGCATCACGCTGAATCTCGGTCCCGACAGCATCGAATACAGAATGGGCGAGGACGGCGAGTGGTCCGGCGTCACCGAGTATACCGGACTCGAAGCCAACACCGAATACACCTTCTACGCGAGAGTCGCCGCCATCGGCGGATACAACCCCTCCGCGCCGTCCACGCCGCTGGTCGTAAAGACCGCGAAGGCTCCCGTTACGGGTGAAGTCGCAATCGAGGGCGAAGCCGTGTTCGGCGCGACCCTGACCGCGGCAGTCACCGGCATCGGCGACGAGCCCGGCGAGCTGACATACGTCTGGAGCAACGGCGAAGAGGAAGTCGGCACCGGCTCCGAATACACCGTCGTCGCGAGCGACATCGGCACGGCCCTGACCGTTTCCGTCACCGCCGCGAACTACGAGGGAACGCTCGTCAGCGAACCCACCGCCGCGATTGACAAGGCGACTCCGGTCATCTCCGTCAACCCCGCCGACGTTACCATTATGATCGGCGACAAGCTCGGCTCCGCGCAGCTCATCGGCGGCGAAGCGAGCGTCGAAGGCGCTTGGGCTTGGGCCGATCCGGATCTGATTCCCGACGCGGAACAGTCCGGCAGCACCTTCGCGGCAGTCTTCACTCCGGCCGACGCCGAGTGCTACAAGACCGTCACCGTTAACGTCACGGTCGTCATCGCGAGCAACACCGAGGAATGCACCGTGGCTGACGCCGCCTCCGGAATCTCGCTGACCGGCGAGTTCTATATCGGCATCGACCCCGTTGTGAAGGTTGAGGAAGTCAAGGCCGGCAAGCCTTCCTACCTTGCGCTGCTCCGCGCCGCGAGAGACAGCGAGGGCAACAACCTCGTCCTCTTCAAGAGCGTTACGTTCGAAAGCCGCTGCTACGCCGGCACGCTGACCCTCAGCGCTCAGCTCAGCCCGAGCCGCGCCGGCGAGACCTACACCGTCTGGTTCTTCGCCGACGGCGAGGTCATGAGTGCGCAGGGCGTTGTCGACGCCAACGGCGTGATTTCCGTCAGCGGCTTTGTTGCGGACATCGCATAATTGAATAATTCACTTCCCTGCTTAGATGCGTTTGCGGGGAGGCAGCTAATTTCTCCTTTCGGGGCGTCCGGTTCGGACGCCCCGCCTTTTTTCGCTTCGAACGCCTTTGCGTTCGAAGCGAAATCCGCCTGACAGCGGGCGTGTGTTTCTGTCATCCCGAGGCGGCTTGCCGCCGAAGGATCCCCCGTCATACGCAGGAAGTCTGTATTCTGTATAGGGAAGGGGAGTCCTCGTCGGCGCGTTCGCGGCTCCTCGGAATGACAGACGCGCTTCGCGTTGCGGGTAGGGGCGGTTATCAATCGCCTGTCGGTTCTCCGGGCTCAGGCGTTACGCCGGTTGATTTCCGCGAATCCCGATAATCCGCGAATCCCGATAAATAGTTTCTGTGAAAAATCAAAGAAAAAAATTTGCATTTTTCTTTAAAAAGTATTGCCAAAACGAAAACAATGTGATAATATACGAGTATATAGTAGACTGAAAATGTGTGTTACTATACCCAAACGCGGTTTCGATCCGGCTCAAAGCGCGGCGTTTTGCCGTTTTCTTGACCGGGCGAAGCGCTCGGTCCCATTACGGTAAGGAGGACAGTGAATGAAGCACGGCTGACGGTGGAGCCGTCACACCCGACGGGGATCCGTCAATTATTCAGTCTTTAATCGTGATCAAACTCGCGAAATTTTATGAAAGAAAAGAGGAAGCAATTATGAAGAAGATCCTTAGTTCACTGCTTGCTTTTGCGATGGTGCTCGCCCTCTTCAGCGGAGTCGTATTGTTCAATACTTCCGCCGCTATTGAAGACCCCAACGCATTGGTAACGTACGACTACTTCGACCTGACCGGTTTCACGCAGACCACTCAGGCGGAGCTCGACACGCTCTCCGGCAACGTCGGCTATGCTAACGGCGCGGTTTACAACGCCGTTTCCAGCAAACTCGAGCTGACCGAAAAGCCCGGCGAGCTGAAGCTTACCACAAACCCCGCCAACAACCAGAAGTACACTCAGTCGATCGTCACTTACAAATACAACAGTGGCGCGACTCTGTCTGTCAACCCCTGGACTCCCGTTGAGGGAACCAAGACGCTCGGCGAGATGAACGGTATCCGCTTCAAGCTGACCGACGCCGACGGCAAGCCCGTCAGCGTTTACGGTGAATACAGATTCATCGTCCAGGCCAGCGGCTGGGGCAACTACTGGCGCTACAGAGGCAAGCCCGAGCTCGACAGCGAAGGCTATAACGTCATCGATTTCGGCCGCCTCACCAGAGCCAGCACGACGAATACCGAGAAGCTTCGTTCCACCGAGTTGAACAAGATCAACGGTATATCCTTCCTGATGTACGCCGCTCCGACGACCGTCTATTTCTCCGATCTTCAGGGTTACGTCAGAAACGGCAGCATCGCCGATCTCTATGAGTATCAGGATCTGCCCGGCTTCAACGACTGGACTCAGGCTAACCTCGACGCGAACAACGCCGTCGCGCTCGCCGAAACCGGCGCCACCGGCACCGCGCTCCAGTTCTATGACAAGGCCGGCGTTATGAGGGGCAACTCCACTCACGGCCTGCTCCCGACCAAGGACTATAAGCCGAACAACTGGACCCAGCAGTGGTCCACCCAGACGAACACCGACACTGCCGCCAAGCAGCAGAACGGCGACGTCTTCGGCGATTACAAGGCGATAGGCGAGATGCAGAAGTGGGACGGTATCCGCATAGGTATCTCCACGACCGCTACCGGCGGCGGAGACCCCGTCACCTACAGCTGGGACGGCCACGGCAGAGTCACCGTCAGCCTGAAGCTCGTCGGTTCCAATGAGAAGTCCTTCAGCAACACCTGGTACCCCACCTTCATAGCCGAGTACAGCTGCGCCTCCGGCGAGATGTTCCCGAACTACGCCGACGGCTATCTGTATTTCTACTTCAATGATATGAAGAGCGGCTGGGCTGATCAGGTCCTCTCTCAGTACGCCAATACGACCCAGCTTTACGGCAATATGATCCTCCAGTATGTCGGCGGCGGCTGCAACACGGAATGGAAGAGATTCGTCGTCTCCGATATGCAGCTCTTCAGAAAGTCCGTCTACGATCCGACCGACGATCTCTGGGAAGCCAACTACACTCCCGAATCCTGGGCTGCCGTCAAGGACGCCGTTTCGACCCGTAACGAGGACGCGATAGAGGCCGCCGTTACCGACCTTCAGCCCGCTGTCATCGACGTCACCACCGGCAACATGATGCAGGGCTGGACCACCGCCAACGTCAACGTGCCTGTCGTCGCCAACCCCGAAAAGGTCTGCGACTCCATCGGCGACGGTCTGAACACCCCCAACGTATGGAACGCCGGCGACTTCTCCGATAACACCACCTTCGCCGCGGAAAACAACTTCTCCATGACCGCGACCGCCGACTTCGCCGGCAAGTCCATGGGCTGGAAGAACCTCGACCGCAACACGATGAACACCGCTTCCGCGGGCGCTTATCCCGCGCTCAACGCTGAGGGCATCGAGAACGGCGAGGGCATCCGCTTCAAGCTGGACGTCAGCGAGGGCGGCTCCTATGAGCGTCTGCTCATCGGTCTCTCCAACTGCGGCCCCACCGGCGGCGCGAAGGAAATGTACGCTCTCAATCTCGTTCCCGCGTACTTCGGCGCCGACGGCTACATCAACATACCCTTCACCGCGTTTGAAAAGGCGTGGTGGGGCAACGCCTTCACCGCTGAGAACATCGCGGACGTCAAGGTCTTCATCGTCGAAGCCTACGGCGTGACCGAAGGCACCACCCTCACGATCTCCGACCTCACCGGATACAAGGCGTTCGATCCTTCCGATTACGTCGGCGATCTCTGGGAGTACAACTACACCTCCGACAGCTGGGCGGTTCTGAAGGCCGCGGCCGCCGCGGGCGATAAGGAAGCCCTCATCGCCGCGAAGGACGCCCTTGTCCCGCTTTACACGAAGCCCGTGACCGGCAGCTTCTTCTCCGGCTGGACGACGCAGGACGTCAACGCCGTCGTCACCGCGAACAGCGGCAAGATCTGCGACTCCATCGGCGACGGCCTTAACAAGCCCAACGTATGGAACGCCGGCGACTTCTCCGACAACACCACCTTCGCCGCCGGCGACGGCTGGTTCTCCATGATGGCTCTCGCCGACTTCACCGGCAAGTCCATGGGCTGGAAGAATATGGACCGCAGCAAGACCCTGCAGCCCGCCGATAACGGCGCCTTCCCGGCGCTGAACGTCGCCGGACTCTCCAAGGCCGACGGCATCCGCTTCAAGATCGAGGTCGAGGACGGCACCGTCGAAAGACTGCTCATCGGTCTGTCCAACTGCTCCAAGTTCGTCCGCGAGCAGTACGCGATCAACGTCAAGCCCGAATACGTCGCGGCTGACGGCTACGTCAACATCCCCTTCAGCGTGTTCGAGAACGCCTGGTGGACCTCCTCCTTCGCTCAGAGCGAGCTCGAGGACGTCATCGTATTCATCGTTGAAGCTTACGGCGTATCCAAGTTCACGACCGTCAAGATCTCCGACGTTTACGGTTACTCCGGCAGAGACTTCGACATCGAAGACGAGCTGATCACCAACATCTGGGAATACAACTACACCGCCGAGAGCTGGGCCGCCTACGAAGCCGCCCTCGCTGTCGCGAAGACCAAGGAAGCGCGTGACGCCGCCATCGCTAAGCTCGTTCCTTACGAGACCATCGCGACCACCGGCAGCTTCTTCTCCGGCTGGACGACCGAGGCTGTCAACGCCGTCGTCACCGCGAACAGCGACAAGCTCTGTGACTCCATCGGCGAAGGCCTCAACATCAACGGCGCGTGGAACGCCGGCGACTTCTCCAATAACACCACCTTCACCGCCGGCGACGGCTGGTTCTCCATGAAAGCGACCGCCGACTTCACGGGCAAGGCGATGGGCTGGAAGAATATGGACCGCAGCCAGACCCTGCAGCCCAATAAGAACGGCGCTTATCCGGCGCTGACCGTTGCCGGACTCTCCGAGGCGGAAGGCATCCGCTTCAAGCTCGAGGCCAGCAAGCCCGTCGATAGAATCCTCATCGGTCTCTCCAACTGCTCTAACACGACCAGAGAGATGTACGCGATGAAGATCAAGCCCGGATACGTCGCTGCTGACGGCTATATCAACATCCCGTTCAGCTATTTCGAGGCAGCCTTCTGGTGCAACGCGTTTGCGCAGAGCGAGCTCGAGAACGTCATCGTCTTTATCGTTGAAGCTTACGGCGCTGCCGAAGGCACCGAGATAAAGATCTCCGATGTCAAGGGCTACAGAGCTCTTACCACCGCTGATCTCGTTGCGGATCTGTGGGAATCCAACTACAGTGCTGACAGCTGGGCTGCGCTGCAGACCGCCGTCAACTCCGGCGACCTCGACGCCACACGCGCAGCTATCGCCGCTCTCGAGTATCCCGATATCAAGTCCGTCACCGGCAACCTGATGGAAGGCTGGACGACCGAGGCTGTCAACGCCACCGTCACCGCTAACAGCAACAAGCTCTGCGACTCCATCGGCGACGGTCTGAACAGACCGAACGTCTGGAACGCCGGCGACTTCTCCAACAACACCACCTTTGCCGCTGACGGCAGCTTCTCCATGACCGCGACCGCCGACTTCGCCGGCAAGTCGATGGGCTGGAAGAATATGGACCGCAGCCAGACCCTGCAGCCCGAAGAAAACGGCGCTTATCCGGCGCTGAACGTTGCCGGACTTTCCAAGGCCGAAGGTATCCGCTTCAAGCTCGAAGTGACCGGCGGCAAGGCGGAAAGAGTGCTTATCGGTCTCTCCAACTGCGCGCCGAGCGCTCCCTTCTCCGGACACAGAGAGATGTACGCGCTTAACATCAAGCCTGAATACGTTGCCGCTGACGGCTACATCAACATCCCGTTCAGCGCCTTTGAAAAGGCCTGGTGGTCCAACGTATTCGCTCAGAATGAGCTCGAGTACGCCATCGTCTTCATCATCGAAGCCTACGGCGTTGACAACGGCACGACCATTACCGTTTCCGATATGAAGGGCTACAAGGGCATCTACCCCTCCACCCCCGAAGATCTGGCCGCTCTCGACACTGTCATAGCCGCCGTTCAGGCTTATGACTACGAGAACAGATACGCGGAAGCTCTGGCTGCCGCCGCCGCGACGAAGACCTCCGTCGACCGCGATGACGTCCTCGACGCCACCGCCGCCGTCCAGGCGATCCTCGACGGCTTCACCGCCGCCGACCGCACCGCCCTCAAGGCGAACATCGACGCCGTCAAGGCCATCGACGCCACCCTGTGGGCCGCGGAAATCGCCGCCGGTGTTGAGGCTTACTACAACCTCGAAGCCGACCAGGCCGCCATCGACGCCGCCGCGAAGGTCCTCAAGAGGATCATCGATAAGCCCGCCGCTCCCACCGTGACCTACACCGCTACCGACAGCACCATAACCATCGACGCTATCGAAGAAGCCGAGTATAAGTTCGGCACCGGCGAGTGGCAGGACAGCAACGTCTTCGAAGACCTTGCAGCCGACACGGAGTATCAGATCTCCGTCCGCATCAAGGACACCGACGACCACATCGCTTCCGAAGCCACGACCGTAACGGCGAAGACGACGAAGACCACCTTCGGCGACGCTTCCGTTACGATCAGCGGCGTTGAGAGATACACCGAGACCCTGACCGCCACCGTCGCGGACATCCCGGCGCTCATCGGCACGAACTACGCCATCGAGTGGTACAACGCCGACGGCGACAAGCTCGGCACCGGCGAGACCTACGAGCTGACCGCCGACGAGATCGGCACCACGATCTACGCGAAGCTCGTTTCCGGCGTCGCCTCCGACACGGTCGACAGTGACGCGACCGGAACCATCGGCAAGGGCATAATCAAGAACTACGTCCTGCCGACCGCCGCCGCGATCACCTATCCGCAGGCCATCGGCGAGTCCGCCCTTACGGACGCCGATACCGGCATCGTGACCGGCACCTGGGCCTGGGTAACTCCGGACGTCGTTCCGCTTATTGCTCAGAGCGAAAGCGTATTCGCGGTCACCTTCACTCCGGACGCCGACTTCGTCGACCTCTATGAAGGCATCGAAGCCGAGATCGCCCTGACCGTCAACGCTCCGGCTTACACCGAGAAGTACTTCTCCGACGTCAACGGCCTGACCGTTATCGGCAACTTTATGCCCGGCGTCGAGATGCAGGTTGAGACGATTTCCTACACCGCGCCCGCGTATCAGTCGCTGCTCCGCGCTTCCGGCAAGGATAACTCCGCGCTCAAGAAGCTCGTACTCTTCAAGCGCGTATACTTCACCTATAACGGCGAAGAGATCGCTGATATGTACACGGGCGGAGTGACCGTCACATCCTACGTCGGCATCAACCGCGCCGGCGAGAACTACAGCACCTGGTTCTTCGTAGGCGACAAGCCCGCCAACTATACGGGCACCGTCAACGAGGACGGACTGCTGATCGTAGAGAACGTCACCCTGTAAGGGGACGCTCACGAAAGCGCGAGGCGCGAGCCGAACGCAAAGGTATACGCAATAATACCGCTGAACGCGGAGTCGTCTTCGGACGGCTCCGCGTTTTTGTCACCGCGCGGGGTAGGGAAGCAGGGCGCACGGGGAGCTCCCTCAGACGAGGGAGCTGTCGCCGCAGGCGACTGAGGGAGGGAAAGGCTGACGTCGGAAGCCTTCCCCGGTCGAAGTGGGCGTCGGAAAGCCTTCCCCTTGAGGGGAAGGTGCCCCGAAGGGGCGGATGAGGTGTCGCCGCCGCAGGCGGCGCAGCGTTCGCCGTATGCGAACTCACAACTCGCCCGTAGGGCGATCATAACTCTAAGCTCTAAACTCAATCAGTTTAGAGTTTACAACTATGATGCCGCCTGCGGCGGCAGTTATGATGCTCGCTTGCGCGAGCAGCTGCACGCCGGCGGGCGATTAAAATCGCCCCTACGGCTTGCGCGGGCGGCTTTGCGTACGCCTGATAGAAGCGGGAAATCCCCGCCGTTCCGTTGCTGGTTACAATCCGCACATACGTCGCAATGAGTGAAAAATGTTAAAAAAGCATATAAATTTTACTCTTTTTCGCTAAAACTCTTGACAAAATTGTGTACGAATTGTTATAATACCAGCGTATATATACGGGGTGGTAGTGTTTTTGTGAGGAGTAAGGTGCAAAACACGCTGCCGTCCGATAATTTCGCCGCACAGTTTTCAATTTCAGCAGCGAAAAAATGTATATAAAATCAAGTATCAAGGAGGAGTGATGCGAAAATGGTCGGATGAACGCCGCCACCCATCGGCGCGAAAAAAGCATCCGATCGAAACCTATGTTCAGTCAAATCAAACCCGATCACGCGAAAAATTCATCAAGAAAAGAGGAAGCACAAAAATGAAAAAAATCCTTAGTTCACTGCTTGCTTTCGCGATGGTACTGGCGCTCTTCAGCGGCGTAGTTGTTTTCAACGTCTCCGCCGCCACGGAAGTGCAGATGCACATCCCGTTCATCAACCAGTACACGCTTGAGCAGGTGCAGCAGTCCCAGATGTGCAACAACGGCTATCTGGACGCCGCGCATAACGCCTCTAACGTTTCCTATTCGAAGGACGATTTCGGCAGAGTAGTCTTTACCGCGACTACTTCCGCTGAAAAGGGCGGTCACTCGAGCGACAATTATAACCATATTTATCTGTCGACCGCTAAGACCGCTACTATCAGAGCGATATCGACCCTGATAGACGACGTCAATCCTTTCGGAAACGCCGAGCTGTCGAATAAGAAGGCGCTCTATTTCAAGATTGCCGGTAACCAGGCGTTTTATGAGGCTCTCGGAGAGAAGAACGCTAACGTCATTCTCGCCAGCAGCAAGTTTAAGACCTTTATAACCGCTTCCGCGGGCATATCCGCTAAAAGCGCCAGCAGTTATTATTTGATTTATAAGCTCGATCTGACGAGTCTGTCTTATAGTTCGTCGCAGAACACC
>JAFTEJ010000071.1 GCA_017453725.1 Clostridia bacterium | reverse complement strand
CTCTACTGCGACCTGCTCGAGAACGAAGTCAAAGAGCGGAAGCGTATAATCTTTGAGAACGAATACTTCACCGTTTTCCTGCCGTTTTTCTGCGAATATCCCTACGGCGTCTATATAATGTCGAAGGCGCACAAGGGCGATATAACCGAGTTCACGCCTGAGGAACGCTTCGCGCTCGGAGCGGCGATCCGCCGCGTTTCGGGAACGCTCGATTCGCTTTTCGGCACGAACTTCCCGTATATGATGTGTATGCACAACGCCCCCGTCAACAGCGGCGACACGAGCGAATACTTCCACTTCCACGTCGAGTTCTTCCCGCCGATGCGCTCGGACGTCAAGCAGAAGTTCAACGCGTCCAGCGAAACGGGCGCGTGGGCGCACTGCAACCCCACCGCGCCGGAAGAAAAAGCGGAGGAGCTCCGCGCCGCATATCAGCGCTTCCTCGAATCCGACGCAAAGAGATAAAACGTTCACAGCCCCCTCGATCCCGAGAGGGCTGTTTTATACCTGAAAAGCGCGTGAAAACGGCTTCGCAAAAAAATGCAAACTTTTTTCAAAAAAAGTGTAACCTTTTTGAAAAAAAGGTGCTTCTTATGGTAGAGGCCTTCCACCGAAAAGGAAAGGAGATGGAAGCCTTGGATGACAGCATGATCGTCGACCTGTACCTGCAGCGCGACGAAGACGCGATAAAGTATACCGCCGAGAAATACGGCAGCCGCCTGCGTGCGTTGGCGTATTCGGTTACGAAGGACCGCAGGATAGCGGAAGAATGCGAAAACGATACGTATTTGGAGGCGTGGAACTCCATACCGCCGAACGAGCCGCGCGACTATCTGTATGCGTTTCTCGCCCGTATTATACGGCACATCACGCTGAACTGCTGCCGCAGCGACAGCCGCCTGAAACGAAGCGCGTATATATCCGAGCTCAGCGAAGAGCTGGCTCAGTGCATACCCGCTCCCGACGATGTCGAGCGCAGTATCGATAACGCGGCGCTGGGCAAAGCTATAAACGCTTTTCTCGGCACGCTGGATGAGGAAAAGCGCAATATTTTCATCCGCCGATACTGGTATCTGGATTCTGTGGACGACATCTCAAAGCGCTTCTCCATGTCTGAGAGCAAGATCAAAACCACGCTTTCCCGATGCCGCGACCGGCTCAGGAAGCATCTCGAAAAGGAGGGTTACGTCATATGAAAGAAAACAGAATACTTGATATGATGGAACTCATCGATTCCGAATATATCGAGGCAGCGGACTCTGAGCCGGCAAAAGTGAAAACGACAGTCTTTGCGCAAAAACCGTGGCTGAAAGGGGTTGCCGCGGCAGCGGCGTTCGTCGTTGTTATCGCAGGCACGCTCGTCGCGGTAAACGTGACGGGAAAGTGGAAAAACCACGACTTCGTCGCGCCGAACAGCGGCGGCGGAAACGCCGATTCCGGCGTCGTAACGCCTGTAGACGGCAACGAACCCGAGAGCAGCTCTGCGCCGGACGTTGAAGGCGAATCGAGCTCAAAAGGCAGCGGCTCGTCGCACGGCAGCGGACAGCCGGCCGGCTCCTCAGCCGAAACGCCCGAACCTCCCGCCTCGGATGCGCCCGGAACAGACTCTTCCGAGCCCGACTCGTCCGGCTCGTCGGACGTCGGCGGAGGCGGCGTCGGAGGTCCGTTGAGCATCGACAGCCGTTTCGGCGGCACCTTTATAAAGAAGAATATGCCGGCGGTCACATACCGGATAAACGGCGAATACAAGTCCTTTGATTACGAGCGCTCAAGCTGGATAATAATCGATGCGGAGGCCGATCTTGACGGCAACGAGGGTGTTTATATCATAGATTATTACGCCGGCAAGGACGGCAGCAGAGCCGTTGCCTATGACGGCTCCGAAGAATTGATGGAATACAGCGCCCGCAGCACCGGCACCGGTGATGAAATATCCGAAGAACAAGCTGCGGAAGCAGCCAAGCAAGCGCTGCTGAATACAGACGTCCCGTTCAGCGAGCTTGAAGACCTTAACACCGCGAGCGTGGTGTCGGATAAAAAGAGCTTCGAGATCGTCGTGACGTTCACAGGCGGAGAAGTAGAGCTCCTTCTTGACAAGGCCGGCAGCCTGAAGCACTTTATCGTTTACAAGGACGCCTCGGTTGGTCTGTCTCCCGACAGGATAGCTGCGGGTAGAGAAAAGCTCAGCGCGAAGCTTGAAGAATTGAGAGCCGAGCGGCCGAACGAGAGGTTTGTTGCCGGCGGCGAGAGTTATCAAAAGCTCGCGAATAAGATATACGCGATCTACGAAGTGACTCAATATCCGTATCAGGGCTCGGATTTCCAAAAACGGTTAAGATTCTATTGCGTTATTTAACGTCTGCTTCTTGAATAACGCCGACTTATTTAGAGGGAGGAAAGGCAATGAAAGACCTCACGAAAAGAACGCTTGCGATGGTTCTTGCGCTGCTTATGGTCGCGGCGCTGCTGCCGGTGACGGCTTCGGCGGATCAGAACGCGATGATCATCGTTGAACTGAACGAGCCGTATTACGGCGAAAACCTGAACGAGATACTCCCGGAGATCAAGATGGAGGTCGCGTATTCCTTCATCGACGGATACGCGTTCGTCGTCTATTACGCTCACACCTCGGACGAGGACGCCTACGCCGCCGCGGCGGCTTTGGAGGCAAACCCCCGCGTTAAGAGCGCGACCTACTGTCCCGGTAACGCGACCGGGAACACGTCCCGCGTCAGGTTCAATATCACGGTCTCTCAGGATTATTTCGGCGAGGATTATTACACGCCGGTAACTTCGGTCGAATTAGGTAAGATCATACCCGAAAGGATTATCAAGAGAGCCGGCAAATGGGGCTTCCGCAATTTCGATATTTACTTCGACGTCAGTTCTGCGGAAGATTGGTACGCGATCTATGACGAATTGAAAGCCAATCCGTTCATCCAGTCGTTTTACACCTTCGATATAGGCGATCCGAGCAGAGCCGTAACGGTCGGTCAGGTCGCGGTGACGACGAAGGCGGAGCATACCGAAGAAGAGATCGTCGACATGTACTCGGATATGGGAGTGGTCGGGATATACGAATCGTATTCCGGGCATTACTTCGGATGCAGTATCAGTGATTCGACATTGAGAGGAACTTTCGAGGCGGTCAAGGTTTTCAAGAACGATCCCGATATCGCAAACGTTGTATGGACCGATGCGTTAGGCTTCCCGACCGTGATGCCGAAGGAGCTTGAAGAAGCCGACTTCCTTGCGCCGGAGCGTCCCGAGGTAACCGTCGCGACCGCGCTCTCGGCTTTGCGGATAGCCGCGAAGCTGGGCGAAGCCCAAAACGACGTATACGATTACAAGCTTGCCGACGCTATCTGGCAGTACGATCTCGACGGAGACAAGGAGATCACCGTTTCCGACGCGCTCTGTCTCCTGCGCATAGCCGCGAAGCTCGCGTGAGTTAAATAACGTTATAACGAATATTCAATTTCAAAGGAGGAAACAGCCATGAAAAACCTTACCAAAAAAATGATCGCGATGCTTATGACGCTGCTTATGGTCGCGGCGCTGCTGCCGGTAACAGCTTCGGCTAAGCAGTATGCCGAGATTGTCGTCGAGCTGAACGAGCCGTACTACGGCGAAAACCTTAACGATCTCCTTCCGGAGATAGAGATGGTAACCGCGTGCGATGTTATCGGAGGTTACTTATTCACGGTATATTATGACCATATTTCCGAAGAAGACGCCTACGCCGCGGCTGCGAAGCTTGCGGAAAATCCGCTTGTGAAGTTCGCGACATACTGCCCGGGTTATCCGAGCGCGCCGACCTCACGCGTGATGTTTGAGGTCTTTATCAATAGAGACTATTTCGGAGGCTATTACGGCATAAGCGATGCTGAATTAGGAAAGCTTTTCCCCGATATGAAGATGGTAAAAGTCACAAAGTGGAATTATATGCACTATTATCTGTATTTTGACGTGGAGTCGCTGGACGAAGTCGATGAGATTTATAACGAATTGAGAGCCAACCCGTTTCTTGCGTCAATCTACTGCTACGTAGGCAATATGTCTGAATATGTGACTAACGGCAGGATCACTGTTACGACAAAGGGAAGGTATACTCCCGATGAGGTTATGGAGCTTCTTTCCGACGTTGGTGTAAGAGAGGTATATAATTCATACGGAAGTTTCAGCTTCTCGCTTAGCTTGAACGACTGGACCTTCAAGGGGACGTTCGACGCGGTCAAGAAACTGATGAACAACCCCGAGATCGTGAAGGAAAAGCATACTGAGGAGTTGGCGCGTCCCGCTGTAATGCCCCAGATACTAAGCATGGACGAATCCGCATACCTCACCCCCGAGCGCCCCGAAGTAACTGTCGCGACCGCGCTATCGGCGCTGAGAATAGCCGCGAATCTTGCCGAGGCTAAAAACGGCGTATACGATTACAAGCTCGCCGACGCGATCTGGCAGTTCGACCTCGACGGAGATAAAGAGATTACAGTTTCCGACGCGCTTCGCCTTCTTCGCATAGCCGCCGGGCTTGCGTAAGTTTTTACCAGTAAACGAAAGAAGCATCCGTTCTCGCGGACGGATGCTTCTTTGTTTTTCTCGAAAATACTAAAGCGCGTCGTCTGTATGATCCGATTCTTGCGATCGTGCTTCCGCGTTCTCTTTGTCGCGGCGCTTTTTCGTTATGATTCCGTATATTATCAGCCCCGCCGCGCTGAGGGCGACGGTCGCGGCGCCGACGATTATCGCGAGCGGATAATCCCTGTCGACGACCGCGTTGCCGATGATCAGCGAGGTGATTATTGAGGGTATCCGGGCGAATGTTGTTATCAGCAGCCACTTATACCATTTTATCGGCGTCAGCCCGCCGACGTAGGAGAGCAGGTCCTTCGGCGTGCCGGGTATAAAGAAGAGTATGAACGCGAAGAATTCGAGCCGCTTTTCGTTCCGCAGGAACTTCACCGACTCTATCTTCTCCTTCGGGAAAAACGCCTCGACCGCCTTCATGCCGAAAAAGCGCGTGAAGGCGAATATCAGCGCGCCGCCGATGAAAACCCCGATAAGGCAGAGCAGCAGTCCCTCGAAAACGCCGAAGGCGTAGCCCGCGCCGAGCTCCAGCGACTCGCCGGGGATGACCGCGACGACCACCTGAAGCACCTGCATGCCGATGAACGCCAGCTTGCCGACGAAGCCGTGTGCTTCGACCCAGGCGCGGAACTGCTCCGGCTCCTTTACGAACCGCAGCATCGGACGCCCGACGAACCACGCTGTCGCCGCGAAAAACGCGATCATCACCGCGATCGAAACTATCGTTATTATCTTTTTGGCGTTGGGGGAAAGATGCGTTTCCCTTTCGTTCATATTCAGTCCTCGCTGTTTTCGGAGTCTTTCGATTCTTTGGGATCCCGCGCGTTTCCGCCGTCGGTTTTTTTGGCGTCGGCGCGGCGCTTGACCTTGCCGAGCGGGTTGCTTTCCATCGCCGCCTGCACCTGCTCGTTGCGGACGTGCGTGTAAATCTGCGTAGTGCTCAGGCTCTCGTGCCCGAGGACGTCCTGAAGTACGCGGATGTCCGCGCCGTTCTGATACATCAGCGTGGCGGCGGTGTGGCGCAGCTTGTGGACGGAGAGGTGCTTGCCGCCGAGTCCGGCGCGGTCGAGCGCCGTGTATACGACGTGCTGGACGGTCTTCGGGCTGATGCGCTTCCCGAGGCGGCTCAGGAAGAGCGCCTCCCTGTCTTTCACGCCGTTGACGGGGCGGGTGGGGAGGTAGTCGTCTATCGCCTCGCGGCACATCCGGTTGAGGAAGAGCGTCCGCTGCTTATTGCCCTTGCCGGTGACGGTGAGAAAGTCGTCCCTGACGTCGTTTACGTTTATGCCGACAAGCTCGCTCAGTCGCATTCCGCAGTTGAGGAAAAGGGTTATCATACAGTAGTCACGCGCTTTGAAGGGGCCGTCCACCGCGTCGAGCAGACTCACGCTGTCTTCGACCGTCAGGTACTTCGGCAGCGAGCGCTGCAGCTTCGGCGTTTCGAGCTCGCGGGCGGGACTGTCCGCGATGACTCCGCTGTGCAGCAGGTATTTGTAAAAACCGCGTATCGCGGAGCATTTTCGCGCGCGCGCGGCCGCCTTGTTATCGCGTTCAACGGCGGCGAAGGTAATGAATTCGAGTATGTCGTTATAGCTGACGCCCTTGATGAAATCTTCGCTTATATCGGCGACGTCCGTCTCGTCAAAGGGCTTCTCCGTCAGCCCGCGGTAGTGCTTCAGGAAGCGGAAAAAGAGCTTCAGGTCGAGATAATACTGACTTACCGTCAGATTCGATTTGCCCTTGACGGTCGTCAGATAGTTCAGATATTTGCGCACGAGCTCCGGAGCGTCGCTGTAAACCCTGCCGACCATTCCCGTCTCCTTTCAATTATACAAAATCAACTTTATTGTTCTATTCTATCATACCGATTCATATTTTTCAAGAATGAAAGCGTATAAAAACAGGCAATAATAACTGCGTAATACTTTCGAAAGGAACAGGAGTATGAAAGCAGTTATTATGGCTGGCGGGGAGGGGACGCGGCTGAGGCCCTTGACCTGCGATATGCCGAAGCCGATGGCGCCGCTGTGCGGCAGGCCGGTGATGGATTACACGCTGGAGCTTCTCGCGCGGCACGGCTTCGGCGATGCGGCGGTCACGCTGATGTATATGCCGCGGTCGATAAGCGAACACTTCGGCGCGGAGGCGCACGGAGTAAGGCTGCGTTACTTCGTCGAGGAGGAGCCGCTCGGCACCGCCGGCAGCGTCAAACGCGCCTCCGCGGATTTCGGCGAAGACTTCCTCGTCATCAGCGGCGACGGACTGTGCGATTTCGACCTCAAGCGGATAATGGATTATCACAAGGAAAAAGGCGGCGCGGCGACGATCGTGCTTAAGGGTATGCCGAATCCCCTCGAATACGGGCTCGTTATGGCGGACTCCGAGGGGAGGGTAACGCGCTTCCTTGAGAAACCCGACTGGGGACAGGCGCTGACTGATCTTGTCAACACAGGAGTCTATGTATTGTCAACCGAAGCTATGCGGCTTGTTCCGGACGGAAAACCATTTGATTTCGGCAAGGAACTCTTCCCGCTGATGCTCGAAAAGGGGCTGGCGGTGTATTCTTACGTCGAGAGCGGCTACTGGCTCGACATCGGCGACATCAGTACCTATATTTCCGCGCAGTTCGATCTGCTCGACGGCAAGGTGAGGTTCGACGTGCCGAAGCCGCCGCGCCGCGAGGGGGTCAAGCCGCCGGTATGGATAGGGGAAAACGTCAGCATCGCGCCCGGCGCGTCGGTGGGGGAATACGCCGTCGTCGGAGACGGCTGCCGGATAGCGCGGGGAGCGGACGTGCGCGGGAGCGTTATCGGACCCGGCAGCTACGTCGGCAAACGCGCCGAGCTGCGCGGAGCGCTCGTCTGCGGCGGCTGCGTCGTGAAGGCGGACGCCGCGATGTACGACGGGAGCGTTCTCGGCGCGGGGAGCGTGCTTTCTGAGGGCTCCGTCGTTTCGCCGAACGTCCGCGTCTGGCCGAAGAAGCGCATCGAGCCGAACGCCGGCGTTTATTCCGACGTCGTCAAGGGCGTTTCCGGCGGCGGGCTCATTGAAAACGGGCTCATCTCCGGCACCATAGGCGCGGACATAACGCCGGAATACGCCGCGAGGATAGGCGCCGCCGCCGCGACCGCGCTCAAGGGAGGCGTTGCCGCCGTTGCCTGCGACGGCTGCGACGGAAGCGGCGTGATAAAGTCCGCGCTCATTGTGGGTCTGCTCGGCAGCGGAGCGGAGGCGATAGATATGGGGGTCCTGCCGCTGAACGTCTTCTCCTTCGGAGTGGCGGACAGAGGCGCGAAGCTTGGGCTTTTCGTGACGGAAAAAGGGATCGCCGTGCGCGACGGGCTGGGGCTGCCTCCGACGCGCGAGCTTGCGCGGAGGCTCGAATCGGCGTACCGGCGCGGAGAATTCTCCCGAAGCGGCGGCCGCGAAGCGAGGGCGGACGCGGCGGTTTTCAGCGACTACGCCCGCGAGCTGGAAAAGCTCCGCGCTCCCTTCGCCGTTACGGTAAGCTCGCCGGAGGCGGCGTTCTCACGCCTGTATTCGTCGGTTTTCCCCGTCGGCGGGAGCGTCCGCGTGCGTATCGAAGCGGACGGCTCCGCCGCGTCGCTCGTCGATGAGGACGGGCGAGAGATAGACTCCGCGCGCCTGCTTTACGGGGTGTGCTTTATGCTCGCCACCGGCGGCGCGAAGCGCCTGCCGCTCCCGCCGGAAACGCCTAAAAGGCTTGCCGAAGCCGTCTGTCAGCTTGGCTGCGACGTGCGCGTCAGGATGTTTTGCCCGCCGGACAAAAGCGACGACGCGCTGCGCGCGGAAGCGGCGCGTCTGCGCGTGCTCGACGACGCCGTCGCCGGATGCGCTTTCCTGCTCCGTTCGCTCGCGGAGCGTAAGCAGCGCGCCGCCGACTTTTTCGCCTCCGCGCCCGATTTCCCGGTCGCGGAGCTTGAGGAGGATTGCGGAGACCGCAACGGCGGAACGCTCATACGCCTGCTCGGCGAAAGGGAGAGCGGATTTGTCGCTTCCGCCGAAGGGCTCGACCTGCGGCGCGGGAGCGCGGTGTGCACCGTCAAACCGTCCGCGCGCGGCCGTGCGCTGCGCCTCGTCGCGGAGGCGAACACCCTCGAAGCCGCGCGGGAGCTCGGCGCGGAGGTGCTCGACAGGATCCGGGCGATCAAAAAAGAACTTGACAATACCGCCCCCGGATGATATAATCCAATCGGGTCCGAGGGGAAATACAGTCCTTTTTCCCGTCAGCGAAAGGCGGGTAACATAATAAAAAATCAATAGCGTCATAAATACTTTTCCGTCAGGAAAGGTATGTTTTGGTGCAATCAAACTTTTCAAGAGAGGTATTATTTTTGAGCAACAGCAAGTCCAAAAAGAAAACTGAACAGCGCATAGAAGGCGCGAAAAAACGTATGACCGCCGCCGAAAAACAGGCGGCGCGCGACGCCGCGGACAAGGCGGCGTTTATGGAAAAGCTCAACGCTTCCAGAAAATCGCTTGTGGGCCTGCCCGGCACCGATTCCGAGCCGATACAGCTGAAAAAGCGCGACGGCAGGGTCGTCGAGCTGCCGTTCAATCCCGTGCGGAAGCGCAGAGAAAAGAAACCGGAGCCGTCTAAGGCGGAAACAAAGCCGGAAGCGACGACGGCGCCGACGTCGCCGGAGCCGAAGCCGGCAAAGAAGTCCGGCAGACGCAAAAAAGCGCAGCCGGCCCGCGAAGCGGCGCCCGCCGCTCCCGTCGTTCATATCAAGCCCGAAAGGCCGCACCGCGCCGAAAAGAGCGCGTCTCCTCTGAAGGTTATGGCGCTCGGCGGTCTTCACGAGATCGGCAAGAACCTTTACGTCTTCGAATACGAAAGCGACATGATCGTCGTCGACGTCGGACTTGAGTTTCCCGATCAGGATATGCTCGGCATCGACGTCGTCATCCCCGACTTCACCTATCTGCTCAACAACCGCGAAAAGGTGCGCGGCATAGTTGTCACGCACGGGCACGAGGACCACATCGGCGGACTGCCTTACCTGATGAAGGAGCTCGATACGACCATCTATTCCACGCGTATGACGCAGGGACTCATCGAGGCGAAGTTCGTTGAGCACGGGCTGAAGGGCAAGGTCAATATGAACACCGTCAGAGCGGGCGACAGGATAAAGCTCGGCTGCTTCGAGGTGGAGTTCATCACCGTGAACCACTCGATACCCGACGCCGTCGCGCTCGCGATAAAGACCCCGGTCGGAACGCTCGTCCACACGGGCGATTTCAAGATAGACACGACCCCGACGCAGGGCGGGATGATAGACCTCGCGCGCTTTGCGGAGCTCGGCAGCGAGGGCGTTCTCGCTCTGCTTATGGACTCCACGAACGCCGAACGCCCGGGCTACACGATGAGCGAACGCCGCGTCAGCCAGTCGCTCGAGGGCATCTTCAAAAACGCGGAGGGCAAGCGCATTATCATCGCGACCTTCTCCTCGAACGTATACAGAGTCCAGCAGATAATCGACATCGCCGCCGCGCTCGGCAGGAAAGTCGCGCTTTCGGGCAGAAGCATGGTCAACGTGACCGCCATAGCCGAGCAGCTCGGCTACATCAAGCTGCCCGCCGGCGTCCTGCTCGACATCAACGCGCTGGATAAATATCCGAAGGATCAGACCGTCATAATCACGACCGGGTCGCAGGGCGAAACGATGTCGGCGCTTTACCGTATGGCGTATTCCGACCACCGCAAGGTCGTCGTATCGGAGGACGATCTGATCGTGCTTTCCTCCAACCCGATCCCCGGCAACGAGAAGTTCGTCACGAACATCGTCAACGAGCTGATGAAGCTCGGCTGCTCCGTCGTTTACGAATCGCTCGCGGAGGTTCACACCTCCGGGCACGCCTGCCAGGAGGAGCTCAAGCTGATGCTCGGGCTCGTAAAGCCGAGGTTTTACATCCCCGTACACGGCGAGTTCAAGCACCTGAAAAAGGCGCAGATGCTCGGCGAGAGTATGGGCATCCCGACCGAGAATATACTTATTTCCGATAACGGAAAGGTCATCGAGCTTACGCCCGACTCCGCCGCCTTCAAAGGCGAGGTCCCGACGGGAAGCGTATTCGTCGACGGCACGAGCGTCGGCGACGTCGGCGCGATAGTTATGCGCGAGCGCAGACAGCTCGCCTCGGACGGACTCATAGTAGTCGCCGTTTCCGTTGACAGGCAGACGGGCTCGCTGATGGGCGAGCCGGAGATAATCAGCCGCGGCTTCGTCTATATGCGCGAATCGGAGGAGCTGCTCGGGCAGCTCAAGGAGATGGTCACCGACTGCGTTGAGAGAAACGCGACGATAGGCGCCCACGACTATAACGCGCTGAAGACGGTCCTGCGCGACGATCTGTCGAAGGCGATCTTCAAGCAGAGCAAGCGCACGCCGATGGTTATCCCGGTGATAGCGAGGGTCTGAACAGGGAGGAAGATATGGCGGAAGCATCAAAAAGCGATAAGCTGATACTGTTTTTCTGCGCCGTTCCGGACGACGTCGTCAAGTGCTGGGGACAGTACGGCAAAGACAGCCACAGGATCCTTTTTTTCGCGCAGGGCGCAATGGGGGTAACGGTCAACGGCGAAGAGCTCGCGATCGGCGACAGGACGATAGTTTTCCTGAGAGACTCGGATACCTGCGAGTTCGCGCCGGAGCTCCGCGGAGGTCCGGCGAGGCAGCATATCGAATGCTACGCGGCGTTCATCGGCAACGCGCATTACGGTTCCGTCAAAAGGCTGCTGAGCGAAACCGCCGCCTTCGGAGCGTATGAGGATTCGCCCGTGCCTCCTGTTTTCTCGCTGGATGACATCCAGTGCGATAAGATGATAAGGGAGATGAAGGATTTCAATCAGTCGGACGACGTTTCCGCCGCCGACCACCTGAACGCCACGCGGCTGCTCGTTGTCAGGCTTTATTACGCCTTTATTGTTAAGGGAAATCGGCCCGCGGCGCGCTTCGCGGACGCTCCGGGCTGGTTCAACGACTATTACGAGCTGCTCGGCAAGCCGGAGGTGTTCACGCTTCCGTTTGAGGAGATCGTTTCGCTTTCGGGCAAGACGAGGGAGCACCTGTCGCGTGTTTTCAAGCAGCAGACCGGCGTCAACATCTCCGACTTCATCGTTTCGAAGCGCATCAACCACGCCTGCGCGCTCCTCCACGACGAAAGCGCGACGATACCCGAAATCATCAGAAAGTGCGGCTTCACGAACATCGGAACGTTTTACAGCAACTTCAAGAAAAAGACCGGCGAGTCGCCTGAGCGCTATCGCAAGACGCTCGTGACGATGGACTCCTTCGGCGGCAGAAAAAAGCGCGTATACGGCGAATAAACCGCGCTGTCATTATTGCCGTTCAGCCGGCAAAAGCGAATAAGAAAAATCCCCTCTTCCTTTTAGGGCGCGCAAATTAGGGATATGCCGGTCTTAAAAAGGATCTTTTCGCGCCGGTCGGCGTTGAAAGCGCTCGGAATACATCACGCTTTCGCCTTGCCCGACACAAAAATCTCTCTTTTTAAGATGCGGAGCAGTTTTGAACGAGATATTTGTCGTTCAGGCAAAACAACAAAACAGCGGTCATACTTGGTGTATGGCCGCTGTTTTTTGTGAAGCTTGGGCGGTAAATAGCCGTTCAAAACCCGACTTATCCCTAATTTGCACGCCCTTTACGGGAGAGGGGATTCGTTTATGTCGAGGTTATTATACGGGGTTCGCCGTCGCAGCGAAGACCCACCTGTTGCAGTGGATGTCCGGCCCGGCGCCGTCGTCGCGGCAGTCGAGGCGGAGGCGTTCCTCCGCGAGCTCCGGCAGCTCGTCGAGCCCGCCGGCGAGGTATTCGTCGATGCGGCGCATCATCGTTATGAAGCGGCTGCGCAGACCGCCGAGGCGCAGGTCCTCGACCTCGAAGCCGAAGGTCTTGTTCTCGGTATACCACTGCTTGCGGAAGGTTTCAAAGAACTGCTCGAACGCGGCGAAGGTCGCTTCCAGCTCACCCTCGCGGAGGCGTTTCAGCTCCGCTCTGTCGCCCGAGTCGTACGCCGCCTTGAGCTTGAGCGCGAGTCCGAGTTTCTCTGAAAGGTAGCGGCAGAGCGCCGCGGAATTGTCGAACATATAGCGCCATTCCGGGTTGCGGTCGGCGGCTTGAGTGAGATAAAGCGCGTATTTCGCGTAGGTTTCGGGGTAGCCGTCGCCGATATGCCTGTCCGCGAGCCCGATGAATGGGTCTCCGTAGACGAGATATTTCGCCGGGTTGAGATCGGTGGGCTTATCGAAGTTGCCTTCGGGGAGCTGGGGCATATCCAGCATCATAAAGTCCTCCATCTCGCCGCCGACGCAGGTGCGGAAGCGGCGCGCCGCGCGCTCCTCGCTGACGTCTCCGGCGAAGCAGCCCTCCGCGTAAAGCTGGAATACGGGCAGCACCGAGAAGAAGGGGCATTCGCAGCCGTTGTCGCCCCAGGCGGTGATGAGGATATCGTCAACGCCGTGCTCAAAGCAGCTTTCGATAGCCGGCTTGCTGCGCGTGAAGCTGTAGTGGTTGAGCGGCGCGAAGCCGACCCATTTCCAGGCGCCGCCGGCGAAGGCGACGGGGTTGTCGAACTTCTGATGCATCTCTATAACGCCGTCGTATATGCGCTTGTCGCCGTTGTAGTAGTCCCAGTAGACGAGGGTCATATTCTTCGGAGGCACCTCGTGTATGTCGGCGGGCAGGGAAGCGTCGGTATCGTAACGGCTGCGGGGGTTGCCGTCGGCGTCGCAGTTGAAGAGCATATCGCTCCACATCATCGGCGAAAGCCTGTATCCGTCGCATATTTCGCAGACCCTTTTCAGGTGCTTGCGCATTATCGAGGACTTTGCCTCTATGCCGTGGCGGTCCTTATACTTGCCCTGACCGACCATCCACGCCTCGTCCATTCCGACGTGAATGCGGCGGGATGAGAAGTCCTCGGAGCAGGTGCGTATCATTTTTTCGATGAGCTCATAGGTTTTCGGCTCGTCGACGAGGAGGATGTCGAAAATATCGCAGACGGGATTGTAAGCCTCCCATTTCATCACCTCGCCGAGATGCGCGAGCGTCTGTATGCAGGGGATAAGCTCGATCCCGAAGCGGCGCGCGTAAGCGTCGATCTCGCGTATTTCGCCGTGCGAATACCTGCCGCGCATATAGCCGAAGTAGGGCTCGCCGTCGACGGTGTAGGTGTCCTCGGTGTAAAGCATCAGCATATTGTGCCCCATCAGCGCGATGCGGCGAATCATCTTTTTGAGCGAGGGAACGGTCAGCACGCCGTTGCGCGAGCAGTCGAGCATCGGGCCGAGCGACCTGTGGCGCGGCTGTTCGCTTATAACGCAGTCGCCGTCCGTTTCCGCAAGAAGCCCGAGCGCGCGGAAGAAGAACGCCGGCTCGGAGTAGGCGATGACGGCGGAATCCCCGCGCCGTTCGACGCGGAGTCCGCGCGAATCGGTTTTTTCAGCGGTCAGCTTCAGACCGCCGGCGCCTTCTTCGAGCCCGGGGATGCCGAGGAGCTCGGAGGCGGGGGAGCGCAGTTCGTCCGGAAGCGCGGAAAGATCAAGTTTCATGGCGTTACCCCTCTTTTCAGTCGTTTGCGTTCTTCTGCGCGAACGCGAGCTTCGCGGAGACGATCACGGCGAAGGCCGCTATGAGCAGACAGGCGAAATCGAACCCGCTTACGGCGTCGAAGAAGTAGACTCCCTCGTCGGTCAGCGCGTCGACAAACGACGGAATGACGGTCATACAGGAGAACATGGCGGCGGGCAGAGACAGCCCGACCACAGTAGCGGCGGAGGCGGCGAAGCCTTTCGCGGTCGATTTGAAATAGTAGAGCAGGAACATCACCGTGCTCGCCGTCATAAGTACGTGGTAGTAGTGATCGGAGATGTTCGCGACGCGCGTGTAGCCGAGGAACTCGTAGGCAAGCTTGAGAAGCAGCCAGATAAGCGGTATCAGCGCGAGAAGCAGCGAGAGCTTATATTTGAAGTCGAAGCCGGTGAATATCTGACAGGCGAAAACAACGATGATTATCGCGGAAACGAATTCAAATAATCCGAGAAAAACGGCGAACACGTCGGCGGAGACCTCGGACAGCAGGTTTTCGAGCAGCTTCTGTACCGCGTCAAATCCAAGCGCGATAGCCGCGGCGAACAGCACCGCGCCGGCTGATTTCGGAGCGATTGTTTCGCCGCCGTTCTCTTTGCGTGTCACGATCGTAACGATGACCGCGAACACGAGCGCGAGTATCGAGAGCAGGGCGGCGAATGTGAATTTCTGGCCGCCTATCATAATGTGCGGAAACGAATCGTCTTTGAGCGAAAGCAGGCGCAGTATCGTCCCTGCGGCGCAGAAAACGGGCGTTGATATAACGAGGGCTTTTCTCATTCTTTTTCCTCCGTTCGGCCGCGTGCGCGGCGATGAAGTTATTTTACCTTTCGGAAAGCGGGGTGTATGGCGCTTTTTTGAGGACCGACAAATACGCCGGGCGGATTATGCGGTTGGAGAGCGCGATCTCCTCTATGCGGTGCGCGCACCAGCCGGCGATACGCGCGGTCGCGAATATCGGGGTGAAGAGCTCGCGCGGCAGGTTGAGCATCGTGTAAACGAAGCCGCTGTACATATCGACGTTCGCGCAGATGGGCTTATCGTTCTGCTTGACGTCCGCAAAGGCCTCCGGCGCGAGCCGCTCGACGGCTTCGATAAGCCTGAACTCGTCGAGCATATTCTTCTTCTCAGCCAGGGAGGAGGCGAATTTCTTGAGCAGCACGGCTCTGGGGTCGGAGAGGGTATAGACCGCGTGTCCCATCCCGTAGATGAGACCGCTGCCGTCGCCCTTTTCGCGGCGCAGGATGGCCTTGAGGAACTCCAGCAACTCGCCGTCGTCGCTCCAGTCGGAGACGCCGGACTTGATGCAGTCCATCATTTCCGCTATCTTGAGGTTCGCGCCGCCGTGCTTGAAGCCCTTGAGCGCGCCGACCGCGGCGGAAATCGCGGAATAGGTGTCCGTCCCGGAGGATGAAAGCACTCGGCAGGAGAAGGTGGAGTTGTTTCCTCCGCCGTGCTCCGCGTGCAGCATGAGGCAGACGTCGAGCAGAGTCGCTTCCTCATCGGTGAAGTGCATATCCGGGCGCAGGAAGGTCAGCAGACATTCTGCGGTGGAAAGGTTCTTCGGTATCGGGTGCAGGTACATGCTCTGGTTGTCGTAGTGCCTGCGCTTCGACTGGTAGGCGTAAGAAACTATCGTCGGCACCCGCGCGATTATCTCGATCGACTGCCTCAGCAGCGTTTCAAGGCTTACGTCGTCGGGGTTGGGGCAGTAGGAGTAGAGGTTGAGTATCGCGCTCTCCAGCTTGTTCATGATGTTGCGGCTGGGGGTCTTGATGAGAACGTCCTCGATGAAGCCGTGAGGAAGCTCGCGGCATTCGTCTATAGCGGCGCGGAAGTCGTCGAGCTGCTTCTGCGTGGGCAGGGAGCCCATAAGCAGCAGATACTCCGTCTCTTCAAAGCCGAAGCGGTTATCCGCCCTCGCTCCCGCGACGAGCTCGTTGATGTCGATGCCGCGATAGATCAGCTTGCCTTCCTCGGGCACCTTCTCGTTTTCGTTGATGACGTAGCCGTGGACGTTGCATATGTTCGTCACACCGGCGACGACGCCGGATCCGTCGCTGTTGCGAAGTCCGCGCTTGATGCGGTAGTTGTCGCGGACGTAGCGGTCGACGTCGATGTTGTTATATTTGTCGTGCTCGCTGCATAGAGTCTCTATGTAGTCGTCCGACAGCAGTGGTTTTCTTTCTGCCATAATGGTGCTCCTGTCTCTTTGTTGATCGACGATAAGGACAACAGTCCTGTGAGTAAACTTATACACGTCTATTCTACTACTTATTTTCATAATAGTCAACCGGAAATTGCCTCAAAATCCATTTTAGGAGGAGGAATAAAAAATGAAAAGAGTAATTGCCGTTTGTTTGTGCTACGCCGCAGTGTTATTCGCGGTGCCGTTTTTCGTTTCGCGCCCCGGCGCGGCGTCGGCGCAAGGGGAGGAAGCGGCGGCTCCGCCCGGCTGGGGCGATACGCTGAAGGTGTATAATCACAAAACGGACAAGGTTATGCTGCTCGACAGCTTCGACTACGTCGTGGGAGTCGTCGCGGCGGAGGTGCCCGGCAGCTACGAAACGGAGGCGCTCAAGGCGAACGCCGTCGCCGCTTACACCTACGCTATGCGCAAGAAGGAGTATACAGACGCGCACCCCGGTTACGCCGAAAGCGAGCATAAAGGCGCTCACGTCTGCACGAATTACGCGCACTGCAAAAGCTGGAAAAGCGAGGAGGAGCAGCGCGAGATGTGGGGGAACAAATACGATGAATACCGCGCCCGCGTAGAGGAGGCTGTCCGCGCCGTTTACGGCGAGATGCTGCTTTACGAAGGCGAACCGGCGCTGACGGTGTTTTATTCCATCTCCGCCGGGGCGACAGCCGCCTGCAGGGACGTCTGGGGAAACGACGTTCCGTACCTGCAGAGCGTGGACAGCAGTTGGGACGAGGAGGCCGAAGGCTACCTTACGACCGTGAGCCTTACCGACGCCCAGGTGAAGGAAAAGCTGGCGGACTGCGTTCTGCCGGAAAACCCCGACGAATGGCTGACCGTCACCGACCGCGCCGAAAGCGGCTACGTCCGCTCCGTCGCCGCCGGGGACAAGAGCTTCACCGGAGGCGAGGTGCGCAAGCTGTTTTCGCTGCGCTCCAACTGCTTTGAGATAACGCGCGCGGACGGCGTTTTCACATTTACCGTCAAGGGCTACGGTCACGGCGTCGGTATGAGTCAGACCGGCTCGCAGGCGATGGCGCTCGCGGGCAGCGGCTACCGCGACATACTTTACCATTACTATCCGGGCACCGTCATCGCGGAGCACTACGAGCCGGCGGAAAAAGCGGAATAAAATTTGCGATTTTTGTTGAAATGTGCGGCGAATAATAGTATTATATACGGGTAAGAAAAACCGTTCGCGGACGCGAAAGGGGAATGACTATGCACGAGTATTACGAAAGCCCGCTCTGCAGGCGCTACGCGGGGGAAGAAATGAAACGCGTCTTTTCCGACGACGTGAAGTTTTCGACCTGGCGAAAGCTCTGGGTCGCGCTCGCGGAGAGCGAAAAGGAGCTCGGACTGCCGATAACCGACGCGCAGATCGCGGAGCTCAAGGCGCATATCGACGATATCGACTACGACTTCGCGGCCGCAAAGGAAAAGGAGGTCCGCCACGACGTAATGGCGCACGTCCTGACCTACGGCGAGAGGTGCCCGAACGCGAAGGGGATAATCCACCTCGGCGCGACCTCCTGCTATGTCTGCGACAACGCCGACGTCATCATTCAGCGGCAGGCGATGCTGCTTATCAAGCGCGGACTGCTTTCCGCGATAAGCGCGGTCGCCGCTTTCGCGGAGAAGCACAAGGGCGTTCCGACGCTCGCGTACACGCATTTTCAGGCGGCGCAGCCGACCACGGTAGGCAAACGTGCGACGCTCTGGCTGCAGGATCTGCTGATGGACCTTGAGCAGGCGGACTTCGCGCTGTCGAATATGAAGCTGCTCGGCTGCAAGGGAACGACCGGCACGTCCGCGAGTTTCCTTGAGCTTTTCGAAGGCGACGCAGCGAAGGTCGAGGAGCTTGAGAAGCGGATAGTCGCGAAGCTCGGCTTCGGCTCCGCTTACGCCGTCAGCGGCCAGACCTACACGCGCAAAGCGGACTTCGCGCTGCTTTCGGTGCTTTCCGGCATCGCGCAGAGCGCGCATAAGTTCTCAAACGACATCCGCCTGCTTTCGCATCTCAAAGAGGCGGACGAGCCCTTCGAGAAGGGGCAGATTGGTTCCTCCGCGATGGCGTACAAACGCAACCCGATGCGCAGCGAACGCATCGCTTCGCTGGCGCGTTACTGCATCTGCGACCTGACGAATCCCGCGATCACCGCCGCCTCGCAGTGGCTTGAGCGCACGCTCGACGACTCCGCGAACCGCCGCATTGCGATCCCCGAGGCGTTCCTCTGCGTCGACGCGATACTCGCGCTCTATATCAACGTCATATCCGGGTTGAAGGTCTATCCGAAGATGATGGAGAAGCACCTGAAAGAGGAGCTTCCGTTTATGGCGACCGAGAATATCCTCATGTACTGCGTCTCCCGCAAGGGAGGCGACCGCCAGCAGCTTCACGAGGCGATACGCCGCCACTCCGTCGCCGCGGCGGAGCAGGTGAAGCTCGGCGGCGGCGAAAACGACCTGCTTGAACGCATCCTCGCCGACGAAACCTTCGGGCTGACCCGCGAGGAGGTTGGCGGCATCCTCGACGCGGGCGGCTTCACCGGGCTCGCCGCGAAGCAGACGGAGGACTTCCTCGCCGGTCCCGTCAGAGCGGCGCTGGAAGCCAACGCCGGCTTCGAAGCGGTCAGCGCGGAGATAAACGTCTGACGCCTCCCCGAACGAAACGTAAGCATAAAAACAACGGCTTGAAGCGATCGCTCCGAGCCGTTTTTGTTATGAACGTGATTTTGAAACCGCTTAAACGCTGGTGTTGAGAATACCGTCGATGACGAGGTCTATCTGCTTTGAATACATCTCGCGCACCGAGAGCCACGAGCGGTTGTTTTCGACCGAGTCGAGTATGAAATCCCATGTATCCGAGAGCTCGACGAAGGTGTATTTGTTCTCGTAATAGCGCGGCTTGCGCATTCGGAGGAACTGTTCGTATGACCAGTTGTTCAGCTCGCACTGCGCCTCGGTGGAAACCGTGTCGAGCTCGGGCGTCTGCTTGTAGTAGTTGAAGATCTCGATGAAGGCGACCGCCGCGTCCGTGTTTTTCGCTCCTATCGGTATCGCGTGTCCCGCGAGGGCAAAGTCCTGGCGCGGACCGAGTGTGAGCCGGGAGTTCGTCGGTGCGGGCACGAAGTCGATAACGCCGTTTAAATTCATCTCCGCGAAGGGCGCGGACATCGAGAGCCAGTTGCCGTACCAGAGCATCGCGAGCTTGCCGGAGGCGAAGTAGGGGAGCGCCTTGTCCTGTTTGCAGGTGACGCGGGAGACGTTTATCTGCGTGTCGAGGTAAGAAATCGCGTCGGTCACTGCGTCGCTTCCTACGGTGTTGGCGTAGCCGTCGCCGGACTTGACGGAAAGCTGCGCGTCGAACATCGCGAAGACCTGACGCATCCAGGTGTGGTCGTATCCGAATCCGTAGAGCTGCACCGTTCCGTCGTTCCTGACGGTCAGGCGCTTGCAGATGCTGTCGAATTTGTCGAGCGTCCATTCGCCCTTGTCGTAAAGCTCGATCGGGTCTTCGATACCGCGCTCTGAGAAGATGGTTTTGTTATACCATATGAAATAGTTGGAGTTGAACTCGGGAGCTATGAGTATTCTGCCGTTGTAAGTTACCGTGTCGAGATAAGGCTTCAGGTCGCTCCAGTTGCGGCTGTCCCAGTCTATGAGATTTGTCAGGTCGGTGAAGATACCCTGCCGCATAATGCCGGCAGCGTCGCCGTCGCGTACCTTATAGAGGTCGGGCGCGTTCTCCGCGAGCACCATCGACTGAAGCTTCGTTCCGCATTCGGCGTATGGAGCGGTGATGAACTCGACCTGCGGGCCGCCGTATTTGCGCAGATAGCTGACCATATGTATCGAGTCCGGCGTTTCCGCGTCCCAGTGGCTGAGCAGGGAAACTGTGCGCCCTGTCATTTCATACTGCGGAGTGACGTAAGGAGTGCCGTCCTTGTCGACGATTGTTTCGACCTCGCCGAGATCGATTTCGGTCACGCCGGGCTGATACGTCATATCGATGTCGTCTTCCGAGGGTTCGGCGGAGGAGCTTCCGGACGAGACGGGGCGGACGGGCGTGCGGGAACAGGCCGCGCACGCGCAAATCGCAAACAGCGCGGCGAGCAGAGCAGTTATCCGCTTTCCCGTTCCTTTTGTCATACCGTTTCCTTCCGCGAAAACTCCGCAAATTTAATCAATATATATTGTAAATGAAATGACGACGGAATTCTTGTCAAATTGTGATATTATTATTGTTTGGTGATATGCGCAGAGTGAAATGTTTGTTAAAAATCGAGGAGAAAACGTTGTTCGAGCGGAGCGATTTGTGAAAAGAGATTTAAAATTGTTATATTTTAATATTTGTTAAAATAACTATTGTAAAACTTCGGCTGATTTGGTATAATCATACTATCAGTAACTATGGGTTATTATGAATACTTGTACAGGACGGCGCGCCGTCCATACGGGGTGATGATTTGAAAAACAAACTCTTCAGATTTCTGAATACCGACCTGATTTTCCAGCTTTGCGTCTATACGGCGATATGCGTTGCATGCTACTTCCTCGGGGGAGGATTTGAGAAACTTTTCTTCATCGTGCTCGGGGTCGTGCTTTTCGGACTGCTCGTGCAGATCCTTCGCAAGTGGGCGATCTCGCGCAACGTCGTATCAAAGCTGAAAAGCCTTGTCCGCACGCTCGAAACAGCGGAAAGCGGCTCGGATTCGATGTTCCCGATGCCGACGGTCATCGTCGGCAAGAGCGGTAATATCGCGTGGTATAACGAACTCTTTTTCAACAACGTCCTCGGCGGCGCGGACGCGATGGATTCGCCCTCCTCCGCGATAACCGGCGAGCTTGACTACCGTGCGCTCGGCGTCGACGCCGGCGCGGGCGAGTGCTCCTTCGGCGGCAGATACTATATTGTCTACGCCGCCGGCAACAACAGCCGCAGCGAAAAGATGAGGGCTTACTACTTCTCCGACATAACGGAGCTAAAGGAGACCGCGATCGAATACGAGCTCAGCAGACCCGCGGTCGCGCACATATCCTTCGACAGCTACAACGAGCTCATGAAAAGCGTCAAGGACAGCGAAAAGACTATACTCGCGGGCCGTATGGAGCTCATCGTCCACGAGGGTCTCGAGAAGTTCGGCGGCGCGATGCTCAAGACCGCGCCTGACCACTACGTCCTCGTTTTCGAGCAGCGGCACATAGCCGAGATGAAGGAAACGAAATTCGACCTGCTTGACAAGACCAGAGAGCTTGCCGGCGGTGAGAATTCGCTTTCGACGATTTCCGTCGGCATAGGCTACGGCGGCGACGGCTTCGCCGCCTGCGACGAAATGGCGGTCGAGGCGCTGGATATGGCGCTCGGCAGAGGCGGAGACCAGGCCGCCATACGCAACGCCGACGGCTTCGAGTTCTACGGCGGCAAGTCCCGCGGCGTCGAGAAGCTGACGAAGGTCAAGACCCGCGTCATAGCGACCGAGATACAGAGCGTTATTTCAAGCTCCGATAACTGTCTGATAATGGGGCATAAGTATTCCGATTACGACGCGATAGGCTCGGCGATAGGTATGTACCGCGCGTGTATAAGCACCGGCAAGCAGGCGCACATCGTCGTCGATAAGTCTTCCACCCTCGCCGGCGATATGGTAGATACCTACGGCGAAATGAGCGAATACAGGCACGTTTTCGTTTCTCCCGACAGAGCGGAGGATATGATAACGAAGAACACGCTGCTGATAGTCGTCGACGCGCACCTTATCGAGCACATCGAGTCGAAGCGCGTTTACGACGCCTGCGAAAAGGTCGTCGTCATAGATCATCACCGCAAGGGAGTCGATTACATCGACAGGGCGGCGGTGTTCTGCCACGAGCCGTTCGCCTCCTCCGCGAGCGAGATCGTGACAGAACTCGTGCAGTACATGAACGGCGTCCAGCTCGTGAAAACGGACGCGGAGGCGCTGCTGACAGGCATAATGCTCGATACGAAGAAGTTTTCCGTGCGCACCGGCGTGAGGACTTTTGACGCGGCGGCGTACCTGAAAAAGTGCGGCGCGGACTCCTCCGAGGCACAGAAATACTTTGCCAAGGATATGCGCGAGTATAAGTTCATGTACGAGGTCATCTCCAACGCGAAGGAATACAAGGGCTGCGCCATCGCCGTCTGCCGCGGCAAACGCGCCGCCGAGTATAAGGTCATGGCGGTCCAGGCGACCGACGAGCTGCTTAACATCAACGAATTCAAGGCGTCGTTCCTCGTCTATGAGGAGAGTTACGGAGTCAGCGTTTCCGCCCGTTCCATGGGCGCGATAAACGTGCAGATCATTATGGAGAAGCTCGGCGGCGGCGGCCATCACACGATGGCTGGCGCGCAGTTCGAGAACGCGTCGGTCGATGAGATATACGAGCGTCTCTGCGACGCCGTCGACGACTATATGAAATCCAATAAATAAATCCAAGAAAGGGAGATGCGCTGTGAAGGTCATACTCAAAGAAGACGTGAAGGGCTCCGGCAAAAAAGGCGAGCTCGTTAATGTGGCGGACGGATATGCCCGCAATTTCCTCATCCCGAAGGGACTGGCGATCGAGGCGAACGCGACCAATCTCAACGTTTATAACGAGAAGCAGGCCGCCGCAAAATACCGCGCCGACGAGGAGAAGAAGGAAGCGGAGCGCATCGCCGCTATGCTCGACGGCGCGAAGCTGACGGTCAACATCAAGGCCTCCAAAAACGGTAAGCTGTTCGGTTCGCTGACCTCCAAGGAGGTTTCCGCGGCGATAACCGAGCAGTTCGGCGTAGAGGTCGATAAGCGCCGCATCGAGCTGCCCGTCGTCAAGGAAGTCGGCGAAACGGAAGCGAAGCTGAAGCTCTATCAGGGCGTTTCCGCGTCGCTGAAGATAGACGTCGTCGGGCAGGATTTCTGATTTTTTCCGGGCGGGCGGCCGCATACGACTCATAGACAGAGGGTGTTCAAGTGGCATTTGAAGACATAAAATTCCCATACAGTCTCGAAGCGGAGCAGGCGGTGCTCGGCGCTCTTGTCGTCGAGCCCGATCTCATCAACGATATCGTGCTTCTGCTGCGTCCGGATTACTTCTATATCCGTGAGCACGCGGCGATATACGAGATACTCATCAGGATGAGCGACCTCAACAAGCCGATAGACTTCGTCACGCTGCTCGAGGAGGTCAAAGCCGCGGGCGTTTATCGCGACGACGACGAGGCGAAGGAATACCTCGTCAATCTTGCGCAGACCGTTCCGACGGCGCATAACCTCAAGAACTACGCGAAGATCGTCGCGGACGACTACGTCCTGCGTTCGCTGATAACCGCATCCCGCGACAATATCGGCGACGCGACCGAAAGGGGAGCCGACGTCCGCGAGGTAATGGACTCCGCCGAAAACCGCATTTACAGCATAATGAACGACCGCAACCGCGTGAGGCTTACCCCGATCAGCGAGGCGATGAAGGCTTCGCTGCAGAGCATGGAGGACCTCGCCGATCCGGAGAAACGCGACGAGATAATGGGCGTCAAGACGGGCTTCTCATCCATAGATCGCTTCATAACGGGTATGCGTAAGTCCGACCTTGTATTCGTCGCCGGACGCCCCGGCTTCGGTAAAACCTCGCTCGCGCTGAATATCGCCACCAACGTTGCGAAGACGGGCAAGGGCGTGGCGTACTTCTCGCTCGAAATGTCCGCCGAGCAGCTCGCGACGAGGGTGCTCGCCAGCGAGTCTATGATAGACAGCCAGAAGATGCTGCGCGGCGAGCTCGAGAACGAGGACTGGATAAAGCTTGCGAACACCTTCGATATTCTTTCAAAGGCGCCGATATACTTTGACGACGTGTCCAACATAACGATAACCGAGATGAAGGCCAAGGTCAGACGCCTGAGCAACATCGGACTTGTGATAATAGACTACCTCCAGCTCATGACGACCGGCAAACACAGCGATAACCGCGCGAACGAGGTCCAGGAGCTGTCGAGAAACATGAAGATAATGGCGCGTGAGCTCGGAGTGGCCGTTATGTGCTGCGCACAGCTAAACCGCGAAGCCGCCAAGCGCTCGCTCAGCGCGAAGAGCGAGAGCAAGCGCCCGGTGCTTTCCGACCTGCGCGAATCCGGCTCCATCGAGCAGGACGCGGATATGGTTATGCTGCTTTATAAAAACGACAGGCCCGAAGGCGCCGAGCAGGAGAAGAGCGACAGCGACGTCGTCGAATGTATCGTCGCTAAAAACCGCCACGGCGAGGTCGGGACAGGCTATCTCCGCTGGGTAGGCAAGTACACCCGCTTCTTTTCCGTTGACAAAGTAAGGGAGCAGTGATGAAAGAGGAGATCCTCGAAAAAGTCAGAGAGCATATCGCCCGCACGCGTATGATCTCCGCCGGCGACAGAGTGCTGATCGCGCTTTCCGGCGGGGCGGATTCAGTTGCGATGACGGGCATTCTGCTGACGCTTTCGGAGGAAATGGGCTTTTCCGTCTGCGCCGCGCATCTGAACCACTGTCTGCGCGGCGGTGAATCGGACTACGACGAACTTTTTGTTAAGAATTTCTGCTCGGTGCACGGCATTGAGCTTAAGGTGGAGCGCGCGGACGTCGCCGCGATTGCCGCCGCTTCGAAGCGCGGCATAGAGGAGTGCGCGCGTTCCGTCAGATATGAGTTTTTGTTCCGCGCCGCGGACGAGATGGGAGCGAACCGCGTCGCGACCGCTCACACGCTTTCCGACAACGCGGAAACGCTGATATTCAACATCGTGCGCGGCAGCGGCCTGAAGGGGCTCTGCGGTATACCCGAAACGCGCGGAAGGCTTATCCGCCCGCTGCTGAAGCTGACCCGCGCGGAGACCGAGGAGTATGACAGGGAGTGCGGACTGCCCTACGTCACCGACAGTACGAACTCCGACGTAGAGTATACGAGGAATTACATCAGGCGCGAGGTGATCCCGCGTCTTTCGGAATTGAACCCGTCCTTTCTCGCGGCCGTCGAGCGGCTTACCGGCGCGATAAAGGAGGATAACGCCTTCATCGAGCGCGAAGCGGACCGTCTGCTTGCCGTCGCGGGAGAGAAGAACTGCGACCTTTCTCTGCTGCGTGAAGCTGACCCGGCGGTCGCCAAGCGCGCGCTTTCACGCATATATTCCGATTTCACCGGCAGGCGCCTCGACGCGAAGAACCTCAACGCCTTCCTCGCGTTCGCGTCCGCGGACGGCGGCGGCAGACTCCAGCTTCCCGGCGCCTTCGCCGTTAAGCTCGGCGGCAGGCTTTCGCTTTCTGATTCGGCGGAGCGGAAGCAGCCGAAGCGCTTTTACTCAGCCGCCGGAAAAGAGAACGCGCTTCCGGACGGAAGAATGGTAACAATCTCGCTCGAAAAAGGCGGCTCGGCGGTTGACAAATTCGCCGTTGACGCGTCGAGGATCGCCGGCGGTCTCCGTCTGCGCCTGCGCGTACCGACCGACGAAATACGTCTGCCTAAGCGCCCGACGAAGTCGCTGAAAAAGCTTTTTTCGGAGATGAAAATCCCGATAGAGGAGCGCGACCGCGCGGTCGTGCTCTGCGACGACAGGGGTATAGTATGGGTCGAAAAGCTGGGAGCTGCGGAGCGTACCGCGGCGACCGTTTTCACGGATAAAGTGTTAAAAATAGAAATAAAAACGGAGGATTAGAAATGGAAAACATCAAGGTTCTCATCACTGAGGAAGAGATTAAACGGAGGGTCTGCGAGCTCGGCGCCGAAATAACGAAGGACTACGCGGGCAAAAGCATACTTCTTATCGGCGTTCTGAAGGGCGCGGCGGTATTTATGTCCGATCTTATGCGCTGTATCGACCTTCCGGTTGAGATAGATTTTATGGTCGTTTCATCATACGGCTCCGGCACGAAGACGAGCGGAAACATAAAGATCCTGAAGGACACCGACGTTTCGGTCGAGGGGCGCGACGTGATAATCGCCGAGGACATCCTCGACACCGGCATAACGCTCAACAACCTCAAGGATCTGCTGCTCAAGCGCGGAGCGAAATCACTGAAGATCTGCACGATATTCAACAAACCCGCGCGCCGCAAGAGCCCGATAGAAGCCGAATACGTCGGCTTCGACGTTCCGGATGAATTCGTCATCGGATACGGGCTCGACTACGATCAGAAATACCGCAATCTTCCGTACCTCGGAGTACTCGATTCGAGCGTATACGGCGACCAATAAAGAGAATAACATTATCAAGGAGAAATAGTATGAGAAGATCAAGAGGCGGCATAGTTCTGCTGCTGTTAATCGTCGGAGTCCTGCTCGCTTCGCTGCTGCTTTCGCAGGGCGGCTCGTCAGAAAAGAGAACGTATTCCGAAATAATCGACCTGTTCAATCAGGGCAAGATAGAGAGCTATTCGCTGAATATCAGCAACGGCAAGCTCACCTTCGTCACGAAGGACGCGCCGGACAAGGAGGAAAGCTTTTCGCTGCCCTCCGCAGACTTGTTTATATATGACATCAGGGAGACGGTCAACGAGCAGCACGCGAGCGGTGCGATAAAGCAATACGATTACACCAAGTCCTCCGACTGGGCGGGCTACCTTGTCTATATCCCTTACGTCCTGTTTTTCGGACTGATAATCTTCTTTATGTTCCGCACGATGAACAACGCCAACCGCAGCGAGAACCGCGCGATGTCCTTCGGCAAGATGAAGGTGCGTATGGCGACCGGCGAGAAGAACAAGAAGACCTTTGCCGACGTCGCGGGAGCCGAGGAGGAGAAGGAGGAGCTGGCGGAGATCGTCGACTACCTCAAGAACCCGACCAAGTATATGGAAATCGGCGCGCGCATCCCCAAGGGCATACTGCTTGTCGGACCTCCCGGCACCGGTAAGACCCTTATAGCGAAGGCGACCGCCGGCGAAGCGGGCGTGCCGTTCTTCTTCATTTCCGGCTCCGATTTCGTCGAGCTGTTCGTCGGCG
>JAFTEJ010000070.1 GCA_017453725.1 Clostridia bacterium | reverse complement strand
GTTTATATCGAGCTTCTTCTCGGGGATTATCTCGGGGCCGTCGTCAATGGAGCGCCCCATGCCGTCGAAAACTCTGCCGAGCATATCGCGGCTGACGGAAAGCGTCGTGCCGTGGCCGAGGAACTTCGCCTTGCTCTCCGCTACGCGGAGCCCCTGCGAGCTCTCGAAAAGCTGTACCATCGCTCTGTCGCCGTCGATCTCCAGCACCTTGCCGACACGGATACTGCCGTCCGCCTGCTTGATGTGGACCAGCTCGTCGTATTTGACGCCTTCGACGCCCTCAACGACCATTATCGGACCGACGACCTCGGTTATGGTCTTGTATTCCTTCTGCATAACTTCCTCCGTTCCGCGCTTATCTCAATTCCGCGAATTCGCGGCGAAGCTCTTTTTCGGTATTTGCGGCGGCCTGCTCCCACTCGCTTTCGGGCACATACTTCATTCTGCCGATGTCCTCGAGGCAGCCCATAGAGGTAACGCGCGAGAAGGAAACGCCGTTTTCAAGCGCGCGAAGCCCCAGCTCATACCAGAGCAGGATCGTCGCAAGCATATCGTGCTGCTTCTTCGGCGAGGTGAAGGTGTCGACCTCGTGGAAGGCGATCTGATGCAGGAAGTCCTCGCGTATCGAGCGGGCGCATTCGAGCGTAAGTCTGTCCTTTTCGCCCAGCGCGTCGACGCCGACAAGGCGGACGACCTCGTCCAGCTCGGACTCCTGCTGAAGCAGCGCGACCGCGGTCGCCACGTTCTTCGACCAGTCGGGCGCGACCGCCTTATCGAAGTAGGCGTGCACGTTATCGTTATAAAGCGAATAGCTGCGCAGCCAGTCTATCGCGGGGAAATGGCGCTTGTACGCAAGCTGCGCGCTCAGGCACCAGAAGACCTTGACTATACGCAAAGTCGCCTGCGAGACCGGCTCGGAGATGTCGCCGCCGGGAGGTGAGACGGCGCCGATGGCGCTTATCGCTCCGTAGCGTTCCTCTTTGCCTATGCAGCGGACGTAGCCGGCGCGTTCGTAGAACTCCGCAAGGCGCGACGAAAGGTATGCGGGATAGCCTTCTTCGCCGGGCATTTCCTCAAGTCTGCCGGACATCTCGCGCAGCGCCTCCGCCCAGCGGGAGGTGGAGTCCGCCATTATAGCGACCTTGTATCCCATATCGCGGAAGTATTCCGCGATCGTTATTCCGGTGTATATGGAAGCTTCTCGCGCCGCGACCGGCATATCGGAGGTGTTGGCGATAAGCACCGTGCGCTTCATTATCGGAAGCCCCGTGCGCGGGTCGTTCAGCTCGGGGAACTCCTTGAGCACGTCCGTCATCTCGTTGCCGCGTTCGCCGCAGCCGATATAGACGATTATGTCGGCGTCCGCCCACTTCGCGAGCTGGTGCTGGACGACCGTTTTGCCGGAGCCGAAGGGGCCGGGGATGGCGGCGATGCCGCCCTTCGCTATCGGGAAGAGCGTATCGATAACGCGCTGTCCGGTGACCATAGGCTCGTCGGGCGTAAGCTTCGACGCGTAGGGACGGCGCACACGGACAGGCCAGCGCTGGAGCATAGTCAGCTCCTTCTCTTCGCCGGCGGCGGTGCGTATCTTCGCCACGACGTCGGTGACCGTCGCTTCCCCGGCTTCGCGGAGCCAGGTAAGTTCGCCGCTTGCGTTCGGCGGGACCATTATCTTCTGCGTGACCGCCTCCGTTTCGACGACCGTGCCGAGCACGTCGCCGCCGGTCAGCGTTTCGCCGACCTTCGCGGCGGGGACGAAGTTCCACCTGCGCTCCCTGTCGAGGACGGAAACGCTCGTGCCGCGCTGTATCCTGTCGCCCGTGAGCCTGTAAATCTCCTCAAGCGGACGCTGGATGCCGTCGTAGATGCCCTCGATGAGTCCGGGCGCGAGCTCGACGGAAAGCGGCTCGCCGGTGAAGTAAACGGGTTCGCCGGGACCGAGCCCCGCGGTCTCCTCGTATACCTGAATCGAGGCGCGGTCTCCGCGCAGTTCTATTATCTCGCCGATGAGCTTCTTTTCGCTGACGCGCACGACGTCGTACATCTGGCAGTTTCTCATACCGGACGCTACGATAAGCGGGCCCGCTACCTTTATTATGGTGCCGTGTTCAAGTTCGTTCATCCTGCCACCTCAAAATATGTTCTTTCCGACCGCTTTTTCCACGTTCGCACGGATGGCGCGGAGGCCGCTGCCGTCGCTGCCGTCCTTGTCGGGAATCGGGATGATCGCGGGGAAGGTCTGCGATTTATACTTGTTAATAAGCTCCGGTACGCCGGCGGCTGTCTTCTCCGTTATGAAGATGACGGAGTAGCCCTCCGAAACGAGCCGCGTTATCTCGCGCTCGACGTCCTGCGGAGTCTCCGCGCCGACGGCGGAAATGCCCAGCGCGTTGAAAAGCAGCACGGACGCAAGGTCGCCCACGGCGGCTATTTTTGTTCTATCGGAGTCCATAGGCTTACCTCCCGTCAGACGTCTATATCGTCCTCGCCGCCTCCGGCGAAAACGATCCTGATATTACGCGCCTCGTTCTGCTTATCGTTGATGAAGCTGCCGAGCGCCGCGGGACCGAAGGGATCGCTGCGCGCTTCGCGCAGGCAGGCGTTAAGCTTCTCCGCGCAGGCGCGTTCGAATTCACGAACGCCGCCTTCCGCGGCCGGCTCGTCGAAGTCGCCGGCGATGAGCAGCTTCGCCACCGCCTCTTCCGAAAGCCCGAGCGCCTTGCCGCGCATACGCGTCAGGGCGTTCGTGAAGCCCGCCTTCAGCCGGAAGAATTCCTCCAGCGCGGGCGCCCTGCGCTTTTTCAGCACGGCGAATATGTGCGCGTAGGCGGCGGAATCGACCGCGCGGCTTATCTCGCCCGGGTCGGTCGCGCCCTCCAGCTTTTCGAGCGGCTCGAACGCCGCGCCGAGCATCGAGTATTCGTCCGCGGAAACGCACACCTTCAGCACCTCGACGTCGAAGACGCCGCAGGACAGAAGTATGCCGTCCGCTTCCGCGCCTACGGCGCGGGCCTTCAGCAGCGCCTTGAGATTATGCGCGTCGTATTCGTGGAAGAAAAGGTCGGTCAGCTCCGGCTCGGGCGCGATCCCGTTCATAAGCTCGCGTACGCCGCGAAGCTCCGCGTCGATCATCGCTTCGAGCTCTTTTGTTTCGGCTCCCGCGCCGTAGCCCGCTTCCGCGAGCACGCGAAGACGGCCGTCCTTCTCCGCCGCGATCAGCCGTGAATACTGCTCGCGGGAAAAGACGGAGTCCTCCATCGCTCTGACGCGTCCCACCGCGTAGGGGTAGCCGCTTTTTATACCGAAGTTTTCAGCCATTTCACACCCGTTCCGCCGTTTCGGACGGCGGATAAAATCAAATTATTCTCCGAAGAGTATACGCGCGGCGTCGCTCTCGGTGCGCTCGCGCAGGTCGGAAACGACGCTGTCGAGCGAAAGATCCGCGTCGCAGCGTTCGCCGGAAAGCAGTATCGCGCCGCTTCCCTTTATCTCACCGGCGTAGGCTCCGCCCCAACGGGCGGCGTTCGCCTCGGCGAAGGCTTTCATATCCGGGGAGGCGTATACCTTCACGCTTTCGGTCATGCCGAAGGAGGCGGCGAGCTTAGCGTAAAGCTCCGCCTTCTCGCCGTCCGGCAGCGCGGCGATCGTTTCGCGCACGCCGGCGTAGACCCTGTCGAGCAGGGCGCGCTTTTCGCCGAGCGTGTTTTTGCGCACGTCGAGCTCCGCCTTCAGCTTCTCGCGGTATCTTATCGCGTCGGCTTCGGCTTTGCCGCGGGCGAGGATCGCTTCCTTTTCCGCCTGCGCGGACGCCTCCGCATCGGCGGCGCGTTTATCCGCGGCGGCTCTGCCTTCAGACTTTATCTTTTCCGCCTCGGCGGTCGCTCTCGCCAGTATTTTTTCAATTACGGCTTCTGCTCCCATTTCGCTTCTCCCGAATCAAAGCCCCTTCGTCGCGAAGAGGACGAGCAGCAGGGATACGAGCAGTCCGAGGATGGCGTAGGTCTCGACGAGGACCGCCATCGTGATGCCCTTACCGGAGGATTCCGGCTGCTTGGCGGTCATATGGATCGCCGCGACGGCGACCTTGCCCTGATAGATAGCGGAAACAAGACCGAGGATGCCGATCGGCAGTCCGGCGAAGAAGAACGCCCAGCCCTGCGCGGTGCTGATGTCAGCGTTGCCGCCCATAAGTCCGCTTGTGACGAGGATGAGGACCGCGGTCAGGAAGCCGTAGATGCCCTGCGTTCCGGGCAGCGCCTGGAGAACCAGCAGCTTACCGAAAAGCTCAGGTTTTTCCGCCGTTACGCCCGCCGCGGCTACGCCGCCGGCGCGGACGCCTATCGCGGAGCCCATTCCCGAAAGGAATGCCGCTACCGCGGCGCCGAAGATCGTGATGACTGTTCCGTTGCTAAACATTGTGTTACCTCCGAAGTGTATGTTTTTCTTTTTTCAGCGCTTGTTATCTTTGCCGCCTCCGCGGACGACGTCAACGTCCTTCGTTTCCAGCCTGAAGGGCTTGAAGACCGTGCCGCCGCCTTCATAGAAGCGGGTGAAGAACTCGATATACTGCAGGCGGCTGTCGTGAACGTAAGCCGAGAGCAGTCCCATCGCGAGGTTGAAAAGGTGTCCGACGATATAGACGAGCCCCGCGAAGACGTATCCGATAACCGGGATGCCCATAACGAGCCCGGCGAGGATATTCATAACGTAGCCGATGACGGCGGTGGAAATGCAGAGCGCGAGGATACGCGAATATGAGAGGATGTCGCTGAGGTAGCCCGTTATGCCGTAAAGACTTCCGAAGCCGCCGGTCAGCTTGCCGATGACGTTAGGCTTGTTCCTTCCGGCTGTGAAGAGCACCACCAGCGCGGCGGCTCCGGCGATGATCGCGCCGACGGTAACGTTCAGCGCCATAACGATAAGCCCGCTTATCAGCGCCATCCACGCGAAGTTATCGAAGACCGCCGTCTGCCAGTCGCCCGCTCTGAACGCCGCGACCGCCTTGACCGTCATGCCGGTAAAGATGTGGAGCACTCCGACTCCGCAGGCGATGAGCAGCACCGGCAGGATGCCGTCCAGCAGCGAAAAGCCTATCAGCGGCGGGAACCATTCCGCGCCGAAGTAGCTGCCGAAGACGACTCCGAACACCACGGTCGGCAGTCCGGAAAAGCCGATAACCTTAACCAACTTCGCCATCTCTCCGCGAGGCTTCATAAACTTCGCGAAAAGCCACGCCCCGAGCATCATCAGGACGCCGTAGCCGACGTCCGCCATCATCATTCCGAAGATTATCCAGTACCACGGAGCCATTACCGGGTTCGGGTCTATCTCGTTAGGATCGGGAGCGGAGAACATATTCGTCACGCTCTCGAAGGGCTTTATGAACTTGTTATTTTCCGCGGCGGTCGGGGGCTTTTCGCCCTCTTCCGGGTCGGTGTATTCGACCGCGAAGCGGCTTTCGCCGACCGCTTCTTTCAGCGCGGCGGTGACCTTTTCGACGCGGTCCGAGCGCACCCAGCCCTCGATATACACCGCGTCGTCGGTGAGCACCAGCGGCGCTTCGTCCCTGTCGCGTTCGGCGCGGTACTGCTCGGCGAGCAGCGTCACCTCGTCCGCGCTCTTTGAAAGCTCGGTGAGCTCCGCTTCCTTTTCGGCGAGGGCGGCTTCTGCGTCCGCCTTCACTGTCAGCTGTCTTTTGTATTCATCCTCCGCTTTGCCGGAGGCAAAGGGCAGGCGGGATTCCTCGAATTCGCATTCGCGCAGCAGCGCTTCCGCTTCCGAAGCTTCTTCGGCGGCGTAAACGACGAGCAGGGCGCGTTTCCCCGCCCTTTCGCCGACCGGCTCGACCTGCGCGAGACGCGCCAGCGTTTCGGCGAGCGCGTCAGCCTTCGATACGGGAGCCGTACCGACGCGGCGCACGGTGTAACCGGAGGCGCAGACGTCGAGCGCGTCCGCGTCCAGCCCGCGCCAAAGCTCCAGCTCGGCGGCGGTCTTCTTTGCGGTCTCGGCGGCCTCCTTCAGCGCGTCGCGCTCGCTTATCAGCACGCGCAGACGCTCCTGCGTTTCCAAAGCCTCCGCGTCGACGCGGGCGAAGCGTTCCTCTTCCACCTCCGGGCGCGGGGTGAGCATACCCTTCTTCGGCGCGTAGGGGCGGATATCCTTGAGCAGCGCCTCGGCGTTCTTCAGCTTTTGCGCCGCCGAAGCGTCGCTCAACGCCTTGTCGTCGCGTTCTATCAGCATCACCTCGCCGACGGAAAAGAGCGCGTTAATCAAAGCCTCGCGGTCTTCCCTGAGGCAGGCGATATACGCTTTTTTCATCGGTACGAGCATTGCTTTCTCCTGAAACGTTAAATAATGCGGAACGTCAAACCGCGCCCGCGAATGGCGGGTTTCTTAAAGCCTCGGTCCGTCCTGCTTCGCGAGCCGCGCGAAAACGGCTTCGACGGCGGCGGGGATGTTCTTCTCTGACTGCGCGACAAGCGCCTTGTCGGCGTCGCGCCCTGCGGCAAGCAGCGCCCCGCTTTCGGCGGCGGCGTCGCGCCCGGCGCTTTCGGCCATGGCGGCGGCTTCCCTGCGCGCGGACTCAAGCAGCGCCTCCCTCGCGGCGGCGCTCTTCGCCTCCGAAGCGGCGGCGTATTCCTTCGCCTCCGAAGCGGCGGTTTCCTTAAGTTCGGCCGCCTTCGCCTCGGCTGCCTTTATATCGTCAAGCATTGCCATTGACACTACCTCCGTCGGACCTGCGGCTAATATAACCGCATTTTTTTCTACGAATATCATTATTTTACCACAACGGGAATGTTTTGTAAACAATATTTTTGAGCGTTCGCGGAAAAAATGCGCGCCCGCTTCACGCTTGACAACGCCCGTGAACGGTGGTAACATATATTATAATTGACGCCGCGCCCGAAGGGAGGACGAAGTGTGAAGCTGAAGGAACTCGTGCTGCACAAAAGTCTGCTGTTTTATACCGTCATCGGCGTATCCAACACACTGCTGACGATGGGGCTCGAATTCATACTCAACAACGCCTTCGGGTTGCCATACTGGTGGGTGACCTCGATCCCGTTCGCGATAACGAGCGTGACGAGCTTCATTTTCAACCGCAGGTTCTCCTTCAAAAGCAAGGGGAATTTCTGGGCCGATATGCTCAAATTCTACGCGCTCTTCATCGCCTGCTATCTGCTCGCCTTCTACGTCGCTAAGCCGCTCGCGGAAAAGCTGATGACCGACGCGAACGCGACCGAAAAGGCGATACACAACGTCGCCATAATCGTCGGACAGTGCGTTTTCACTCCGCTCAACTACCTCGGACAACGCTTCCTCGTCTACCGCGAAAAGAAAACGCCGCCCCGTCCGGAGGACGAAGCGGCGGTCGAAGATATTTCCGAAGACGACAGTTCTTCAGAAGAATAGCTATCTGATCTCGTTGAGATCGTAAGGCGTCGCCTGATAGACGTAGTAGTTCAGCCAGTTGGAATAAAGCAGATGCGCGTGGGAGCGCCAGTTCATCATAATACCCTGGTTGCTGTCGTCGTGCTTGAAATAGTTCTCCGGCATAGCGGTACCGAGTCCCTGCTTTTGGTCGCGTTCGTATTCGAGCAGGAGCGTTTCGCGGTCATACTCCGAATGCCCGGTGACGTAGACCTCCCTGCCGCCGTTCGCGACGGCGATGTATACGCCGACGTTCGGGTCCTTCGACCGCGCGAGCACGGTTATCTCGGGATGCTTCGCTATGTCCTCGTCCAGTACGCCGGTATAGCGCGAATGCGGCGCGAAAAACACGTCGTCGAAGCCGCGCACAAGCGGACAGAGCCGGTCGGTAACGTAGTGCTTGAAAACGCCGAACGCCTTTTCGCTCAGCTCCGATTTTCCGATACCGTAGCTGTGATAAAGCCCCGCCTGGGCGCCCCAGCAGATATAAAGCGTGGACTGCACGTTCGTTTTGCTCCAGTCTATTATCCCGCAGAGCTCATCCCAGTAGTCCACCTGCTCGAACTCCATTCGTTCGACCGGCGCTCCGGTGATTATCAGCCCGTCGAACTTCATATCCTTCACGTCGTCAAAGGTCTTGTAGAACTCCAGCAGATGCTCCGCGGAGGTGTTCTTCGACTTGTGAGAAGCGGCGGTCAGCAGTGTTATCTCCGTCTGCAGCGGCGTGTTCGAAAGCAGGCGCAGAAGCTGCGTTTCGGTAGTTATCTTCGTAGGCATCAGGTTCAGGATGGCAATATGAAGCGGACGGATGTCCTGCGCGGAGGCGCGGTCCTTCTCCATCCAGAATATATTTTCGCTCGTCAGCGTGCTCGCGGCGGGCAGGTTGTTATTTATCATAATAGGCATAGAGTATCCCCTCCTTCCGGGAGTCGAAACAGATTATAACATCTTCCTTCCGAAATATCAATATCTTATTTCCATTCATTAAAAAATATTACCGCCGGAGCAACTCCGGCGCGGACAGAGGCGCAAATATGAGCATATTATTCAACGAAAAAGTCGCGAAAGAGGCGGAGGCCGCGGAAAGAGCCTGCGCGGAGCAGTTCGCGCGCATCGACGCGGCGGCGCTGGAAAACAGCAGGCGCGTACTCGACGCCTTCTCCGAATGCCGTGTAAGCGACAGCCACTTCGCCGGCACGACCGGCTACGGCTACGACGACGCGGGGCGCGAGGTCACAGACCGCCTTTTCGCCATACTTTTCGGCACGGAGGCGGCGCTTGTGCGCCACACCTTCGTTAACGGCACTCACGCGATCGCGACCGCGCTTTTCGCTCTGCTGCGCCGCGGGGACGTCCTGCTTTCCGTCACCGGCGCGCCCTACGACACGCTGCGGCAGGCGGTTACCGGCGACCACCCCGGCTCGCTGAAATCCGCCGGAGTCGAATACCGAGAGGTCGGACTCCTGCCCGACGGCAGCCCCGATTACGACGCGATAAAGGCGGAGTTGTCCGGCGCTTCCGCCGTCTTCATCCAGCGCTCGAAGGGCTACACGGCGCGGAAGTCGCTTTCCATTGCCGATATCAAGGAGCTCTGCGAATTCGTCAAGAGGCTTTCGCCGGAGGTCACGGTAATCGTCGATAACTGCTACGGCGAGTTCTGCGAAACCTCGGAGCCGACCGCCGTCGGCGCGGACGTCGCGGCGGGCTCGCTGATAAAGAATCCCGGCGGCGGGATCGCGCGCGGCGGCGGATATATCGTCGGCAGCGCGAAGCAGATCGAGCTCTGCGCCGACCGCCTTACCGCGCCCGGGATAGGACTCGAATGCGGGGCGACCTTCGGTTTCAACCGCGAGATATTGCAGGGGCTTTTCGTCGCGCCGCACGTCGTCGCGCAGGCGGTGAAGACCGCCGTTTTCGCCGCCGCGCTCGCGGAAAGGCTCGGCTGCGAGACCTTCCCCGCCTCCGACGTTCCGCGCACCGACATCGTGCAGGAGCTGCGCTTCGGCAGCGCCGAAAGGCTGCTCGCGTTCTGCGCGGGGATACAGGCGGCTTCGCCGGTGGACTCCTTCGTAACGCCGGTCGGATGGGCGATGCCCGGTTACGACTGCGACGTCGTTATGGCGGCGGGCGCGTTCACTCAGGGCGCTTCGATCGAGCTTTCCTGCGACGGGCCGCTCCGCCCGCCCTACACCGCCTATCTACAGGGCGGCGTCACCTACGAGAGCGGCAAGCTCGGCGTTATTTCGGCGTTCTCGCGGATGGAAGGATGACATTTCCCGAAGGCGCACCCGAAACCGACGGTAAAACAGCCGGCAAACAGCCTTGACAAGCGCTTTTTGTTCAAATTTCCAAAAAATCAAAACACAGTTATATATTTTCGCCTCCGCAGATAGTAATATCAGGATAGATAAACTTATCTGACGGAGGCGTTTTTATGAAGCGAAATATGAGACAGTTCGTTGCCGAAACCATCGCCGCGCCGATGAAAAAGCCCGCGCCGGTGCTGTCCTATCCCGCATCGCAGCTTATGGGCGTGACGGTGCGGCAGCTCGTAAGCGATCCGGAGCTCCAGACGGAGACTATTCGGCTTGTCGCTCAGCGAGTGCCGACCTCTGTGGCGGTCAGCCTTATGGACCTCTCCGTCGAGGCGGAGGCGTTCGGCGCACAGATAGTTTATAACCGCGACGAGGTGCCCTCCGTAACCGGACGGCTCGTTGCGAGCGCCGACGACCTCGCGTCTTTGAGGACTCCCGAGGTCGGCGACGGACGCACGGGAATATGCGTCAAAGGCGTCGCCGACGCGGCGGAGGCGATAAGCGACCGCCCCCTGCTCGCGGGCGTTATCGGCCCCTACTCCCTCGCGGGACGCCTGACCGACGTTACCGAGATAATGATGCTCTGCTACGACGACCCCGACCTCGCGCGCGGAGTGCTTGAACGCGCAACTGATTTCATAATCAGATATGCCCTCGCCTTCCGCGAAGCCGGGGCAAACGGCGTCATAATGGCGGAGCCGCTGACGGGAATGCTTTCGCCCGCGCTCGCGGAGGAGTTCTCCGCTCCGTTTGTCAGGCGCGTCATTGACGAGGTGCAGACGGATGAATTCGCCGTCTGCTACCACAACTGCGGCAACAACACCGTTCAGATGGCGGATTCCATCGCCTCGCTCGGCGCGATGATGTATCACTTCGGCGACGCGATACGCCTCGCCGATATCCTGCCGCTTATGCCATCCGACGCGCTCGTGATGGGCAACGTCAGCGCGGCGGGACAGTTCCTGCGCGGAACGCCGGAAAGCGTGCGCAAAGAAACCTTACGCATAATCGGCGAATGCGCCGCGTACCCCAACTTCGTCCCGTCGAGCGGCTGCGACGTCCCGCCCGCTTCGGGCTGGGACAATATCGAAGCCTTCTTCGCCGCCTGCTCGGAGTTCTACGCCAAAAGAGCGTAAGCGTACCTGTTTTGTCATCCTGAGCGGAGCGACCGCAGGGAGCGAAGTCGAAGGATCCTGAAGGTAACGGCATTGTAAAACAAAAGTGTGCGTATGAAAACGCGAGTTGATCTTTCGTTTTCGTTCGCACACTTTTGTTATTTATTGTTGCTTTTGTCGGCGCAGTTTTCCGTTAAGGACAGCTCGTCTTTAAGATCCTTCGACTGCGCGGGCTTCGCCCGCTCCGCTCAGGATGACAAATTGATCGCTGCGCTCCGTGAGATCCTTCGCTGCGCTCAGGATGACATAAACGCAACCGTCTGCAAATACCGGGGTATCATTCGACGCGATGCGTCACAGAACGACAACTTCGCTTGGCGCTCATTCCCACGGCTCCAGCTTGTAAGCGACGAGCGAGGGGTTGCCCTCCCAGCCCGAACCGTCGCCGAAGCGGGTGAAATAGTACCAGTTATCCTTCGTGACGATATTGCTTCCGCAGTAGACGGCGGTCGGAACGTCCGCGACGACGGCAACGGTGTTAGTCGCGATGTCGTATTCGTAAACGCGCCCCGGATTGCGCGCGGTCGGGATATAGAACAGCTTCGTCTCGTCCGGCGACATCGAGATGGAGTAGGTGTAGCCTATGACGTTTTCGCCGTCGAGGTCCATATCGCGCAGGAAGGTCACTCTGCCGGTCTCCATATCCATCTTATAGAGTATGCCGCAGCAGCCGCTGATATAGGTCGTTTTGCCGTCCGAGGTCGTCGCCTGCCCGTTCCAGAAGCCGCCCTTCAGGGTGTCGCCGGTCTGGTAGAGTCTGTCTTCGCCGTAATCGTAGCAGTAGACGGGCCACTGTATCTCGGCGCGTTGACCGGGGTCTTCAACGCCGCGGTAAAGGTATACCCTGTCGCCGGTGACGATTATCTCGCGGCTGAGCGGGTTGCCGAGCGACCACGGGATGCCGTTCACGTATCGGTCGACCGTGCCGGTCGCGAGGTCGTAGAAGACAAGGTCCGCGAGCGGATGCGTGAAGCCGACGAGCTTGCCGAGCTCGGGCATATAGTTCATAGCCACGACGCCCTGGTGCTCGCACCACACGCCGCCGGGCATCTGCGAGGAAAGATCGAACAGTATCTCTTTTTCGATATCGTAAACGAAGAGATGCGCGCCGCGTTTTGTCTCATAGCCGTCCTCTCCGTCGATCTGCTGTTTGTAATCGTGGAAGCCCTGGCTCGCCATATACATCTTGTTGTCGATGCAGTAAAACTTCGTATGTCCCTTCGGGATCTCCTCGCCGTAGATGTAATTATTCGCCGCCTTGCACGCCTCGATAAAGGTGCCGAGGAACTTGACGACGTCCGCCTCCGGATCGTAGGAAAATACGGCGAAGTCCTCTATCTCCTCGCCGGGTATGAGATCGGTGCGGCGGCCGGTATAGCCGAAGTAGATAATTCCGTTATCGTCGATGCCCATCGGATCCCAGCTCGTATCGCCGGTGAATCCTTCGGGGAACATCTCGTCGAACTTTATTATACGGAAGTCTGTCGCGCGGAAATGCGAGCCGACGTATTCGCTCGCCTCCGGTTCGATGAAGCCGGGCTCGTGCGGTTCCGGCGGCGTTACGGGCGCCGCGGTGATATAGCCGCGCATATCGGAGACCTTGACTGTCGTGCCTTCAGCGGCTCCGTAAGCCTCGATTATGAAGACGATGACGTCCTCGAGCTCGGACTGCGAGAATGAACTCCCCCAGAACGCCTTCTCAAAATAGCTGAACGGTATATTGATATAGCCGTCGGAGCCGACGTATTCGGGCTTTATCTTCATAGCGTACTGCTCGCGCACGAACTTCGAGACGTTGGAAAGCCCGATGAGTATGCGCTCGACGGATTTGTTCGCCTCGAGCTTGAAGCGGATGCCCTCGGCCTCTGAGAGCCCCGCGACGTTGAGATACGGGAAGGCGCCGTCCTTGTCGGGCTGCAGCGTCCGACTGCGGTCCATATTCTTCCAGCCCATCGCCTTGCCGGTAAAATCGGCGGTCGCGGTCATCGCGAACCAACCGTCGCCTGCGGTGAAGGTCGTGTTGCGTGAAAAGTCGCCCGCGTTGTAGACGCCGTTGACGTTCAGCCCCTCGCCTATGGAGTCGCAGAGTCTGCCGCTGTTCGCCGAGACCACGGAGTTGACGTCGGCGGTCGTCCAGTTTTTGAAGAAGCTTCCGGTGACGGAGGCGGTGCCGCGCGGCGTGAGAAGTGCAAACGCCGCGGCGCGTTCATCCGCGGTCTGCGCGGAGGCGAGCGCGGCTTCGTAAGCCGCCCAGCTTTCGTCGGTATAGTTATACTGCCACGGCGTCGATCGCGAAACGTCCGATTCGCCGCGCGATCCGGTTTCAAACACGGGCACGGTCGCCTCGCCGATGAAAGCGCTGTTTTCGGTCGGAAGGACAGCGTCCGTCATTCCGAGCCCGAAGGACGAGGAATCCCCTTCCTCCCGCATACTTTCGGAATACGCGGGGGCTCCTTCGCTTCGCTCAGGCTGACAGAACGCTCTGCCGTTAGCTCCCGCCGGCGCTTCGAAGCGCTCCGCGCCCGCGGACGGCATATATATCGCAGACAGGATAAGCAGCAGCGCGATGAGCAGCGATATTATTTTAATTTTTCCGATTCTTTTCATAATTTACTCTCCGGTCAAGGCGTTGCCGCCGTTTTTTTTCATTATAACATACACATCCTGCTATTGCAAGAAAAATAAAAACGCGGCTTTTCAAAAAAACATCGCCCGAAGCCGCTGCAGCGTCTTGATTATTTACAAAAAATCTGATAATATTTATAAAAGCCACAGGCAAGGGAGGTGCTCGGGAGTGCAGACGTATCTGCGGCGACGCTGCGCCGAAAGCGCGGCGCATATAAAATCGCTATGCGGGCTCGACTGCGCCATAGTCGAGATCGCGGACGACAAACTGCAGGGAGACCCATCCCCCTGCGCCTTCCGCGACAGGTTCTCCCACGAGCCCTGCCGCGCCTGCGATTCGCACCTTCACGCGAGCCGCGAATCCTATCGCTGGAACGGCAAATACATATACTTCTGCCCCGCCGGGCTCGCCTTCATCGCCGCGCCGGTATCCGACAGGAGCGGCAAGCTTGCGGGCAGCTTCATCGCCGGCCCGATAGTCATCGGCGAGCCGGAGGACGTCCCCGCCGCGGACGGTGAAATGGCGGAATACGTTTCCACCCTTCCGGTGATGAAGCCGGAAACGGTCAACCACATAGCCTCGGTCATCTGCGCGGTAGCGGCGTTCGCTTCGGGAATATCGCCCGGGATGAGCGGAAGCTTCATCTTCGAGCAGGAGCAGCTTATGAACGCCATCTCCGCCGGAGACGAGCAGGATTTCGCATTCATCTACCCCATCGAAAAGGAGAAGGCGCTGCGCTCGATGATACTGACCCACGACAAAGCCGGGGCGCAGAACGCGCTCAACGAACTGCTCGGGCACATATACTTCTCCAACGCGTTCGACTTCCCGACGATCAAGGCGCGTATAATCGAGCTGGTGGTCGTGCTCTCACGCGCGGTCATAGACGCCGGCGCGGATATGCGCGAGGTTATGGCGCTCAACGCCAAATACCTCAGCGACATCGACCGCTTCACCACCTTCGAGGAGATGAACGTCTGGGTTACGGGCATAGTGCATAAGTTCATCGACTATTCCTTCTCGCTGCCGCGGCTGAAACACTCCTCCGCGGTATATAAGATAACCGAATATATAAACGCAAACTTCGCAAGGAAGATTTCGCTGGATGATATAGCGAAAAAGGTTTACCTCTCGCGCTCCTACATCTCCACCGTCTTCAAGGACGAGATCGGAATGAGCCTGACCGACTACATACGCGAGGTGCGTATCGAGCGGAGCAAGCAGCTTCTGCTCGACAACACCGTGCGTATAGTGGATATAGCCGGCTTATGCGGTTTCGACGACCAGAGCTATTTTACGAAGGTGTTTCACGCCTCAGTCGGCGTCACTCCCAAGCAGTACCGAGACAGAAGAGGAAGAGTGGATAAACAATAATATAATTATAAGATAACAGAGACGCCGCCTCGTTATGGCGTGCAAATCAGGTGTAAATCAGGTTTTGAAAATCTGTTTCCCGCCTGACACTCACAAAAAAACAGCGGTCACACTTGACGTATGACCGCTGTTTTTGCGAATTATCGGTTTTACTGCTTCAGCGAGCGCTCGAGCCATATGGCCGCGATCTCGATCGCGTCGTAGAGGGTGCTCTTTTCCGTCTTTTTTACGATCTTGTCGCGCATACGGATCTCCGGATCGGTAAGCGCGAGCTGAACGAGCAGCTTTGAGGGCAGCTTCATACCGTCCTTTTCGGTATAGTCGGCAATCTGAATCATAGCGACGTACTTCTCGTTCATGTTGCCGTAGTAGATCGTGTTATCCTGCCGGACAAGCGGCTTGCCCTTATACATCAAAAGGTCCATATCATCTTCCTTTCTTACAGCTCGAGATACGCCTTCAGCATCTCCTGAAGGAGCTCGTCGCGGTCTATCCTGCGGACGAGACTGCGGGCGTTATCGTGGGTGGTGATGTAGGTGGGATCCTCGGAGAGAATATACCCCACGAGCTGGTTAATCGGGTTATACCCCTTCGACTCAAGCGCCGCGTAGATCTGCTTGAGCAGCTTTTTCATCTCGTCGGAATCGTTCGATCTGATCCTGAATTGAATGGTAGGGTCGTTCATAATAGTTCTCCTTTCCCCTTTACCTTTCCGACCGGCGGGAGCCGGGATCGGGTTTTCCCCGCACGTCAGGAGCGCAGTGTCGCGCCCGCGGCTTCGAGCTTTTTGAGTATCGCGGCGACGGCGGACTCCGCTTCGGCGTCCGTCAGAGTGTGGTCGGCGGCGCGGAGCACGACGCTGTATGCCATACTCTTCTTGCCGTCCGTAACGCCCTTGCCGCGATAGACGTCAAACAGTCTGACGCTCTCGACTATGCTTCCGCCGGCGGCGGAAATTATATCCGACAGCGCTCCGGCGGTGACGTTCTCGTCACACACCAGCGCAAGGTCGCGGGTTATCGCGGGGTATTTCGGCAGGCGCTTATAGTCCGTTATCGGCTTGCGCAGCGCGCGCATAAGCTCCTCGTCCAGATCCGCGACGAAGACGGGGACGGTTATCTCCCAGTTCTGCGCGGTCACGGGATGGATCTGACCGATAACGCCGAGGACGTCGTCCCCCTTCGTTATCACGGCGCAGCGGCCGGGATGGAAGGTCGGGTCGTCCGTCTTCGCGGCGAACTTCACGCCGCCGACGCCGACGTCCGCAAAGAGCGCCTCCAGCATTCCCTTGACGGCGAAGAACTCCGCGTTCTCGCCGAAAACGGTCACGGTGAAGCGCTTCTGCTCCAGCGGGAGCTTGCCCTGCTCCGTCGGGATATATACGGTGCCCTCTTCATAAAGCCTTCCGGCGGTGACTCCGCGCGAGCAGTTGCGGGCGACGACCTCCAGAGCGGAGGGTATCATCGTCGTGCGCATAACCGAGGTGTCCTCGCCGAGCGGGTTGCTGATGGTCATATAGTTTCGCAGCGGACTGTCGATCGGCAGTCTGATCTTATCGTAATACTTCGGGCTGATGAAGGAGTAGGTCATTATCTCGAAGAGCCCCAGCGATACGGCGGACGCGTGCAGGCGCTTGCGGAATATCTCCGCGTCGGTGTAGCCGTGAGAGGACGCCTCGCCCTTCATCATCGTGTCGCCTATATTATTGTAACCGAAAAATCTCGCAATCTCCTCGGCGACGTCCGCCTCGCATTCCACGTCGGCGCGGAAGGACGGCACGATTATCTCGTCGCCCTCGATTTCGAAGTCGATGTCCGAGAGTATGTCGCGCATATCGTCGGCGGGAATCTCCGTGCCGAGGAAGCCGTTTATCCAGTCGGCATCCAACTTAAGCCTGCGCGGAGCGAAGGCGGCGTTATCGACGTCAATAATCCCTTTTACCACCGTGCCGGCGCCGAGCGTTTCAACGAGCTGGAGCGCGCGGACGAGCGCGGGCAGCGTGTTGCGGCTGTCAAGCCCCTTCTCGAAACGCGCGGAGGAATCGGTGCGCAGTCCCGCCTTCTTCGCCGCTATGCGGACGGCGGCGCCGTTGAAATTAGCGGACTCGAAGACTACGGTTTCGGTCGTATCTCTGATCTCGGTGTTTTCGCCGCCCATAACTCCGGCGAGCGCGACGGGGCGTTCGCCGTCGGCGATAACGAGCGTATCGCGGTCGAGCGGGTGCTCGCCGCCGTCAAGCGTCGTTATGCTTTCGCCTTCGGCGGCGCGGCGCACGACGATGCGCCCTTCCTTCAGAGTGGAGCGGTCGAAGGCGTGCATCGGCTGACCGTATTCGAGCATAACGAAGTTCGTTATGTCGACGATGTTGTTTATCGGACGCACGCCGCTCGCACGGAGGCGTTCACGCATCCAGCGCGGCGATGGCGCGATCTTTATGTCCTTCACGACCGCGGCGGAATAGCGCGGGCAGAGATCCGCGTCGCGCACCTCCACGGAAATATACTTATTCACGTCGCCGCCGGCGTATTCGCCCGCGTCGAGGTAGGGATACGTGATGTCCGTTCCGAAGGTCGCGGCGGTCTCCCTCGCCAGTCCCATGACCGAGAGGCAGTCCGGGCGGTTGGAGGTTATCTCGAATTCAACGACGGTGTCGTCCAGCCCGAGCGCTTCTCTTATATCCGTGCCGGGGACGGCTTCGTATTCGTCTTCATCAATAATAAGTATGCCGTCTTCGATAGCTGTCGGGAAATCGTGGACGGTGACGCCCAGCTCCGCGACGGAGCAGAACATACCGTCGCTGACGACTCCGCGCAGCTTGCCGCGTTCGATGGTCTTGCCGCCGTGAAGCACGGACTTGTGCAGCGCGACCG
>JAFTEJ010000069.1 GCA_017453725.1 Clostridia bacterium | reverse complement strand
CGTCATCTACCTCGAGGACGGCGAGTTCGCGCTTGTTAAGCCGGATGCGCTTACCGTCTTCGATCCGGCGGGGCGCGAGATCGTCAAAAAAGCGACGCGCATAAGCTGGTCGGTCGAAGCGGCGGAAAAGGGCGGCTACGAGCACTTTATGCTCAAGGAGATAATGGAGCAGCCGAACGCGCTCCGCGCGGCGATAGAGCCGCGCCTTAAAAACGGCAGCGTCGAGCTCGATGGGATCGGGCTTACGGAGGAATGGCTGCGGAGTATGACCGGCGTAGTGATAACCGCCTGCGGCTCCGCCTACCACGCCGGATGCGTCGGGCGCGATCTGATAGAATCGCTCTGCCGCGTCCCGGTGCGTGTCGAGGTCGCCAGCGAGCTGCGCTACCGCGAGCCGATAATCGACTCCGGAACGCTCGTCGTCGTCATCTCGCAGTCGGGCGAAACGGCGGACACCATCGCCGCGCTCCGCGAATGCAAGCGCCTCGGCGCGAAGACGGTCGGCATAGTCAACGTCGTCGACAGCACCGTCGCGAAGCTCGCCGACTCGGTGCTTTACACCTGGGCGGGTCCGGAGATCGCCGTCGCCACGACGAAGGGGTATACCACGCAGGTCGCGGTGCTGACGATGCTCGCCGTCTTTATGGCGGATAAGCTCGGCAGGCTCGACGAAAGCCGCCGCGCCGAGCTCGTCAGGGGCATCGCTTCGCTTCCCGAGCGCTGCCAGCGCGCCATAGATATGAACGGCGGCATCGGGCGACTCGCGCGTAAATACAAGGATAACACGTCGCTCTTCTTCATCGGCAGGAACCTCGATTACGCCGTCTGCCTCGAAGCGTCGCTGAAGCTCAAGGAGATAAGCTACATCCACTCCGAGGCTTACGCCGCGGGCGAGCTGAAGCACGGTACGATCGCGCTGATAGACGAGGGAAGGCTCGTCATCGCCCTCGCCTGCAGGAAGGAGCTTTACGAAAAGACCGCCGGCGACGTCCGCGAGGTCAAGGCGCGCGGAGCCCGCGTGCTCGGCGTCGCCATCGAAGGCGACAGGCGTATGCTCAAGGAGGCGGACGACGTGATATACGTCCCGCGCACCGATCCGATGCTTATGCCGGTGCCGGAGACGGTACCTCTGCAGCTTTTCGCTTACTACATCGCTAAGGAGAACGGCTGCGACGTCGATAAGCCGAAGAACCTCGCGAAATCCGTCACGGTGGAATGAGCCGCGCTTGACTTTTTCCGTCCGCCGCGCTATAATTATCAAAACGAGCGAATGGAGTTGGGAGAATGTACGGGTTTTCTTGCTGATAAACGGTAGACGATACGGACCGCTCGGCCTGCGCCGCTTGTTCGTTCTGCCGGTCAGCGGGAAGACGGCCCTTCTCCGACCGTGTCGCTTCATAACGCCCGAATGGGCTGCTTTTGACTTGTATCGGCTGCGGAGACTTTCCGCGGCCGATTCTGTTAAAAGGAGAAGCCTATGTCACTGATAAACGTCTCGGAGCTTACCTTCGCCTACGAAGGCAGCTTTGACAACATTTTCGAAAACGTCAGCTTTCAGCTCGACACCGACTGGAAGCTCGGCTTCACCGGCCGCAACGGCAGGGGAAAGACCACCTTCCTGAAACTGCTGACGGGCGAATACGAATACAGCGGAAGCATTTCCGCGTCGGTCGGGTTCGAGTATTTCCCCTACGAAGTGCGCGATCCCGGCGCCGACGCGCTCGAAGCCGCGCGGAGCGTCTGTCCGGACCTCGAGCTGTGGCGGCTGAAGCGCGAGCTCGGCGAGCTGTGCGTGGACGAGGGAGTGCTTTACCGCCCTTTTTCCACGCTTTCAAAAGGGGAGCAGACGAAGGTGCTGCTCGCGGTGATGTTCCTTAAAGACAACCGCTTCCTGCTCATCGACGAGCCGACAAACCACCTCGATATGCGCGGCAGGGAACAGGTCAGCCGCTATCTGAACTCCAAAAAGAGCTTCATCCTCGTCTCGCACGACCGCGCATTCCTCGACGGCTGCGTCGACCACGTCCTTTCGATAAACCGCACCGGGATAGAGATTCAGAAGGGCGACTTCTCCTCGTGGTACCGCAACAAGGAGCTGCGCGACGCCTTCGAGCTCGACCGCAACGCGCGTCTGCGCAAGGATATAACGCGGCTCGAAGCGGCGGCGCGGCAGTCGCGGCAGTGGGCAGACAAGGTCGAGAGCGAAAAGATAGGCAATATCAAGGACCGCGAAAAGTATAACGAATGCGGCGGCAGAGCGTATATCGGCGAGCAGTCGCGCCGTATGCAGCAGCGCAGGAAAAACCTCGAGCGCAGGCAAAACCGCGCCCTCGACGAGAAGGAAACGCTGCTCAAGGACGTCGAGGTCTCCGACGCGCTGAAGATACGCCAGAGCGAATACCGCTCGCGGCGGCTCGTGACTCTGGACGGCGTTTCCGTTTCCTACGGCGGCGCGCCCGTCTGCTCGGACGTCAGCTTCGTTATCGAGAAGGGCGACCGCGTCGCGCTGCTCGGCGGCAACGGCTCCGGCAAGTCGAGCCTTATCAGGCTCATCGTCGGGCAGGATATACCGCACACCGGCGAAGTGACCGTCGGCGGTGGGCTGAAGATTTCCTACGTTCCGCAGGACGCCTCCGGACTGCGCGGCGGCCTTTCCGACTACGCCGCCCGCTGCGGCATAGACGAGAGCCTTTTCAAAGCGCTACTGCGCAAGCTCGACTTTGGGCGCGTGCAGTGTGAGAAGGCTATGGCGGATTTCAGCGCGGGGCAGAAAAAGAAGGCGCTCATCGCCCGCAGCCTCTGCGAGAACGCGCACCTTCATATATGGGACGAGCCGCTCAACTACGTCGACGTAATCTCGCGCATACAGATCGAGGAGCTGCTGCTGAAATACGCGCCGACGATACTCTTCGTCGAGCACGACAAAGCCTTCTGCGACCGCATCGCGACGAAAACGGTAGAGCTGTAAAACGAAACGCCTCACGGGAGACCGTGAGGCGTTAGCTTTTATTTGAATGACGGCTGATGCGTCTGCGGATCGGAGAAGGGGTTGTTGTTCGGCGACGGCTCGGACATACTGAAATACATTCTCGCCGCCTTCGTCGTGCCGAAATCGCGGTCGGAGCCGGTGTTCTGCACCTTGTTGAAGGCGTCGCGGAACATCTGATTGTGCGCTTCCTCGCGGTTGAGCAGGAAGTCGATCGTTTCGCGCACCTTTTTGTCTTCGATCTGGCGGTAAAGGTATTCGTAAACGACCTTCGCGCGCTGCTCGGACGCGATATTCGAGAGCAGATCTGCGCAGAGGTCGCCGGTAACGGAAACGTAGTCGCCCGTCCAGGAGTATCCGGAAGCGTTTATCAGCCCCGGGTTGAGCCCGAGCACCACGTGAGTCTGTATCTCGCCCGCGGGGACCGCGCGGTAATCGACGTCGTGTCCGTTGAGCAGGTTTATCGTTTCCGCGACCATCTCCATGTGTCCGAGCTCCTCGGCGGCGATATCCATGAAGAGGTCCTTGATCTCGGTGTCCTTGATCCTGAAGCTCTGCGCCATATACTGCATGGCGGCCTTCAGCTCGCCGTTGCAGCCGCCGAGCTGCTCGTGCAGCAGCGCCGCGTACTGCGGATTCGGCCGTTCGACGCCGACCGGGTGGAACAGTTTCTTTTCGTGTTTGAACATAACAATACCTCACTTTCGGTATTGTTATGCGCGCTTTGCAGAGATATATACGGATTATTCCGTTATGCCTTCGCGTCCGAGTGCGCGGAAAGAAAGGCGCTTTCGTCGAAAGTGCGCTTTAGGAATTCTTCGGTTTTGCATATGAGGGAGAGATTGAGCATGGTTTATCACCGTGATTATTATAGCAGAGAAGCGGTTGTTATGCAATAGCGTTATTATATTAAGAGGGGATAGGCGAATCGGAATGGATGATTAAGTAATGGTATGGAAGTTGCGCAGTATGGAGCTCGTCCTTCTTGTGTCAGCGGCGGGTTGGTTCTCTTCTCGCTTGCACAAAGCGCCCCCGGCGCTTTGCTGCTGATTCGCCTGCGGCGAATCAGAGCTCGTTTCGAATCCCTTCGGGCGGGCAAAAAAGATATCCCGATATGGCAAAATTGCCATATCGGGATATCTGGCCCGCCCGAAGGGATTCGAACCCCCGACCCCCAGAATCGGAATCTGATGCGCTATCCAACTGCGCCACGGGCGGATATTTACGTTTTCGAAAAATATTTCGCGCGTCTTCCAACGCGTTTTCAACAGGTTTTCAACAACGCGCACGTTTCCGAAAGCTTACACATTATACCACAACAGACAAGTGTTGTAAACTCTTTTTTGAGCATTCGGTAAACAATTTTTCAACATCACAAAGCTTTAACAATTAGCATATTTAGTTGAAAAAGCGGAGGTAAAACACAAGATATTGTGGATTTTTTAAAAAAACACTTGACAAACGCTCGGAAAGGTGATAGTATTATATGCACAACGGCTCCGACGGGCGCGGTGCGCTCTCCGGAAGCCGCGGCCGACGGCGGTTCATACATCGACATATATTATTATAAATGAAAGGGTGCTGCAGATGATCTGGAAAATAAGAAAGAGAAGCGGCGATGTCGTCCCGTTCGACGCGCTTAAAATAAGAGAGGCCATAAAAAAGGCGGCGGACGCCTCCGACCCCAACGGCCTGAGCGACGCCGAGCTCGATAACCTTACCGAAAAGGTCATCCTTGCTATCCCGTCGACGGGGATACCCACCGTCGAGGAGGTGCAGGACCTCGTCGAAGAGAAGCTCATCGAGCACGGCTACACGAAGATCGCGAAAGCGTACATACTCTACCGCGCCGAGCACGCGAAGATCCGCCAGACCGAGTCCGACCTGATGGATATATACAAGGAGCTGACGTTCTCCTCGGCGGCGGACGCCGACATCAAGCGCGAGAACGCGAACATCGACGCCGACACCTCGATGGGCACGATGCTGAAATACGGCTCCGAAGGCGGCAAATACTTCGTCGATAACTACATCCTGCCCAAAGACATCGCAGCCGCGCACATCCACGGCGACATCCACATCCATGATAAAGACTTCTATATGCTGACCGAGACCTGCTGCCAGATCAACCTGCTGGAGCTCTTCAAGGGCGGCTTCTCCACCGGTCACGGCTACCTGCGCGAGCCGAACGGCATCTCCAGCTACTCCGCGCTTGCCTGCATAGCCATTCAGGCGAACCAGAACGAGATGCACGGCGGCCAGAGCGTGCCGAACTTCGACTACTGCATGGCGCCCGGCGTCGCCAAGACATTCAAAAAGGAATATTTCAAGGCGCTGACGCAGTACTATTTCTACGCGGACGGCGACGACCTCTGCGACGCGGATAACTTCATCGCCGAGCTCAAGAAGACCGTCGGCGACGACGTGAGAATGGCGAACGCCGACGAGTTCGGCGCGAAGGTCGTCGACTACATAGTCGGCAAGGGCTTCAAGCGTGAGAACGCCGAGAAGGCGCACAAAAAGTCCGTCGAGACCGCGATGCGTATGACCGACAGAGCCACATATCAGGCGATGGAAGCCTTCATCCACAACCTCAACACGATGAACTCCCGCGCCGGCGCGCAGGTCCCGTTCAGCTCCGTCAACTACGGCACCGATACATCGCCGGAAGCGCGTATGGTCATCAAAAACCTGCTGCTCGCGACCGACGCCGGCCTCGGAAACGGCGAAACGCCGATCTTCCCGGTGCAGATCTTCAAGGTCAAGGAGGGCGTCAGCTACAACAAGGAAGACCCCAACTACGACCTCTTCAAGCTCGCGATGAAGACCTCCGCCAAGCGCCTCTTCCCGAACTTCTCCTTCCTCGACGCGCCCTATAACCTCGCCTACTACAAGCCCGGCGATTTCAACAGCGAGGTCGCGTATATGGGCTGCCGCACGAGAGTTATAGCGAACGTCCACGATCCGAGCCGCCAGATCACCTGCGGCAGAGGCAACCTCAGCTTCACGTCCATCAACCTGCCGAGGATCGCGCTCGAGTCCGAGGGCAATATCGATAAGTTCTATTCGATACTCGACAGGCGTATGGAGCTCGTCTTCCGCCAGCTCCTCCACCGCTTCGGCATCCAGTGCACGAAGAAGGCGCGCAACTACCCCTTCCTTATGGGCCAGGGCGTGTGGATCGATTCGCAGAAGCTCGCGGACGACGACAGCGTCGCCGAAGTGCTGAAGCACGGCACGCTCAGCGTCGGTTTCATCGGCCTTGCCGAAACGCTCGTCGCCCTGACCGGCAAGCACCACGGCGAAAGCCCCGAGAGCCAGAAGCTCGGGCTTGAGATCATCACTCATATGCGCAAGATGTGCGACGACAAGGCGAAGGCGGAGGGCCTGAACTTCACGCTGCTCGCCACTCCCGCCGAGGGACTCAGCGGCAGATTCGTCCGCGCGGACCGCCAGAAGTTCGGCAAGCTGCCGGGCATCACCGACAGGGAATACTACACCAACTCCTTCCACGTTCCGGTCTATTACAACATCGGCGCTTACGACAAGATCAGCCTTGAGGCTCCTTATCACGCGCTGACGAACGCCGGACACAACAGCTACGTCGAGCTCGACGGCGACACCTGCAAAAACCTCGACGCCTTCGAATCGGTCATCCGCTGTATGAAGGAGAAGGGAGTCGGCTACGGTTCCGTCAACCACCCCGTCGACCGCGACCCCGTCTGCGGCTACACCGGCGTCATCGGCGATACCTGCCCGCGCTGCGGCAGACACGAGGGCGAGGAGGTCAGTTACGAGAAGCTCGCCGAGCTTCGCAAAAAGTACCCCAATATGCCCAAATTCTACGGAGTTAAATAAACCAACATAAACAAATCTATCAGGAGGAAAAGAAAATGACAAAGAGCATAGTTACCACAGAGACCGGAATAGGCGAGGGAGTCGGCTTCGAGAGGATCCGCAGGATCACCGGTTACCTCGTAGGCACCACCGACCGCTTCAACAACGCCAAACGCGCCGAGGAGAAGGACAGAGTCAAGCACAGCCTTGCGTAAAAAACGCGACGACGGATCCGACGGGATATTCCCGCCGGGTCCGTTTTTGCCGGAGGGAGCTTATGCCGGAGGAAGAAAAGCGGGAGGAAATACAGGAGACCAAACCCGCCGAGCGTAAAAAGACGATGAGGTTCAGGCCCGTCGAAATAATCGCGCTCGCGCTTGCCGCGCTGTTCATCGCCGCGGCGGCGTTTCTTGCCGTACGCAGGTTTTCAAACGGCGACCTGATCTTCCGCCCGGCGTCGTCAACCACAAAAACCGTTGAAACGGAGTGGATCGTCAACCTAAATACCGCGTCCGCGGATGAGCTGATGATGCTCGACGGGATAGGCGAAGCGCTCGCGTACAGGATAATCGACTACCGCGAGGAGCACGGCGATTTCGAAACGATATGGGACGTCGTGAACGTCAACGGCATATCGCGGAGTCTGTTCAACAGGATATACAGACACCTTACGGTTTAGCTCGCGGAGCGCGGAAAACACATACGCCTTCGGACCGCGGATACGCGTTCCGCGGTCTTGACATATCCGGCCGTTTATGATAAAATCGAAGCGTAAACATATCGCCGAAAGGCGGTTTTCGCTATCCGTTATAAGGGGAGGTAAGAATATGAAAAGAGCATTCGGAACAAAAACTCTGTCGCTGCTGCTTTGCGCGGCGATGCTTATCGGTATAGGCGCGGTCCGCTTTTTCGGGCTTGCCGCGGGAGCGTCCGTCGCCGAGGCCGCGCAGTGCCCGACGGTCGGCAGCGCGAAGTCGGTGCCCACATCAACGGGACTTCTTCTGCAGGCGTATATCGGCACGGAGAAGGGCGTTACGACCGAGGTGAGATTTTACGCGGCGCGTAAGCTGCCGGTTTACGCCTTCGAATCGACCTCCGGCGGCGACGTGCTCGAGGGCAAAAAGAGCGAACGCGAGACCTCTATGCAGGGCGCGGACGACGAATACAGATACACGACCTGGACGCTCGACGCCGAAGCGATCCCGTACCAGGCGTTCGAGGCGGACGTTTCCGGCGTGACCGGCGACGTGGTCTTCGGCTTCGAGGGGAAGACGAAGGACGTGGAAGCGACGCTCATCCTGCAGATATACGACCCCGTGCGGGACGCTTACTTCGAGGCTTACAGAGACGTCCAGCACAACGGCACGATAGCGCTGACCTACACCGTCGACGCGAAAAAATACGCTCAGAACGGCAGAGTCAGATACAGAGTGACCTTCCCGGAGGGCGCTTCGGATAAATGTATATACCTCCACGAGGCGTCCGCCGCGCAGCTCGATAAAAGCGTGCAGTACGGGACGGTCAAAACGAAGACCTCCTCCGGCAACTGCTCGCTGAACCTCAAGACGGATCTTCCGGGCGAGGACGATATTTTCTGCGCGGAAGCGGTCAACGAGAGAGGAACGGCGTGTTCGCTGCCGGTTTACTTCTACCCGAGAAGCAAAAACACGAACCAGGATCAGCTCTGGCACTTCAACTCCGTCTTCGGCACGGACGCCCGAACGACCCGCAATATGAGCTGGGCGACCGCGGGCGCGATGGACGCCGTCGTTCAGGTCATACCCTACGGCCCGATCGAGCAGGATTTCACGAACGCGACCGTCTATACCGGGCATTCCGAACACTATACCGACCAGAAGGGCTCGCTGACCGGACCCGAGGTCAGGAAGCAGTATATACACTACGTCACGGTCGATAACCTCGAGCCCGGACGCGAATACTGGTACCGCTACGGCAACGGCGACGACGTCTGGTCGCCGCCCTGCTACCTGCGCACCGACGACGGAGACGAGAAGTTCTCATTCTTCATCGCCGGCGACCCGCAGCCCGAAGCCTCCGGCGCGACGGCGTGGGAGGATATAATCGTCGCGTACGGCGACAGATACGCCGAGCTGCAGAAATCGTGGAACGAAGCGGTGCGCCTTTCGGGCGCGGAGTTCTTCGTCTGCACCGGCGACGAAACGGACGCCGCGATGAGCGAACGCTGCTGGGATTGGTATTTCTACAGCAACACCGAGCTTTTCCGCAGCCAGCCGCTCGCCGCGACGATGGGCAACCACGACTTCCGCTACGACTCCTGGAACTCCTCCTTCAACTATCCCTACTGGGTCAGAAGGCATAACTACGTCGATCCGCTCGGCGAATACGACCACGCCTTCTTCTACTCCTTCGACTACGGCAACGTACACTTCACCGTCATCAACGGCAACATCGCCGCCGCCAACGACGGGCTCGACGAATACCAGCCGGATAACTTCAAGGTCAACTTCCGCGAGCTCCGCGACAAGCAGCTCGCGTGGCTCGAAGACGACCTGGCGAACACCGACAAGGACTTCAAAATAGTCGTGACCCATCAGGGTATGTATTCATACCCCGTGCATACCTACGACAGCGAAACGCGTGAGCTCCGCTCGCTCATCGTTCCGATTCTCGACAGATACGGCGTCGATATAATGTTCCAGGGGCACGACCACGTCTGGATCCGCACGAACAATATGAAGGGCGGCTCGAAGATCGAGCAGAACTCCGGCTCCTTCGTCGACCTCGACGGAACGAACCGCACCTCCTACGTTATCGACCCTGTCGGCACCGTCTACACGAACGCCGGCTCCGCCACGGGCAGCAAGTGCCACAACCCCGATCCGACGAATTACCTGGGCCTTATTTCTCTCGCGATGGCGAGCCAGCCGAACCTGCCTACCTTCACGACCGTCGAGGTCGAGAACGGGCGCCTTCAGCTCAAGGGCTGGGCGAGGGAAGCGGACGGCAGCGTCAACCGCATAAGCACCTATACATGCTATCCGTCGGGCGGCGCGCAGACGGACGCCTATAATATCCTCCGTTCCGGCTTCTATACGAGGCTGAACGCACGCATCGACGCGCTCCCGGACGAAGTAACGCTTGAGGACGGCGCCGAGATCGAGGCGCTTTTGACGGTCTGCGGCAGGGAGAGCGACAGGGCGATCTCGACGCTTATCCCGTCTTACTCAAAGCTGACCGCGGCGAAGGAGCGTTACGACGCGCTCGTCGCCGCGCAGGGCGTGAGGGGCGACCTCGACGGAGACGGAGAGATCACCGTTTCCGACGCGCTCGCCGCGCTGCGTATCGCCGCGAAGCTCGCGGATGAAACTCCCGACGCGCTGCGGCTCGGCGACGTTGACGGCGACGGAGAGATAACCGTCTCCGACGCGCTTATGATACTCCGCGCCGCCGTCGGGCTCGCAGACGAGCCGTAACTCCCGAACCCGCACCCGAACGCCGGAGCGTCTCGCGCGTTCCGGCGTTTTTGCGCCGTTTTTCGTCAAAAAAACGCCCGACGGCGAAAATAACTATTTACAAAGCGCCCCGCGGGGTGTAAAATATCAATATCTATTTTCATCAGGGAAGAAGGAATGGCGATGAAAAAAATAATGATAGGCAACGAAGCGGTTGCCAGAGGCCTCTATGAGGCGGGAGTAAAACTCGTATCCAGCTATCCGGGAACGCCCTCGACGGAGATAACCGAGTTCGCGGCGAAGTTCCCGGAGGTTTACGCGGAGTGGGCGCCGAACGAAAAGGTCGCGCTCGAAACCGCAATAGGCGCTTCCATCGGCGGCGCGAGAGCATTCACGGGTATGAAGCACGTCGGGCTGAACGTCGCGGCGGACCCGCTTTTCACGGTATCCTACACCGGCGTCAACGCCGGACTTGTCATCGGCGTCGCGGACGATCCGGGAATGCACTCCTCGCAGAACGAGCAGGATTCCCGCAACTACGCCATCGCCGCGAAGGTGCCTATGCTTGAGCCCTCCGATTCCGGCGAGTGCCTCGCCTTCGTCAGGGAGGCTTACGAGCTTTCGGAGAAATACGATACGCCCGTCATCCTGCGCCTCTGCACACGCGTCGCGCATTCGCAGAGCGCCGTGGAGCTTTCCGACCGCGCCGACCTGCCGCTTAAAGACTATGAGAAAAACCCCGCGAAGTTCGTTATGGTGCCCGCCAACGCGAAGGGGAGACACCCCTTCGTCGAGGAGCGTATGGCGAAGCTCGCGGAGGAGGCGAACTCCGCGTGGTTCAACCGCGTCGAGTATAACGACAAAAGGCTCGGCGTCATAACCGCCGGCGACTGCTACCAGTACGCGCGCGAAGCGCTCGGCGACTCCGCCTCCTACCTGAAGCTCGGTATGGTCAACCCGCTGCCGGAGAAGCTCATCCGCGACTTCGCGGCCAACGTCGAACGCCTCGTCGTCGTCGAGGAGCTCGACCCCGTCATCGAACGCTTCGTCAGAACGCTCGGCATCGAGGTCGAGGGCAAGAGCCTCTTCCCGGTCTGCGGCGAGTTCTCGCAGGTGACGGTGAGGAACGCGCTCGGCGTCGCCTCCGAAAAGGGCTGCGAATGCGCCGAAAAAGCGCCGGTACGTCCTCCGGTAATGTGCCCCGGCTGCCCGCACAGAGGGCTCTTCTACGTCCTCAAAAAGCTCGGCGTCTACGTCAGCGGCGACATCGGCTGCTACACGCTCGGCGCGGGCGCGCCGCTGAACGCCATCGACACGACCGTCTGTATGGGCGCGAGCGTCTCGGCGCTCCACGGCTATAACAAGGCGAGGGG